>CAJXBG010000053.1 GCA_913050215.1 uncultured Gammaproteobacteria bacterium
ATGACCGAGTCGATGCGTCGTGCCTATGCTGACAGAGCCAGGTTTATCGGTGATCCGGATTTTAATACAGACATGCCTATTGATCGCTTGATCTCAAAGACTTATGCGGAGCAGTTGAGGAAGACAATCGACCAAAATAAGGCGTCCAAATCAGATGCGAATGCGATTGTACTGCCCAAGGAAAGTCCTGAAACAACCCATTTCACCGTGGTAGATAAAGATAGAAATGCCGTATCGCTCACTTATACGCTTGAGTACGGATATGGCTCGGGTATTGTTGTGCCGGGTGGCGGGTTTCTGCTGAACAACGAGATGGGCGACTTTAATGCTGGTCCCGGTTTGACAAATGCCCAAGGGCTGATCGGCACTCCGGCGAATCTCGCCAAGCCTGGTAAACGTATGCTTTCAAGTATGACACCGACCATCGTTGCAAAAGATGGTGAGCTTTTCATGACTGTGGGTACTCCCGGAGGCAGAACAATCATAAACACCGTCATGCAGGTCATTCTGAATGTGGTCGATCACGGTATGAATGCGCAGGCCGCCGTTGACGCTGGAAGGATTCATCACCAGTGGTTACCTGATGTACTTCGATACGAGAAGCAAACCTTTTCAATGGATTCGTTGAATGGCCTCAAGTCGATGGGACATGAGCTCGAGGTCAGATCAAATCAGGGTTCTGCAGAGGTGATTATGGTAAACCGTGAAGCTGACGTGCTTGAGGGTGGTGTTGATCGTCGACAGCCTGATGGAGGGATAGCTGGGTACTAACCAGCAAAGCCTAGAAAAGAAGGTAAAACAGACGAAGGAAATGGGCGAGTAAAATCGCTTGAAACTGCTTGGCAGGTTCGCGACCGGATTCTATTCAAGTATTATTGCTAGTGAAAAACGATATAAATCAAAACATTCATGAATCTATAGATCTTTGCATGATCAAGGATCGCCATCGCCTGCGTCAAAAATTTAAGGGCGGACGCGCACCCCTCAAGAAAAGCCCATCCAAAGCTGACGGGGTGATGTCGAAGTCTATGGCTCTGGCTGAAAGACGAAAGGCACTGCTACCGACGCCATCTTTTCCAGAAGCGCTTCCCGTGAGTCAACGACTTGAAACGCTTCAAACCGCCATTGCTGACAATCAGGTCATTATCGTTGCCGGGGAGACTGGTTCAGGAAAAACCACTCAGCTGCCCAAAATCTGTTTGTCTCTTGGACGGGGCGTTTTTGGAACGATTGGACATACACAACCGAGAAGAGTTGCTGCCAGAACTGTGGCGCATCGCATTGCTGAAGAGCTAGATGTACCTCTCGGTAAGGCTGTGGGTTATCAGGTGAGATTTACAGACCAGTCATCCGAAGAGTCGAACGTAAAGGTGATGACAGACGGTATTTTGCTGGCTGAAACTCGAACTGACAAATTTTTGGAAAACTACGACACTATCATTATTGATGAAGCGCACGAGCGAAGTCTTAACATCGACTTTCTGCTGGGCTATCTGAAACGTATATTACCGAGAAGACCCGATTTAAAACTCATCATCACCTCGGCGACAATTGATGTCGAGAGATTCTCTAAGCATTTTAGCGGGGCGCCGGTTATCGAGGTGTCAGGACGTACTTTTCCTGTCGATGTGCATTACCGGCCGGCGGACACAGGTTCGAAGGATAACGACAGCGATGAGGTGTTAAACCAGGGAATCCTAGACACGTTGCACGAGATCGAACAGCTAGAGCGTGGTGCAAAATCGCCAGGTGATGTGCTGGTTTTCCTCGCCGGTGAACGAGAAATAAGAGACGTCGCACAAGAGATAAGAAAATCTGACCTCCGCAGCACCGAGGTGCTTCCCTTGTATTCAAGGCTTAGTGTCGCCGAGCAAAATCGCGTGTTTCAGACGCACGCAGGTCGAAGAATCGTGTTAGCGACTAATGTCGCAGAGACGTCGCTGACCGTGCCGGGTATTCGGTATGTGATAGACCCTGGCACTGCTCGAATTTCGAGGTACAGCGTTCGCTCCAAGGTGCAACAATTACCGATTGAACCAATCTCTCAGGCGAGTGCAAATCAGCGTAAGGGTCGTTGCGGCCGGGTGAGTCATGGGGTTTGCTTTCGGTTGTATTCAGAAGAAGATTTTCTTTCCAGACCTGAGTTCACGACACCAGAGATACTGCGGACAAATCTGGCTGCCGTGATCCTGCAAATGCTCAATTTAAAACTGGGTAACATTAATCAGTTCCCCTTTATTGAGCGTCCAGAGCAAAGACAAATTAATGACGGTTACCAGCTTCTGTTTGAGCTTCAGGCAGTGGATGACCGGAAGAATATCTCTCGAATCGGAAGAGATATGACCAGGTTTCCGATTGATCTTCGACTTGCGCGTATGCTGCTGGCGGCGGGTAAGCTCAATTGTCTCAATGAAGTGCTGATAATTGTAAGCGCAATGGCTGCGCAGGACCCAAGAGAGCGACCCCATGACAAACAGCAGGCAGCGGACCAGAAACACCGGGAGCACTGGCATGAGCAGTCTGATTTTTTAGCTTTCGTAAACCTTTGGCACTTTTATGAGGAACAACGTCAGACGCTCAAACAGAGTCAGCTCAGAAAATTCTGCAAAACCCACTTTCTGTCGTTTATGCGCATGAGGGAATGGCGAGAGAACCATCGTCAACTTCTGCTGATGAGTCGCGAGATGAAACTAAAGCAAAATTCGACAGCCGCTGATTACGAGGTTGTGCACCAGGCGCTGCTAACAGGGTTGTTGGGTAACATCGGTGAGAAGGTCAGTGAGACAGAGTACCTCGGTGCGCGTAACAGAAAGCACTTTATCTTTCCGGGTTCTTCGCAGTTTAAACGCAAACCCAAGTGGGTTGTGTCCGCGGAGCTTGTTGAAACGACTAGACTGTTCGCCCGCACTGTCGCGCAGATAGACAGTCAATGGGTCGAACCCCTGGCGCTGCACCTCGTTAAACGGCACCATCAGCAGGCTCACTTTTCCGCGAAACGATCCCAGATTTTAGCCTCTGAAGAGGTGATGTTATACGGTATTACGATCATCAAAAAGAGACTCGTTGATTACGGCAGCATTGACCCTGTAAAAGCGCGTCAGTTGTTTATCCAGCAGGGGTTGGTGGAACAGAAGCTCAATTCTAGAGCAGGTTTCTACCGTCATAATTGTAAGCTGATTGATGAAATTGAAAAACTCGAATCGAAATCTCGCAGGCGAGATATTCTCGTGGATGATCACACGCTCTATCGTTTCTACGATGAACGTATTCCTGAAGGCATTTGTAATCTCGTTCTGCTTGACCATTGGCGAAAACAAGTCGAAGCAAAACAGCCAAAGCTTTTGTTCTTAAAGCATGATGATTTAATGCAACAGCGACCTGCAATTTCTGCTTTAGAATTTCCCGATGAGATGGCGCTAGCCGACACAAAATTGAAGCTCAATTATCATTTTGATCCTCAACACGAGGACGATGGTGTTAGTTTGAATGTGCCAGTGTCTTTGCTGAGAGATGTTTCATCGGAGCAATTAGACTGGTTGATCCCAGGGCTGCTAAAGGAAAAAAGCCTGGCGCTGATGAAATCGTTACCGAAAGCTATTCGTAAAAACTTCGTACCGGCACCTGATTATCTTGCGAAAGTATTACCGTTGCTTGAATACGATGGCAGGTCACTCGCGATTGTTCTTGCGGAAAAGCTTTTCAGGGTTTCGGGCATTAAGGTAGATCCGTCAGCATTTGATGCAAATGCACTCAGTCAGCATTTAAGAATGAACATCAAGGTCGTTGGTGAAAAGGGCGAGGTGCTGGGCCGCGGTCGAAACTTGGTAGACCTGCAGAAGGAATACGCCGCACAAGCTGCATCTGTATTCAATGAAAGAGATCGTCATGACCTAGAAGTCGCAGGCGCTGTTTCCTGGGTTTTTGGTACGGTCCCCGAGACTGTGGACCTGGTGAGAGGAAAGGTTAAGCTGAAAGGCTATCCTGCGATTGTTGATCATCTTGATAGTGTTGCGCTAGAAATCATCGACAACAAAAGTCAGGCACAGAGGCTGTCCGAAACCGGTATGCTCAGACTCTACATGCTCACGTTGAAAGATCAAAAAAAATACATCGAGAAGAGCATCCCCGGATTTGAAAAATTCGCGCTTTTCTATGCCACCAGAGGGTCTCGGGCGCAGTTACTAGACGCGCTGGTGGCATCAATATTCCGCTTCGTCTTTGTAGAGAAGATGCCCGAAGTGAGGAGTGAACAGCAGTTCGCCAAAAGGCTGGATGAAAAAAAACGTTTGGTTGAAACAATGAACCGTTTAGCGGGACTGATAGCTAAGATATTACAGTTGTCCCTTGAGATAGAAAAGCAGTTAGCGGAACGCAAGACCGAGACAACGCAATACGCGATTACAGATATGAGGCGCCAATTAGATGAAATGTTGGGTCAAGATTTTTTGCGATCTACAACACTGGAATGGTTAGAGCAATTTCCAAGGTATCTGCAGGGCATTCTCCAAAGAATAAGTAAGCTTGGACAATCCAGGGACAGAGATGTGTCAGCAACGAGTATTATCGCGCGATATTGGTCTATGTACCGATCAGTGATTGATAAAGAGGGTGGTAGCTCGCCGTCTGAACAGGTTATCGAGTTTCGCTGGATGATAGAAGAGCTTCGTGTTTCCTTGTTTGCGCAGCAACTAGGTACAAAACTACCCATTTCGGAAAAGCGACTTCAAAAAGCATGGGATAAAGTTGTTTGATTCGAAGAGATGGATCGATGCCGTGGTCAATCGTAGTGATCTTCTGACAGAAGAAACGGTTGTTTTTGGCGATAAAGAATTATGCTACCGAGAAGCCTATCCCCATCGAGGAGGATACCTGGTAAAAGAGGGTAATGTTGACGATGCATTTGAGGATGGGTTTTATAAGAACGTGATAAATCTCTCTAGTTGATCGTCGTAAATGCTTGTAAACGTTGGTTTTTAGAGTTAAAGTCCTCCGCGAATTTGTATGTATTGTTTTCCTAGCGAGTGCTGCCAATGCATGTGGGGAGAAGCGATTATCGTTCCTTCGGTGAGCGAGTAACCGCAATATTAGAGTGGAAGCCGGGTGTCGAGCATTATCGCCTGCTGTTATCCAGATTCCTGGGTCGTGAAGTTGAGTTCACAGCCCTTGCCTTTCTACCCCTACATGATTCGCCCCGACAAGATTCGCTCCCACAACATCTGTCTTTTTTCGGTCTACTTCACCAGTCTCTTTTGTCTCTGTTTCAGAATTTTCGCTTTGGCTCCGAAGCTATGGTGGTCGCGTGACGCTAACTGCCGAGGATAAAGGGATGGACTTAGTTGAACGTGATCAATTCGCGGGACAACGTGTTCAGCAAAATCTATTACCATCCTCTGGCGCTAAAATCGGAAAGCTTTCTTTCGACTATCGCATACTTCCCTCGCTGATATTGAGTGGCGATTCTATTGAGTTTGTTGAGCTAAGTGATGGCCGAGTCGTTTTTTACATCGCGGATGTTTCTGGCCATGGTGCGGCAGGTGCGCTTGTATCTGTATTGGTCAAAGGCATTTGCGCGGGTTTGATGACGGATATTGAGAAAAAAGTGCTGGAACATCCGTCAAGCGTGCTGGAAGCGCTGAATAGTGCCCTGCGAAATTTTGATATTGACCAGCACGTGACCATGTTCCTTGGCATTCTTGACCCAAAAAACAATGAGCTACATTTCAGTAACGCGGCACATTTTCCGGCCCCTATTTTGATGGCAGATCAATCTTTGGATTATCTGGAGTTCGGCAGTTTGCCACTGGGAATTTATCAATCTCCAGATTATCAAAGCAAAAGTCTGCATCTGCCTAACGAGTATACCATTGTCATGTTTTCGGACGGCGTGTTGGAAACAATGGATCAGCCAACCATAAAAGATAAGGAAGAACGTCTGCAGTTACTGGTGAAATCCGGTAAGCGAGACGTTGACTCACTAGCAAAAGAACTGGGTATAGACGGTGCGCGGAATGCGCCTGATGATATTGCAATTTTTACAATAACGTCTAGTGGACGTTGAGTAGCGAGGATCCAACAGAAATATGGGTACTATACTATTTGCGCAAGTAGAGAATGTTCAGGTTCTTAAACTTTCGGGTGATGTTCGTGTCACGCTAGGCCCGACGATATCAAGGTACCTGGAAAGCATTGGCGAAGATACGGAGCTAAAGTCGATTATTATTGATTTGACTGAAGCGATTGGTATCGATAGCACCAGTTTGGGTTTGTTAGCGAAAATCTCTTTGCGCTCCCAAGAATTTCTGAAAGTTTTGCCTACCATTGTTTCGACCAACGTCGATGTCACGCGTATTCTGCATAGCATGGGCTTTGAGCGTGTGTTTTTGATTGTCGAAGACACTGATTTGTGTTGCGAGCAAATGGGTGAGTTACCAACATCGGTGGTGAGCGAGCCTGAGCTTCGAGAACAGGTGCTTGAAGCTCACAGGGTTTTGATGGGATTGAACAAAAGCAATGAAATGCAATTCAAAGACTTGGTTGAGGCGCTCGAAAAGGAAAAATCGGCGCTTTCAGGTCAAGCGGATGCCAAACCGCCAAGGTATGCTCACGGTTGCTGAGCTTTATCTTTGGCTCTGAGTTTGCTCTTGATGAATTCTGAATGAGCGAGATGAAGCAAGCCTGACACTTTCCTGATGAACTGTTCCTCGTACTTGTCCAACCTGCCATCAGCAAAAGCAACCAGCCACAGATTCTCAACCAGCGTAATTTTATCGGTGTGCGAGTAATGTTGGTTAACCAATTGGGTAAACTGAAACAAGTCGTTTGCTTCCTCTGAACCGGTTTCGGCAAACGATACGAGTTCGTCAATTTCTTTTTGTGATAAGTCGAACGTATCGCGTAGCATCGCAATGATCAGCGTACGTTCAACCTGGTCCTCTTCAAAATCGGCCTTGGCGAGCTCAATTAGCAAAGCGGCGGTTGCATACTCAATGGTATGTTTTGTATCGGTTGAACTTTCGGGGTCAAGGTTCTCGGAAAAGAATTTTTTAATGTCTTTTAGCATGGCTGGTTTCTAACTTTCATGTAGATGGGGAAGTTTACTTAATTCTGATCTAGGCCTGCCAGTGTAACGCTCTCTGTAATCAAGTCCAGCCCAGCATCATCGTTAAACATGTGGCTACTCAAATGCCTTCGGAAGCTTCTCGCGCCCCGATGTCCGCTATAGAAACCAAGCAAATGTTTTGCCATGTGTTTCAAGGCGACACCCCGGGATAGCTGCTGCTCCATGTAGTCGAGATAGATATCAAGTATTTTGTTTCTTTCAATAATTGTGTCTACAGGCTCAGAGGTGGGCGTTGCCATGAGTTGATCGATGCGCGCGAGCATAAAAGGGTCGCTGTAAGGCGTTCGGCCCAACATAACGCCGTCAGTTTTTGCTAGCAGTGCCACTGCGTCAGTCTCATTCTTGATGCCTCCGTTAAGTAAAAACTGGCAATCCGGAAATTCTTGTTTGATCTGGTAAACAAAGTCATATTTCAACGGTGGTATTTCTCGATTTTCTTTCGGTGAAAGTCCACCAAGAATGGCTTTTCGAGCATGCACGATAAAAACCCGACAACCTGCGGCTCTAACTATTCGAACAAACGCTCTGAAGTTGTCGTAGTCCTCTGGTTGCTCTAGAGCACCGCCATGCTTCATTTGCGTACCGATTCTGCATTTCACGGTAACTGGCAGATTAGTTGAGTGCTGCATCGCAGATACACATTCACCAACTAATTCCGGTTCGCGCATCAGACATGCGCCTATGCCACCGACCTGAACTCTGTCACTAGGACAGCCTACATTCAGATTGACCTCTTGATAACCGGCAGATTCCACCAGTTTTGCGCACTCAGCCAATGCCTGCGGATCAGAGCCGCCGAGTTGTAAGGCGACGGGTTCGTCGGCGCTATGTTCAAGAAAGTGTGCTGCTTTTTCCTTACCGTGGAGCAGGGCGCCGGTAACGATCATCTCGGAGTAAAGTAACGCCTTGGGTGAAATGAGTCTTAGAAGGTAGCGGCAGTGTCGATCAGTTGCCCCCATCATAGGCGCTACGCTAATCGTTCTATCTGGTGAGCTGGGCTCCTCCGTATGAGGAGTTTCTAATCTTGCTGTTGTAGATTGTTGCGACATATCCTGGTCGATTGATTAATCTTCGATGTCGAATAGTGTAACATTTGTGGCGCCACCCTAAAGGCAGAATATCGCTGGATCTGAATCATCGAACAAAACGGGCAGGTGCCATGCTGAGTTGTTCTGAATGGGACAACTGGAAATTGAACAAATTGGAAAACAGATGAAAGTACGAACAAGAGTAGCGCCATCACCGACTGGCGATCCACATGTGGGAACAGCCTATATGGCGTTGTTTTGTCGAGCTTTAGCTCACAAGCACGGTGGTGAGTTCGTGTTGCGCATCGAGGACACCGATGCGGTTAGAAGTACCGCGGAGTCTGAAGCTGTGATTCTGGATTCTCTGAAATGGTTGGGCTTAGACTGGGATGAAGGGCCGGACTGCGGCGGACCACACGGGCCCTATCGTCAGAGCGACCGTAAACACTTGTACGGACCCTATGCGGCGCAGTTGATAGCGCAGGGTGATGCTTTCCACTGTTTCTGCACGCCGGAGCGGCTAACAGAGATGAGAGCCGAGCAAATGAAAGCGGGAAAAACGGCGAGATATGACGGACATTGTATGTCCTTGTCGGCTGAAGAAGTAAAATCACGTCTCGACGGCAATACGCCACACGTTGTTCGCATGAAGGTGCCCGAAGAAGGAACCTGTTTAGTTCAGGACAAGCTTCGTGGGGAAATTGAAATTGATTGGTCTCAGATTGACATGCAAGTGTTGATGAAAACTGATGGCAACCCAACCTATCATCTGGCGGTTGTCGTTGATGACCATTTAATGGAAATTTCACACATTATCCGCGGTGAAGAGTGGATCAATTCCGCGCCTAAACACATCCTGTTGTACAAGTATTTCGGCTGGCCAATGCCAGAACTGGTTCACATGCCCTTGCTCAGAAATCCGGATAAAAGCAAGTTAAGCAAGCGAAAAAATCCAACTAGCATCAATTTTTACAAAGACATGGGTTTCTTACCCGAGGCTCTGGTTAACTATCTGGGTATGTTGGGCTGGAGCATGCCTGATGGAGAGGAAAAGTTCTCTCTCGAGCAAATGGTTAACCAATTTGACATCAACCGTATCTCTCTTGGAGCACCCGTATTTGATATGGAGAAGCTCAAATGGTTAAACGGTCGTTGGCTTCGAGAAGAGTTGTCCGATGATCAACTGGCCGACAAGCTGATTGAATGGTCGTTTAATCGTGAGACTTTATTGCAGGTGATACCGCTGATTAAGGAGCGGGTTGATGTTTTCTCTGAGGTGGCGCCTATTTCGACCTTTCTATTTGACGGCATGTTGGCGTTGGACGAGTCGTCTTTCGATGGGGTTAAAAATCTTGAGCCCGATCAAGTCAAACTGGTACTTCAGTTTGCGCTCTGGAGATTGGAGGCGCAAAGAGACTGGTCCGCTGAAAGTCTCAACCAATTATTTGTGCAGTTAGCAGAGCAACTCGACTACAAAATAAGAGACGTGCTTGCGCCCATGTTTATTGCCATATCAGGTAAACCTGTTTCGCCTCCACTTTTCGACTCGATGAGTCTTCTGGGCCCGGATATGACCCGCGCCCGCGTGCGACATGCATTGAATTCCTTGGGTGGTGTCTCGAAGAAGCAGCTGAAAAAGTTGGATAAACAATATGTGGCGCTTGCGAATTAGTGGTCGTCTAACCACGGGTTGCTTGCCGACCTGAGTCTTTGAGTCCCGTTTGCCGCCTGGAGAAATTGAGGTTTACGTTGCTTCTTACACAAAAACTTTGCACGGCATTTCTTGTTCGTGCTGGAATAAAGCGGTTAAAATTTAGTAAGACTCACAGAGGCTGAGAATTAAATTGAAACTAACACGGGAACAAATCGCTTTTTTTAAGGATAACGGATATCTGATATTAAAAAATGCGCTCGACGTTCAAAGTTGTGCCGGTGCTCAAGATCGCATGTGGGCAGAGCTGCCGGAAAATTGTCGATTGAAGCGCGACGACCCAGCAACTCATATTGGTCCTTTTGCGGATGATGATGTTCAGGACGATGCGCTCCATATGCGCAAAGATTTCCGTTGGCAAATTCGGCAGTTTGGTACAGAGCAGTGGCTAGTCGATCTGGTTTACACGAAGGATCTGATCGAAGTGGCAGAACAATTGTTAGGAGAGGGTTTGATTGAACCGCCCATTGTAGGCGGTAAACCTATGGGGAGTGATGGTCCTGCTTGGCCCGGTGGTCCCGTTGATCCAGCAGTGAACGAAGGTGTGCGTGGTATCTACTGTACGCTCCCCTATGGTGACAGACCAAGAGAACCAGAATCCAGTCATACTGATGGTCATCCGTTTTGTCTTGGTATAGTAGGCTTAATCGATGATGTGCCACCAGATGGTGGTGCCTTCAGAATTTGGCCAGGTTCTCACCGGCGTTTGTATCCAACTTGTCAGATGCAATACGATCAGCCAAGAGTGCCGTTTTATGAGCATATGCCCAGTCACAAGGGAATTGTTCATACGCCGGAGTATTTGCGAGAACTCGAAGCAATTATGTCTGACACACCTTCGGTAGATTGTTGGGGTCAGCAGGGGGATGTCGTTCTATGGCATCATCGCTTGGCGCATATGGCAGGACACAATTACAGTCAGGTGATCCGTCAAGCGGTTTTGCATGACTTTAATCGAAAGGATTTAGATCTTTTGCGTCTTGACCCGCCTCAGCAGGATATGTGGCGAGACTGGTCATCGGAGGTGAGGGCAACTGACACTCGCTACTCAAAAACATTCGCCGAAGAGCAACGTTTGCCAGCAAAACTCCTTGAAAAGACCGCTTAGTGTAGCTCGCGGTCGATGGCTTGATTTAAGTTGTTAGTGATGCTTCCAGTCTGCATCAAACAAAATGACATCTTCCGTTTGAAGCGACGAAATTTCTGCCGGTGACAAGCCTAGCCAATCTGACAATATCTCTACATTATGTTCACCGCGATGTGGCGCGGGGCCACGAACACCGCTCTCGGCATTTGAGAAACGGTAAGGCGACTGGGTGATAGGTCTGGTGCCGCCCTCGCGATCATCCATCTGGACGATTGAGTTTCGCGAAGCGATTGTCGGCTGATTGCTAATATCAACCGGATTTCTTATTTCACCCCAGGCAATATTGATGGTTTTCATCGCTTCGTCCAGTTTTTCCAGACTATCTAGAGTCTGTACAAACGCGTCGACAGTTGATCTACGCGCAGCAATCTTTTCTTCCAGTGTCATGTCCTTGTTTGAAGGATCAACAACGCCAAGATGTTTTACCAGAAGCGGGAAGAGCACTCTGAAGTCAGTAGAAATCAGAACCGGACCAAACGGCGCATCCCATATTTCGTTGGGTAGCGGTCCTGTCGGATGCGCGTCCTCGAGGTCATAGTGCACCTGGTCATCGGTTGCGAGGGTTGCGTCTATCATCGCGATATCAATATGCTGACCGAGTCCTGTCGAGTTGCGCATGATGACTGCAGAGAGCAGACCAACCAGACCATGTAACGATGCATTTGTGTCGGCGACTGATAGTGGCAGGTCATGATAGGGCAGCCCCGAGCGTTCATGCATGCGATAGAGTAGTCCGGATTCCGCATGAACGACTGGTGCATAGGCTGCTCGACGTGATTCAGGCCCATCGTGTCCGAATCCTGAGATAGAAAGCATGATGAGGCGAGGATTCACTTCTTTCAATGCTTCATAGCCGATGCCTAGTCTAGGCATAACGTCGGGTCGGTAATTTTCGATCAGAATGTCAGCTTCAAGCACCATCTTTTTAATCAGATCGCTAGCACCTTCAGCACGTAGATCAATACATATGTTTCGCTTACCGGCATTTTGTTGATGATAGTATCCAGGCAGGCCCGAAATATCTTTTCCCCAGTATCGGGTGATGTCGCCGTCTGGTGGCTCGACCTTGACTACATCTGCGCCCAGGTCGCTCAACATTCGTCCAGCAAAGGGGCCTGCAAGTACGCGTGAAAGATCCAAAACTTTAAGGCCAGATAAGGGGTATGCCATAAGAGAGTGTCCATTTTTCGCAATTTAATAAATGTTAGACGATGGGCGCACCTGTGCCCCTGCAGCCAACTGTAAATGAATTTAGTCACTGTGTGCCAGTACCAGCGGCAAATTTAGGCAATAAATTAGCGGACTATTCGATAACACCGAACCGAAAAACGGTCGTTGATTCGAAAATTTCTCCCGGTTTCAGTAACGTTGATGGGAATGTCGGTTGGTTCGGAGAATCTGGGTAGTGCTGGGTCTCCAGACATAGCCCAGCGTGCTGTGCATAGATGCTATTTTTTTTGCCGATGATGCCATCAAAATGATTGGCTGTGTATATTTGAATAGCGGGCTCGCTGGTTGCCAGCGTCAGCGTCCTGCCACTTACCGGGTCAACGAGCTGCCCCTGAGTTTGCAGGCGACGGTTGTAGTCCGAGAAAATTAGATTGTGATCTAATCCATTTTCGCCGAGGCTTTCTCGATGGCGTATTTTTACGCCAATCTCAGTGAGTGCACTGAAATCGAGAGAGTCCGGTATGGGAGAGATCTGCCCAGTAGGAATGAGGAACTGGTTTACAGGCGTGTAACGGTCGACATCCAGTCGTAGCTTGTGTTGGTGAATGTTGGTAGTACTGCCAAGATTAAAATAAGCATGGTTCGTCAGATTGACATGCGTTGGTCTATCAGTTGTAGCGCCATACTTGATGACCATCTCATTTGCATCGGTAAGCTGGTAGGTCACGTTAAATTTCACATGACCTGGATAACCGCATTCACCCTCTGGGGACTCACAGGTAAATTTGACCCGGTTCTGTGCCGAATCTTTCTGCCAATGCCACATTTTCACCGAGAGGTTATCTACTCCCCCGTGCAGATGGTGCGCTTCTTCATTTCGATCTAATTGGTACTGAATGCCGTCAAGCGTGAAACGTCCCTGAGATATTCGATTGGCATATCTGCCCACCACGCTAGAAATGAAAGGTTGCGTTTCATATCCTGTCACATCATCAAAACCAATTAACACATCGGCAAGCTGATGCGCACGATCCGGCGTGATCATCGACACCCAGGTTGCGCCGTAGTCGCTAAAACTTGCCTCTAAGCCCGCTGCGTTGGTGAGTGTCACCAGTGACGCCTGCTTGCCATCTGCTGTCGTGCCGAAGGGCGTCGCGTTATTTGTCATAAAAAGTGCGTTGTTCTGCTCGAAAGGTGAAAGTTACGGGTACACAACTTCTCGGTAGGTTAAAATCATATTGGAATTGTATCAAACAATCTTGACCGTGGGCTGCACAATAGGCGACAGTTCACGCGCCCATAAGAGATGACTAAGTCAGTATTTATCAATGAAAAACGGTATTGAGAAACAGATTGAGAATAATGTGCCCCATCGGCGGTTCAATCCACTGAGCGGTGAATGGATACTTGTCTCTCCTCAGCGCGCAACGAGACCCTGGCAGGGACAAGTCGAAGAATCAACGCGTGTTGAGTTGCCTGAGCATGATGCGGATTGTTATCTCTGTTCCGGTAACGTGCGGGTAAATGGTGAAATCAACCCAACCTATCGCGGCCCCTTTGTCTTCGATAATGATTTTCCAGCGTTGCTGGAAGACGTGGACGCGTGCGACGAAGAAAACGATGCGCTTTTTCAGCGAATGTCAGTGAGCGGTGTCAGTAAGGTGATTTGCTTCTCCGAAAGGCACGATCTCACGTTGCCGGAAATGTCGGTAGAAATGATAAGAAGTATCGTTGATGTTTGGGCGGCGCTTTATGAGGCGTTAGGTAAGACGTACCGCTGGGTTCAGGTTTTTGAGAATAAGGGGGCGATTAATGGTTGTTCCAACCCTCATCCCCATGGTCAGTTATGGGCGAGCGATGCGGTGCCAACGCTTGTGGCAAGGGAGGATGAGCGGCAGAAAGCTTTCATGCAAGACAAGGGTAAGAACCTGTTACTTGAATACAGCCAACGCGAGATTTTACTCAATGAGCGTGTCGTTTTAAAAAATGCCCATTGGGTTGTTGTGGTTCCCTACTGGGCAACTTGGCCCTTCGAAACACTATTACTGCCGAGGCGAAGCGTAGATGTTTTTGCTGCGTTAACAAGTGAAGAAAAAGATAGCCTCGCAGGAATTATTCAGTTGTTGACGATCAAGTATGACAACCTGTTTCAGGCTTCTTTCCCCTACAGCATGGGTTGGCATTGTGCGCCCAACAGCATTGGCGAAACCGAAGCGAAAGCAACGGATCACTGGCAATTGCACGCACATTTCTATCCGCCGTTGTTAAGATCTGCGACTATCCGAAAATTTATGGTGGGCTATGAAATGCTCGCTGAAGCCCAAAGAGATATGACCCCGGAGCAAGCAGCGGAAAGACTACGAACACAACCGGAAACCCATTATAAAACTAACACATGAAATCTGAGCAGCTGAGAAAAAAGTTTAGCGCCCATTTTGGTCGCGAACCGGAAAAAATTATCAAAGCACCAGGGCGGGTTAACCTGATTGGTGAGCACACGGACTACAACGAGGGTTTTGTTCTACCTTGCGCAATCGATTATTGCACGCTTGTTGCCGTGATGAAGCGAGACGACAGACAGATACAGGTTCTGGCGCTTGACTGGTCTGATGAAACGGATGCATTTAGCCTCGATGAAGAAATCAAATTTCACCCTGACCAAATGTGGAGCAATTATATTCGCGGGGTCGTCAGGGAACTTAAGCTGCGCGGCTACCCTGTGCAGGGTTGCAATATCGCCGTGACGGGAAACGTGCCTCAGGGCGCTGGGCTCAGTTCTTCTGCTGCGCTGGAAGTTGCGGTGACAGTCGCGCTAGTCGCAGCGGCAAACGGATCTATCAGTGAAACGCAGAGTAAAGATCTTCAACTTGATCGATTGACGATCGCGCAGATCGGTCAAGCTGCGGAGAATAACTTCGTTGGTTGTGCCTGCGGTATCATGGATCAGCTTATATCTTCGAGTGGTGTTGACGGTCACGCGTTACTGATCGATTGTCAGGACTATCAATTGACACCAGTCGTGATGCCCGACGAGCTGTCAATTGTCATTGTTAACTCCAACGTTCGGCGAGGTCTAGTTGACAGCGAATACAACCAGCGAAGAGCACAATGTGAGACAGTGGCCAGCCATTTTGATGTGCCTAGTTTGCGTTATCTTGATGAAGAGAAACTGCAGTCAGGAAAAGCTGGGCTGGACTCAACGGCCCTTAAGAGAGCTGAACACGTGATCGGTGAGAATCGACGCGTGTTGTCGATGGTCAGCGCTTTGAATAAGGGCGACTGTGTGGAAATCAGTCGACTGATGGCACAAAGTCATGAGTCAATGAAATCGCTGTTTGAAATTACGATTCCTGCCATCGATCAACTGGTGAGCATCGTGGCATCGGTCATAGGTGAATCAGGCGGTGTAAGGATGACGGGTGGTGGTTTTGGAGGGTGTGTGGTGGCATTGGTACCACATGATCGGGCGTCAGATGTTGCTGATGCCGTCGAAGCTAAATATGAGCATCTTACCGGTTTGAAGGCAACGATCTATCCGGCGAGTCCCAGTGCCGGCGTTAGCCTGATCTAATCATCGGTTTGGTAGAATTTAAAAGAGAAGGGCTATGAACTTCAAAGAACAAAAGGCGTGGCAGACGCCAGAAATCACCTCTCAAAATCGGCTTAACAGCCACGCGCCCTTGGCAAGCTGGCGAGCAGAACAGGATGCAAAGCTGGATAGACCTAGCGATTCTGTCTTCAGTCTTAACGGTCAGTGGAAGTTCAAATTGTTTGCGAGCCCGATGGACGTCTCTGATCGCTGGTACGAGCCTGCGGACGCAGCGCAAACCGGTTTTGGTGATATTGAGGTGCCGGGTAACTGGCAATTGCAGGGTTATGACAAACCGGTCTACACCAACGTGAAGTATCCGTTTCCGTGTACGCCCCCAATCACGCCGGATGAAAATCCAACGGGATGTTATCTGAGAAACTTTACACTGCCTGAACAGTGGCAGTCCGAAGAAACGATTCGTGTTGTTTTTGATGGTGTCGATAGTGCCTTTTATCTCTGGTGCAACGGGCGGTGGGTTGGTTATTCTCAAGACAGCAGGCTTGCTGCTGAATTTGATCTGACCGCATTTCTCATCAAAGGAGAAAATCAGATCGCTGTCATGGTGCTGCGGCTGTGTGACGGCAGCTATATGGAAGACCAAGATATGTGGAACCTGAGTGGTATTTATCGCTCAGTCTCGCTCGTCACAAAACCCGCGCAATGTGTTTCAGACGTTCGTGTTACCGCTGATCTTACCGACGACTATGTTGATGGTCGGCTAATGATCGAGGTCTCCACCTCAAATGCCGAAGATTGCCATGTTCAGGTGGCGCTCTATCGTGACAACGCATTGGTCATCGCTGAAAGTTCACCTGTGGGTACTGCGCCTATTGATGAACGCGGCGCATATACTGATCGTTGCAGATTAGCGCTTGATGTGGAGAACCCAGAAAAATGGAGTGCGGAATCACCAGCGCTGTATCGTTTAACAGTGAGTCTGCTCGATGCCCAGAAACGTTTAGTGGAAGTTGAAGCCTACGACGTCGGTTTTAGAAAAATTGAAATCAGGGACGATCAGTTGTGCCTAAATGGTAGACCTTTGCTGATTCGAGGGGTGAATAAGCATGAGCATGATCCCGCGACCGGTCACGCGGAGAGCCTAGAAAGAGTTGAGCAGGACCTGCGACTGATGAAGCAGCATAATTTTAATGCGGTGCGATGTTCTCACTATCCACATCAACCAGGATTTTATCGATTGTGTGATCGTCTGGGTCTCTATGTTGTGGATGAAGCGAATATCGAAACCCATGGTATGCAGCCAATGCGGCGTATTGCTGATGACCCCCAGTGGGCCGGTGCATTTCTCGAGAGAATGACCCGAATGGTATCCCGTGACTTCAACCATCCCAGCATCATTATTTGGTCGTTAGGTAACGAATCAGGGTATGGCGCCGCGCATGATGCAATGTACCAGTGGACTAAACGCACGGATCCGTCGCGCCCTGTGCAATATGAAGGGGGCGGTTCGAACACGGCGGCCACCGATATCATTTGTCCCATGTATGCAAGAACGCACCAAGACCTGCATCAAGCCCACGGCGACGAAACCAAGTATGGCTTGAATCGTTGGGTGGGTATGCCAGGTGAACACAGACCGATTATTCTTTGCGAGTATGCTCATGCGATGGGTAATAGCCTTGGAAATTTTCAAGATTACTGGGATATTTTTCGGGAACACCCGCGTTTGCAGGGCGGTTTTATCTGGGACTGGGTTGATCAGGGTTTGAATCATGTGAGTGATACTGGTGAAACCTATTGGGCTTATGGTGGTGACTTTGGCGATGAAATTAATGACCGTCAGTTCTGTATCAACGGGTTGGTGTTTCCAGACAGAACCTTGCATCCCACAATCATTGAAGCAAAGCGCGCTCAACAGCCATTCACGTTCAAGTTGTCAAAAAGCGCCGGAGTTGTTGTCACGGTAGCCAGTGAGTATTTATTTCGTGATACGGACAACGAACTTCTGAATTGGGAAATCTTGAGCGAACAGGGGAGCCTTCGAAGTGGAGAAGTTCGATTGAATATGAAGCCGAGCGGCTCTGATCGATATGAACTGATGTCCGAAGATGATTTTCTGGTTTCGGCGGGCGCGTCAGCCAGACTTTGGCTAAACCTGAATGTCACACAGATTGAAGATACCGATCATGCTGATGCAGGATACGAAGTCGCAAGTTGGCAATTTCAGCTGCCCTCAGCAATACCGTTGGACGAGCCGAAGCCAACTGATGCGGACTCAGCTGCACTTAAACGCTTAGTAAGTATTGAAGACGGGCAGGGCGTTGTCACTGTTAAGTCAGGTGGAAGTCAGTGGTCTTTTGATAAAACCGAGGGACTTGTCATCGGTTGGCAAAAAGACGGACAGGAACAACTGATTGCGCCAATTGTTGAGAATTTTGTGCGGGCACCGCTCGATAATGATATTGGCACAAGCGAAGCAGGTCGGATGGACCCCTACTCTTGGCGGTCTAGTTGGGAAAGCGCGGGTTTGTTTGATCTTGAACGCCGCTGTCTTGATGTGGTGGTTGATCAAGATGCTGGCGTACTGGAAGTGACCCAGGCTTATTTCAGCGATAACGAACAACGCATCAGGTCCGTATGGCAATATGATTTTCGTAAGTCCGGACAGCTGCAAATAAATGTCAGCGTGTTAGTCGATAGGAGCCTTCCTTCGCTACCGAGGGTGGGTGCAACCATGCGGTTGAAAGATGCACCAGAAGCACTGACTTGGTTTGGCAGGGGGCCCCACGAAAATTATCCCGATAGAAAACTTAGCGCTGATGTGGGTCGTTGGCGAGTACCTACCGGCGAGATGCACACGCCTTATATTTTTCCTTCTGACAACGGATTGAGGTGTGATGTTAACGAGCTAGAGGTCGGGTTGGTTCGCGTATCTGGCGAATTTCATTTTGCTGCCAGTCAATATGGGATGGAGCAGCTAAGAAGTGCTCAGCATGACTATGAGCTGCAAAAGGAATCCGGACTTTATCTTTGCATTGATGGCTTTCACATGGGGGTCGGTGGTGATGATTCCTGGACGCGGAGCGTCAAGCCGGAGTATCGGTTGGTGGAGGGTGAATACAAATGGTGTTTTTGCCTGTCGTAGCAGGCTTACCCTCGCGAAACCATCAATTTGTTGTGGCCTCTGAAAAAGGGGTTAGTTCCCCATTTGGGTGGGGGCCCTGATAGTTGTAGTTCAGGGTACATTGCCAGTAATTTCTCAAATGCGACTTTTGCTTCAAGGCGGGCTAAGGCGCTACCGATACACAAATGAATCCCGTAGCCGAATGAGATTTGCTTGATATCTTGTCTTTGTATGTCGAATTTATCGGGGTTAGGGTTAATAGCCGGATCTCTGTTGCCCGCTGCGATACTGATAAAAATAATGTCTCCCCGCTTTAAATGAATGTTGTGAAAATCCATGTCTTCAGTCGCAAACCTTTGCGTCGCTTGAACCGGCGGCTCTACCCTTAACATTTCCTCTATCGCATTTGGGATAAGTGAGGGGTTTTCCCGTAGCGTTTGCCAACTGCCAGGTGTACTAAGCAGAAGGTACATTCCGTTGGATATCAGTCGTGTCGTTGTTTCGTGTCCTGCGACAAGCAGTAGCAAGCAGGTGTTATAGAGTTCTATTTCGCTTAGCGTATCACCCGCTTCTTCCGCAGCGATCAACTGACCGATGAGATCGTCACCCGGGTTACCCCGGCGGGCGGCGATGATCTTTCGAAAATAATTGATCAATGCCTGATTTGCTTTTGCGCCTTTTTCGAGCACCCCAGTGTCGGATGTGCTGGTCGATTCGATCAAATCCTCTGACCAGGTCTGAAACTGCTGGTGATCAGACTCGGGCAGTCCCATCATCTCGGCAATGACGATCGCAGGAAGCGGTTTTGCTAAGACATCGAGCACGTCGAACGCGGGCATATTGCTTGTTTTGGCAAGGCAAGCGTCGACGATTTTGGCGATGTCAGGTTCAAGTGACTGAATATATTTACGCAGAAAACCTTTTGAAGCCAGCTTTCGAATCCGTGAATGGTCAGGTGGGTCGAGAGACAGCATGCTGGGGTTTTCAAAATTTTCCAGTTGTTCGGCAGACATATTCGATTTGATCCGCTTGACTCGCTTTTCGTGCTTTCTGACATCAGAACCAAATCGTTTGTCCAGCAGGACTGCTTGGGCAACGTCGAAGTTGGTTGTCCAATATCCCTGGAGTGCCATTGAGTAATGAATAGGGGAAGTCTCGCGCAGTTTTCCCCAAGTGTCATAGGGATTTTCGAGAAACGCAGGATTGAACAGATCAACTGAATGTCCTTTGATAAGCCGCTCGGCCCCGGCGACGCCGCGCATCAGGGTAAGCAGGGTTTTGGTCTTGAGCTTTTGCGCGAGACGCATCAGGGTTGATTCCTCTTGTTAATTGACGCGTTGTCCCAACCGCGTTGAGCTGTTTTACAGTGGGCAAATTTATCCTGTTGATACCGATAGTGGAAGCTTTGTATACCCATTTAGCATAGCGGCGTCGGGAATTGAGGTGCAGCGTGTTCCTGCGGGAACATCATCATGGTTGATGATCCGTGTATATCAGCGGCTTGTCTTCGAGTCCGCAATCCCTACGTGACAGTTATACTGGTCACATTAATTTTTCGTAAGTAGAGCAAGCATGAACCAGGCATTAGATTTGGGGTATACCAGAATTGCAGGAAAATTCTGGGGAGTGGAAAGTGGTGAGCCAACAATCGCACTGCATGGTTATCTCGACAATGCGAATAGCTTCGACATGCTTGCGCCGGCGTTACAAGGGTTAAGAATTTTTGCAATGGACTTTGCCGGCCACGGCTGGTCTGCTCACAGACGGGAAGGCGAAACCTATAGTGGGCTAAATGATATTAGGGACGTGCTGGCAGTTGCTGACTTTTTGGGTTGGCAATCTTTCAACCTGATAGGGCATTCGATGGGAGCAGAGATTGGTTCACAACTGGCAGGCATGTTTCCCGAGCGCGTGAACAAACTCATCTGTATCGATGGGTATTGCGGTACTAATTCCTCTGAGGAAGTGTTGGGGCATCTTCAGTCTGGTATCGCTGCTTCGTTTAAGACGCACGCTACTTTGAAAGTTTTTCCGACCTTGGAAGCGATGACCGCTCGATTGTGCGAAGCAACCGGACAAAACAGAGACTCAGCTGAATGTTTGATCAGAAGGGGGCATAAGGTTGTTGAAGGCGGTTACACGTGGATTACCGATCCTAAAATTAAAGGTTCTGGTCCCCTTGAGTTATCTGCCGGTCAACTGGAGCAACTTTTAGATAATACAACGGCGGAGACACTGTTCATTGTGGCTGATATGGAAAACCAATGGTTAAAACGGTCCATTGATGTGATTGGCTCCAAAGCGCGGGTTGGACTGCAACTGATCAATTTGCCCGGTCACCATCATCTGCATATGCAGGAACAAAGCGGAGAAGTTGCGGAACTGATTAACAACTTCACCGGGTTTGGTCGCAAACAGTTAGCGAGCTAGCGGGCAATTCGCTGTCTTGCAGTCTCGTATTCTGCAATAAGTCGCGCAACCAGTGCTTCAGCCGAAAGTACTGATTTCACCGCACCAATACCCTGGCCGCAGCCCCAAATGTCTTTCCAGGCTTTTGAGTCTGAACCACCACCTGAGCCAAAGTTCATTTGCGATGGGTCGCTTTCGGGCAAATTCTTCGGGTCGAGACCCGCGGCTGCGATTGATGGCGCAAGATAATTTCCGTGTACGCCGGTGAAAAGACTACTGTAAACAATATCTTCAGCGGCATAGTCGACCAGTGCCTGTTTGTATTCAGGATCTGCATTAGCTTCTTTTGTCGCGATAAAAGCGGAACCAATATAGGCCATGTCTGCGCCCATCGCTTCGGCAGCCAACACAGCATCGCCATTTGCGATAGAGCCTGAGAGGAGTAACGGGCCATCGAACCACTCACGCAATTCCTGAATCAAAGCGAAAGGTGACAGTGCGCCAGCGTGTCCACCTGCACCGGCCGCGACTGCGATGAGTCCATCTGCACCTTTCTCAACTGCTTTTTTGGCAAATCTGTTATTGATGACGTCGTGCAGCACGATCCCGCCCCAGGCATGGACTCGGTCGTTGACTTCCTTTTGAGCGCCAAGCGAGGTGATGACGATCGGCACCTTGTATTGCTCGCAGAGCGCCATGTCATCTTCGAGTCGATCGTTTGATTTATGCACGATCTGGTTCACAGCGAATGGGGCGGATGGTGAATCCGGGTTGGCGGCATCGTAGGCGGCGAGCTCAGTAGAGATTTGCTTCAACCAATCATCTAAAACAGAGAGTGGCCGGGCATTCAGTGATGGAAAAGACCCTACGATGCCTGCTTTACACTGTGCGATCACCAGATCTGGGTTTGAGATGATAAACAGGGGCGAACCCACAACGGGTATTGATAGTTTTCCCTGCATTACGGTTGGAATAGCCATGATGAGCCTCTTGGTAAGTAAAACGGTATAGTAATATGCAAATAATTGCATAACAACAAATATATGCATAAATTTGCATATCTGAATGGGTGCGATAAGCTACATCTATCTGAATCTGGAGATTTCCGGTATGGCGCTCACCCACGCAATTCTTACCGCTTTGTTGGAAGAAGATCTCACGGGATACGAACTGGCGAAACAATTCGACGTATCTCTTGGCTTTTTCTGGACGGCTTCGCACCAACAGATTTACCAGACCCTGAAACGCCTTTACGCGGAAGAACTGGTGACAGCGCGGGAGGTGAGTCAGACAGGTAAACCTGATAAGCGTGTTTATTCCCTAACAGACAGTGGCCGTAGATCGCTTGATGCGTGGGTCCTCAGTGAAACCAAAAAGCGCAAAGTAACCGATGAATTGTTTGCAAAGCTTTACACGGTGGGTCATTCCTCCACGGCGGCAGTGATTGATGCCGTTATCCAGCGCCAGCACGACCACCGAGAGAAGCTCGCGCTTTATCGAAAAATAGAATCGAGAAGCTATGCCGCGCCTTTGAAATTGCCAGATCAGAGAAAGGGTGTCTATCTTGCGTTACTTGCCGGTATTCGCCAGGAAGAGGCAAGTTTGCTCTGGTGTGAGGACGCGCTGTCACTGCTCGTCTCGGTCTCTCAGGTCGGGTAAAATACAAACTAGCGTTTGCCAAAGATTGACTCGCCCTTGGAGATCTGACGCCAAACCTATGGTTGTCCCTCAAGCACTATCTCACCCACGACCCGGCTTAAGTCCACTTATGCTCGGGTGATATCGCTCGATGCCGTGAGCGCATTTAGCACTGCTGATGCGTTAGAGCTCTGTTCTATTCATCAAGGAAATCTCCTGAGAGCAAAAATTTATTGATCCCAACGGCCAATTGGGTGTAGATATAAGCACGGTTAAGCAAAATAAAGGATATTTAGATGTCGGAACCTATTCCCATAGTGAATTATCTGGTACTCGGAGAAGCACCGCATTTGGTGAGTTATGAGTGCACGAACTGTAAGGCTCGCTTTTTTGGTCGAAGGAATGCTTGCGCAAGTTGTTTTGGCTCCGAATTTAATCAGGTCGAGGTTGCGACGACCGGTGAACTCCGCAGTTTCACCATCGTTGCATTTGCGGCACCTGGCGTCGAAGTTCCGTTCGTCTCTGGCATCATTGATTGTGACGGTACGAGCGTTAACGCCAATATCATCAATACAAAACCTGATCCAGAGCATGTTGTTTTGGGAATGAAAGTTCAATTGGCGACCTACTCGATGGGCGCAGACGCCGACGGTGTCGAGGCAATTGGGTTCGGGTTTGAACCCATTGAAGCGGCATAGCCAGCTAACAGCATTATTCAGAAATCTTTTTAGGAGATAAGCAATGAGTAAACAGGATGAAGTGTGGATTCTCGGCATAAACATGACCAAATTTGGCAAGTACCCTGATCGAGACATCGTCGACTTGGGGGCTGAGGCAATTCAGGCTGCTCTGAAAGATGCCGGGGTCACCATGGGCGACATCGGTATATTGGCTGCTGGTAATCTCATGGGAGCAGGGGGCATTGGCCAAATGCTGCAGAAGCAAGTCGGACAGACCGGCATTCCGGTTTACAATGTCGCTAACGCTTGTGCGACAGGTGCGACGGCCCTTCGTACCGCGGTCATGGCGATTAAAGCGGGTGAGTGCGACTACGGTCTCGCCGTTGGCGTTGAAAAGCTTGCGGGTGCAGGTTTGCTTGCCGGTGCCAATCGTGCCGAAGAAAATGATACCTGGACGCCCGAGGGAAGATTCGGTGCTGTCGTGCCAGTTGACGGTAGAATTGGGACAGCGACGATGCCTGGGGTATTTGCCCAAATTGGCATGGAGTATGGGCACAAATATGGTGGCGCAGATTTTGAATTATTCGCGAAAATCAGTGAGAAGAATCATTCTCACTCCACACTAAATCCGCTGGCAGCATATAACAAAGAAATGAGTCTCGAGCAGATCATGAACGATATGATGATCGCTTATCCGAACACGCGTCCAATGTGTTCCGCTAATTGTGACGGCGCAGCAGCGGCTGTGGTTGTTAGCGGTGCAACGCTGAAGACCCTCTCTCTTGAGCAACAACGAAGAGCGGTGAAGATATCCGCTTCAATTCTAACGACAGATCCCTGGCAAGAAGCCTGCCAGGTGCTTCCAGATGTGAATACACTGACCAGAAACGCGGCTAAAACGGCGTATGAAAAAGCGGGTGTGGGCCCTGAAGACTTGGACCTTGTCGAACTTCATGACTGTTTCGCGACGGCAGAATTAGTTCACTATGACAATCTGATGTTATGCGAGGAGGGCGGTGCGGTTGATTTCTTTAATTCTGGTGCTACCTGGCGTACAGGTCGCATGCCGGTTAATGTTTCAGGCGGGCTCCAGTCAAAAGGCCATCCGATTGCAGCGACCGGTATCGCAAACATTTGGGAGGTCTGTCAGCACCTGCGAGACGAATGTGGAAATCGCCAGATAGAAGGCGCAAAGGTTGGATTAGCACACGTGATTGGACTTGGCTCCGCCTGCGGTATTCACATTCTGGAAAAGTCTGCAGCTTAAGCAGAGTATTTGCAGCATAAGTTGTTGTTAGTGCTTGGCTGAACAGTTTTGCTTGGCGGCTATGTTGTTGAGCAGCCCGCCGTCGTTCCTGAATAGGTAGGCCTGTCTGGTAGGTTCGCGCTGTGCTAACGGCGTCCTTCCGCTGGCTTTTATAGCCGGTGTTGCGTTCAAATAAGTACTGTGTTTATATACAGTACATATGGAGCTCATTCAAAAACTCGAAATTCTGGCAGACGCGGCAAAGTATGATGCCTCTTGCGCTTCAAGCGGCGGTGCTCGTAGAGATTCCCGGTCAGGTCGGGGTATAGGGTCCACCGGCGGCATGGGGATATGTCATTCCTACGCCCCAGACGGACGCTGCATTTCACTGCTGAAAATATTGCTGACAAATTTTTGTCAATACGAATGTCATTATTGCATTAACCGTAATTCCAGTAACGTCACGCGAGCACGGTTCACAGTCGATGAAGTGGTCCAGCTGACGTTGGATTTTTATAAACGCAACTACATCGAAGGTCTGTTTCTATCCTCAGGCATCATTCAGAGCCCAGACTACACGATGGAGCAATTAGTGTTCGTGGCGCGCGACCTGCGTGAAAAACACGATTTTCGTGGCTATATACACTTGAAAACAATACCCGATGCAGACGGAGACCTGTTGGCTCAAGCCGGACGATATGCAGACAGGCTGAGTATTAATATGGAATTACCGACTCAGCACACCCTTGCTGCGCTTGCGCCTGAAAAAGACCACCGCACCATTAAGCGTTCTATGGCCCGTATACACGTGCGGGAAGAGGAAGCGAAAGAGGATGCAAAGAAGTGTAAGGAAAAGCCCAGCGTCAGCGCACCTTCGGATGGTTCAGGAAGACGACGGAAGGCCCAGCGGTTTGCGCCTGCCGGGCAGTCGACGCAAATGATAATCGGGGCTGACGATTCGAATGACACGACGATCCTCAAGACTTCTGCAGAGCTCTACGCGGGTTTCCGA
This sequence comes from uncultured Gammaproteobacteria bacterium, assembly GCA_913050215.1. Classification (GTDB taxonomy): domain Bacteria; phylum Pseudomonadota; class Gammaproteobacteria; order Pseudomonadales; family Azotimanducaceae; genus UBA4582. The sequence continues at coordinate 25,836 of CAJXBG010000053.1, forward strand.
CTACGCCGAGTCTATTATTCGGCCTTCAGTCCGATCCCTGAAGCATCAATAAGCCTGCCCGCAAAGCCTGCGCCCTTGCTGAGGGAGCATCGGTTGTATCAGGCTGATTGGCTGTTACGCTTCTATGAATTCAGTCCACAAGATATCTTCAGCGCGACCGAGGGGTCAGGCATGTTGCCATTAGATATCGACCCTAAGTTAGCCTGGGCGTTAAACCATCGGGATCAGTTCCCGGTCGATTTGAATCGCGCCTCGAAAGAACAATTGTTAAAAGTGCCTGGCATCGGCGTCAAAACCGTCAAGCAGTTGTTGCGCATACGACGTTGGCAAAAGATCAAGCTTCAGGATCTCATATCCTTGCGTGCCGGTGTAAAGAAGGCCATGCCGTTCATCGTGTGTGCAGACCACCATCCAGGTACGCGTGATTTTAGCAGTGGTGATTTACGCGGCCGGTTAGCGGCTCCGGCTGCTCAGATGGCGCTTTTCTAACGATGCACCAGTCAGGGCTGTTTGACGAAGAAACCGGTAAAGCGGGTGAAGGTTGGCATCGACAGGCTTTTCGACCAACGGTCGAAGGTTTCCTCGAGGCTGCCTATCAGGCTCTGGAAGCCGAATGCGAACCCGATCAGATCTGGTGGATCGAAGATAGTCATCCACGCGATATTGCTGCTGCCGTCAAAGAAAAGTCTCGCCGAGTGAATCAAGAATTTCGAAGTCTCGCAAAATTTGCTGCTTTAAATCGGGCGGAAGACCGATGGTCGTTGATGTACCAGATATTATGGCGACTCACCCACGGGGAGCCTTTCCTGCTGGCCTTGAAAGGCGACCCTTTGGTCGCACGGCTCGTGCGTTATGAAAAATCCGTTCGGCGAGACCTGCATAAAATGAAGGCGTTTGTTCGTTTTAGATCGCTGGGTGAAGGAGAAGATGAACGATTCGTCGCTTGGTTTGAGCCGGAACACTATATCGTAAGCGCCGCAGCGAGTTTTTTTAGCCGCAGATTTTCTGCAATGCGCTGGTCAGTACTAACACCATTGGGTTGTGCCCACTGGGAAGGGGCGGGTGAACTGCATTTTAGCCCTGGGCTTTCGGACGCCGTTAAAGCTTCGGACGATCTCGATCGACTATGGAAAGTTTACTACCGGAATATATTCAACCCGGCGCGGGTTAAAACGGATGCAATGCGCGCTGAAATGCCACAAAAGTATTGGAAGAACCTGCCAGAAGCTGAATTGATTCCTGCTTTGCTACTTGAGGCGAATGCTAAGCTCGATCAAATGTTACAAAGCACGCCCGAGCCATTACCAGTCATGAATTGCGGAGAGCGGCCCGAGAGTTATACCGCATTACTGCG
>CAJXBG010000054.1 GCA_913050215.1 uncultured Gammaproteobacteria bacterium
CTTTTCCCAAGGGGGGAAGAATACCAAGGCCGATGTTGCTCGGTTGTGCTTGTCTGACTATTGCATTGACAATATCTCTGACATGCGTGTTGACAGCTGATTCACCGGTTGTAGGCATCACAAACGAGTCAGCAAACCAGAGCGCTTCATAATTTAGCAGAGGGAAGTCGGGCAGAACCCAATTTTCCTGTGATTCTGGGTCGCCACGGCGCAGTTCGTTGTCTGTCGGCGTCACGATGAGGCCAAATTCCAGATTGAGCATGGTGATGTTGTATCCTTTTGGCAATAATGAGCAGTCGATGTATTTGCGTCAAATCAAATTGGGTAACTAGCACCCATAGGAGACGAAGTTGAATGAAATAGTACCTGAGGCAATCCGGCATCCTGCCATCAGAACCGAAATGGTGGAAGCCAATGGGTTGAATTTTGAAGTGGATAAATGCGGCAACAGTGACAAATTAGCGATTTGTTTGCATGGTTTCCCAGAACATAGTTTTTCTTGGCGTTACCAGCTCCCTTTTCTAGCAGAACTGGGTTACGAAGCCTGGGCGCCGAATTTAAGAGGGTATGGTGGGTCCGATAAGCCTCAAGGCATCGAGAACTACGCCATGCAACACCTGTTGGCGGATGTGGCTGGTTTGATCGATCAAGCGGACAAAAAAGAAGTTGTCCTGATTGCGCACGATTGGGGTGCGGTGATTGCTTGGCAATTTGCAATGCAGCAAGTCAGAGCGTTGAGCCACCTGATTATTTGTAATGTGCCGCATCCCGGTCCAATGGACAAGGCATTCCGTAAAGGTTTCGCCCAACTCAAAAAATCCTGGTATATCTTCTTTTTTCAGATACCTTGGCTACCCGAATACCTGTTTGGGCGCGATAATAGTCATGCGATGGGTGATATGATTTTGAATTCATGCTGTGATGCCAATATGTTTCCCGAAGAAGTCCTCGAGGTTTATCGACGCAATGCCAATCAGCCGGGCGCGCTGACGGCCATGATCAATTATTATCGTGCTGCGTTGCGGCGTCGCGCCGGCTTCGCTGATCAGCCCTTCAATGTGATTGAAGTGCCGACGCTGATGATCTGGGGCGAAGACGATATTGCATTAACAAAAGATTCCACGCTCGGCACTGAAGAGTACGTGAGGGATTTCAGTATTCGTTATCTGCCTAGAGTATCTCACTGGGTACAGCAGGAAGCGCCTGACGCGACTAACCAAATGATAGGGGCTTTTTTGACGTCAGCGTCTGTTCCGGAAATGAGTTGGGAAATGAAGTTGACAGTCTAACAACCTAGAGTGGGCGAAAACCCAATCTGAACGCTACTTGTTCAGGTGGCGGTTGAAAACCTCCGCGAGATAGCCTTCACCCTGACGTTGTGTTAACCATGCGTTGACGAATTGCTGCCAAATGAGATCTCTCGGTAACAAAAAACCTTTTTCTTGAAAGCTGAGTGTTTTCCCGGGCATCGCAGCACAAAGTGCCGAGTGTTCACCTGCCTGCACCGCGACTTCGATAGCATCTGTAATCATGACGTCTGCGCGCCCCTTGATGATCTCGTTGAAGATTGTTCTATTGTTATCATGAACTCGGATCTGTGCCTGCTTGATATGCTCAGCCACGAACTTCTCGTTTGTGCCGCCCGGGTTTACGACGAGGCGCGTGGCAGTGGAATCTATTTGGTCAAGTGTGCTGTACTTTGATATATCCTGGCATCGACTAATCGGTGTTTTACCGCCAGAGTGATATGGCTGTGAAAATAGCGCTACTTTCTGGCGTTGAAGGTTCTTTGATATCCCGCTCATACCTATATCAAAGTGACCGTTTGCCAGATCATTCATCAGGGTTGGCCAGGATGTCTTGACCAAAGCAAGTTCGACGCCGAGAGCTGCGGCGAGATTAGCAGCCAGTTCAATATCTATACCCTGATACTCATCCCCCTTGAGATATGAGAACGGTGCGTAGTCTCCGGTTGTGCCGACTCTTAACGTGCCTGTTAGTAATATCCGGTCTAGTCGAGTACCGAATTTTTCAATTTCAAATAATGCGTGAAACAAAGCGTGTTTGGTGGCGTCAGATAACCCTTCTATATCGACTGACTGAACAAATTTGTTGGCCAGAGATCGATCTGTAATGGGGTATGAATCTGCGATTGCCTCGACGATAGATGTGCCCAAGGTGAGTAACCGTGGTCTAATGTCGGTGTTGAGGTCGTAATGCGGCGGCTCGAATGGCCGGCCGCCTGTCCACTCGGCAAACCAATACCGCTGAATCTCTTTCGCCGCCTCTATTTGCATCGCAAAGAAAATCCGACTGGACGCCGGTGTGAGACCATAATTCAGCGCGTCCTTCGCGGCCTTCTCGATGACAACGGCTTCTCGATCAAGATCTTCGATTGCAGTGTTACTTTGCCACTTGGTTGCAGCAACATCTTTCATCAGGTCGAGTCGATAGCCGATCTGATCAAAAAGCGGCTCAACGCTTCTTGCTGCCTCAGGGTTATTGTCTTGGTTGACGGATGCTGCATTGACGACGTTAGCTAACGCCATTAGGCAGAGTAAAATACTACAGTTTAAAAGTCTGGTGCGCATGATGGTATCGTTGAATTTTTCAGAATCATACCATGAGATCGATTGAGCTCGACGCTACCGATAATGCTTTTAAAGCATGACTATGGTAGTTTGCTTGGCGAAATGGAAAAGCAGGAAAAGTAAATGTCTGAAGCACTGTTGTATCAGCAGGAAGGTCATGTTGTTACTCTGACCTTGAACAAACACGAAACTAGGAATGCCATCTCTGAGGATGAGATGGTAGATGCGATTGTTGCCGCCTGCAGCAGAATAAATGCAGATAATAGCGTGCGTGTTGCAATTATTACCGGCGCCGGAAGCGCATTTTCTTCCGGCGGGAATGTGAAAGACATGCGAGACAAAACGGGCATGTTTGGCGGTACTGGCACTGAAATTCGAGACGGTTATCGAAATGGAATTCAGAGAATACCTCTGGCGATACAGCAACTTGAAGTGCCGATTATCGCAGCTGTCAACGGCGCAGCAATTGGCGCTGGTTGCGATTTGACGATGATGTGCGACATGAGAATTGCCTCTGAAAAGGCAATTTTCGCTGAGAGCTTCGTCAAGGTAGGGTTGATACCCGGTGACGGTGGTGCCTGGTTTTTACCCAGAGTTATCGGTATTTCTCGCGCTAACGAGATGGCATACACAGGTGAGCCTGTTAACGCTGAAACAGCATTGGCTTGGGGTATGGTATCTAGGGTTGTTGCCCCGGATGAATTGTTAAACGCGGCAAATGAGCTTGCTGCTCGAATAGCGGTAAATCCACCCAGTGCGCTGCGAATGACGAAAAAACTATTAAAAGAAGGTGAGCATATGCAATTACCATCGATTTTGGAGATGTCAGCGACGCTACAATCGCTCGCACACCAAACGAAGGATCATGCTGAAGCAGTCGATGCGATTATTGAGAAACGAACCCCTAATTTCACGGGTGAGTGATGTCTGAGTCACGGCGATTATTTTGAAACTAGGTTTCTGTTTATATAAGTACTTTCCCTACGGTGGTTTGCAAAGGGATTTTATCCGGATGGCACGGGAGTGCCTACACCGTGGGCACACGGTGAGGATTTATGTGCTTAAGTGGGCCGGACCGATCCCAACGGATCTTGATATTACCGTCATACCGGTCAAAGCATTATTCAACCATAACAAGTATCGAAAATTCTCAGAAGCACTGGCGCTCGCGCTTGCAAAAGATCCGGTAGATTGCGTTGTGGGCTTTAACAAAATGCCTGGCCTCGATATTTATTATGCGGCGGACTCTTGTTACGAGGAAAAGGCGCGCTCCCAGCGCGGTTGGCTCTATCGCCACATGAGCCGATACAAACATTTTTCTGCATATGAATCATCGGTGTTCAGTTCAGAAAGTTCGACCGAGATTATGAGTATCTCCGATGTTCAAAAACCCTACTTTATTCAGCACTACAGTACACAGGAAAAACGCTTCCACACATTACCCCCGGGCATTGCCCATGACAGGATTGCACCCTCGAACGCGGCCGCGATCCGTCGTGATAAAAGGGAAAAACTTGGTCTGAAGAAAACTGACAAACTGATTTTGATGGTGGGATCTGGCTTTGTAAAAAAGGGCCTGAGAAGGGCGATTCTGTCGATTCGCTCATTACCTACTGAATGGCGCAAACGAGTAAAGTTTATTGTCATCGGCGAAGACAATGCGAGACCATTTAATCGCTTGATTAAACGTCTTGGCATTGAGGAAAACGTCAAGATACTTGGCGGGAGCGGTGATATACCGGCGTTTCTGTTGGCAGGTGATTTTTTGTTGCATCCGGCACTCGACGAAAATGCGGGGATGGTGTTGCTTGAAGCAATGGTTGCGGGACTACCTGTTTTGGCGACGGAAGTTTGTGGCTATGGTCACTATGTTGAATCTGCTGAAATGGGTCGTTTAATACCGGAGCCCTACGAACAAGCTTGTCTAAATCAGACCCTTCTTTCGATGTTAGTGAAGAATCATCGGGAACGTTGGATACAAAACGGCCAAATCTTTGCTGAAACATCGGATATCTACTCTTTACCTCAGCGCGCTGTGTCTGTCATCGAGCAGGTGATGGACAGACACTGACCGCGTTTATTTACTTTCGGGAATACACATCTTCAGTTTCATCGGGTCTGGTCTTGAACCGACGATGAAACCACCAGTATTGTTCTGGTGCCTTGCTAACAGCCGCTTCAATCAACTGGTTTATCCGATTTACATCATCTCGCTCAGAGTCAGAGGGGAAGTTCTCCAGTGGGGGCGATATTCGAACGCTGTATTTCCCTGTCTCAGGATTTCGAAAGTGACTAAATGATACGACGGGAGAGCCAGTGATTTTTGCAATTCGGGAGGTTGCAGTGATTGTTGCCGCGGAAACGCCGAAGAATGGGCTGAAAATTGCGTTTCTGCGTCCATAGTCCTGATCAGGTCCGTACCAAACAATATGTCCGCTTTTCAGGTTTTTGATAACCCGGCGAATGTCGTTGCGCTCAATCGCCTCTGGGAAGTTCTGCTCTCGGCCATTTGTCATTACCGCTTCCAACATCAAATTTTTGTTACGCCGGTACATAACGTCGAAAGGTACGTAACGTCCTAATGCCGCACCGCAAATATCAAGGGTCGAGAGGTGCATGCCCATTAGTATCACACCTTTGCCTTTGGCTTGTGCTTCCCGTAATACATCCAAACCTTCAAATTCAACTCTGCTCAGAATACTGTCGGGCCCTCTAAGCCACGCAAGGCCTGTTTCGATCATACTGATGCCCCCGGACCTGAACGTTTCTCTGGTCAGGTGTGTCAGCTCTTCAGCAGGTTTATCGGGAAAGCAAAGTTGGAGGTTGATTTCTACAATGTGTCGCCGCCTTCTGGCAAGGTGCCAGGTGATTGCGCCGAGCGCCTGACCAACGCTTGTTCGCATGGTGTGTGGCAGGACAACAATGACACGAAAAAGTATCAGCCCAAGCCAGGTTAACCAGTAGCGAGGGTGTAAAAATGCGGGGTTTTTGAGTAACTTGATCATGGTGTTCGCTAAGGCACGACTGGCAGTCTGTTCAAAGAGGCTGATGGTACCGAATTCAACGCAATCGAGATATAGTTAGCGTTGTCTTCTCCACACCTTAGTTTTTAATTTTGAAACAACTCATCGTTTATCCCACCAAGTTTCTTGGCAATATGGTTGTTGCACTGCGTGCAATGGAAGCGATTTTAGTTGCACACAAGGACGATGAACTGAGAATTTTGGTGGATGACAGTTTCAGAGATTTACTCGGCTGTGCTTTCCCTGGTGAGTCCCGGTTCATATATTACCCACGAAAAAAATTGCATGAAAATTCGCCTCTCTCGAGGGTCCAGACCTATTTTGAATTTGCGAAATTGCTGCGCTCGATCGAATATGACAGTGCCCTGGATATGGATGGCACAGTGGTATCCGCGAGATTAATGCGATTGGCCCGCGCCGGCCGAAAACCGGGGCCAGCTTTTAACAAGAATAAACGTCGCAAGATATACACGGAGCTCATTGAGATGGATCAACCCACTCAGCATTGCTTCGACGATTTTACGATAATGATCGACACACTGGGCCTGAAACCGCGGTCTCAGACCTACTACCAGTTCCCTCCATTTGGTGAGATGGATCAGATCGCCAAACTGCTGGGTTTTTCAGCAAGGGCCGATCGTGAGGCATTTTTTGGCAGGCGCATCGTGGTGCTACACGTTTGTGCGACAAAGGACTACAAGCAGTGGGATATTGGAAAGTTTGCTAATTTAGCCGATTCGCTGATTGAGCAGGGGTTAAACGTCGTAGTAGTTGGCGCCGGAGAAAGTGAACGTGCTCGTATCGGACAAATGTTTGCGCTTAGCAAACACCGGGATGAGATGATTAATGGCCATAATAAATTGTCCCTCGTGCAACTGATTACGTTGTTACAGCACGCAAAACTTTACATCGGCAATGACAGTGGTCCAATGCACCTTGCGAGCGCAAGCGGTGTGCCGTTATTGGCGTTGTTCGGACCGACGGAACTCGTCCGATGGCACCCACGGGTGCCTCAGGTGCAAATAGTGAAAGGTGACGCACCTTGCTCACCTGATTGCCAACCGGAAGTCTGCCTGCGGGACTACCAGTGTATGTCTTCGCTGTCGGTGGAAAAGGTCCAAACCGAGGCACAGCGTGCCCTAAGCTTGATTGAGCGTTGACAGGGTATCTGATTGACCCGGTCTGTATTCACGGCGAAGGCAGCGCTGAAAGCTGCTCTAAATCACGCCACTTTGCGAGACCGATCATCCATTTTTTGATTCAATGGCTTAAAAAATGATTCCCACGGGGTTCGGTTAGACCTATATCGAGTTCCCGCATCAGAACTTACTTGATATACTGATCAGAAAATAGCCTCTCGGTATAGTGTTGAATGGGCAAGATTCCAGCAACAGCGACCATCATTGCATGTAATGAGTCAGAGAATATCTCTCACTGCATAGAGAGCGTGGGTTTCTTTGATGAAATTCTGGTGATTGATTCGGGTAGCACCGATAACACCGTCGCGGTCGCGGAAAAAGCGGGTGCACGGGTGATTCACAACCCTTGGTCAGGTTTTAGCCGTCAGAAACAGTTCGGTTTCGACGAAGCCGCGCATGACTGGGTGTTTAGCATTGATGCCGATGAGCGCGTAACCCCAAGATTAAAGCAATCGCTTTTGGAACTTTTCGCAGGGCCTTCTCAATCGCCACAATACAACGGCTACTTAATCAATCGCTGTAATCATTTTATGGGACAGGCGCTTCGGCACGGCGAAGGCTACCCGGATTGGCTCTTGCGGTTGTCAAATCGGACCGAGGCGCGGTGGAGTGAAGACCCAGTCCATGAAAAGATTCAACTGTCCGGTGAGAAAGGCCAGTTGGTTGGAGATCTCGATCACTACACTGAAGACCGGATTAGTTCTTATCTTCATAAGCAAAACAAATACACGACGCTTCAGGCGTGTAACCTATTTGAGCAGGGTAAAAGAGCTAGCGGTTTGAAGTTGTTTGCTTCGCCTTTGGTCAGATTTATTAAGTTTTATTTTTTACGGTTGGGTTTCCTCGACGGCGTTCCCGGCTTTGTTCACATTTCGATAGGTTGTTTTAATAGCTTTTGCAAGTATGCGAAGCTACGTGAGCTACAAAACGATAACGCCAACTGAGTTTTCCTCTTCTTTTGCTAAATTCTAATGCCTGAACAAACTACAAACCGAAGATGGTTGATCCTGTCTCATAGCTTTAATATGGACGGTAGGGCCGCCAGCCAAACGGTGACCGATAAGATCTCTCACCTGATTGATGCAGGTATCACGCCTGTTGTGTTGAGTGCAGTAACGGGGCGAAAGGATACGCATATTGAGCACCATCAGTTACTACCGTGGGGACCTTCGGGTTTGAGATTTGACTTCCGCCACCTTGTCGCCAAAAAATTCGGTCGGGGCGTGTGGTATCGACTGAGCACTCTGGTGGTATCGATTCTATTGCTGCCATTTATCATTTTAGAGCGTCTGGCGTTCGGATTGACGCATCATTCTTCATGGACTTTAGCGGCTTATCATAAGGGCCGCCATCTGCTAGCGGAGCATGATTATGATGTTATTTATTCTTCCGGTGGTGCCTGGTCAGCGCACCAGGCAGCGGCCATGTTGAGGCGTAAAACAGGTGTAACTTGGATTGCCGAGATTCACGACCCGATGGTGATTCGCGATGATCCAGCGGATGACGGTACACGGCCCAGAGGGTCTAGAAAAGATCGTTTCTTGCAGCAGGTCGAGCGAACCATCTGCAGCGAGGCGGACCATATCTGGTGGTTCACTGAAGATGCACTGAATTACGCGAAGCTGAGAAATCCGAAACTTGAAGACAGAGGGTTTGTTGTTTTACCTGGTGCAGAACCTCCGGTTTGTCATCACTACCATGAGTACAGCGACACCTTGAACCTGTGCCATTTTGGTTCCCTGACTAACGACCGGTCACTTGCGCCAGTGCTGAATTCGCTTGAAACGTTTTTTGCAAATCATCCAAAAGCAAAAAACGTCATCAGGATTCACACTTATGGCTCAGATATTGATGAAGCCGCCAAGGCCGTGCTTGAGCAACTGAAGCTGCCTGAAATTATCGTCAATCATGGTCGTTTGGAGTCAGACCCTCTGACGGGAAAGTCGGGCCGCGAACGTGTTATCGAAAAAATGTACGAAGCAGATGTGCTATTGCTGCTTCATGGTGACTATGAATGGTGTGCTGAATATATCCCTTCAAAACTGTACGAGTATTTCTGGGCGCAGCGACCAGTTGTCGCCGTCACCAATCGAAATCGGTTTCTCGATGAGTTACTGCTTAAACACAACAGCTATGTCTGTCACACCCACGATAAAGCCTCAATTCTTCAAACTTTCGAAAATCTATGGCGCGACTGGCAAAGAAGTAGCTTGAAAGCCTTTGAAGGGGAGCCTGTCTCTGTCAATGATGCAGTGAGCCAGATTCTTACGCGGGTTGAGCATTAGGAATCCACCTGCAATGCATGACCTATGTCTGCTCTGTAAAAGCTATCACAGGGACTTCCTGCGGCTGAAAAGGTTGCTGGAAAGCATCCAGGCTTTTAACAAGGACGATATACCAGTTTACGTTTCAACCCCTGAAGACGAGCGTGAACTGCTTGAGTCTGTTATCGGCAGCGAGTTTGATTACCAATGGGTGAGTGATGAGGAAATCATTCGGTCAAATCCTATGACTCGGTCCGAAGTCGTGGCAAAAACCTCCCCCTATGTGGCACAAGGTATTATCAAGGCGGAATTTTGGCGCCTCGGGCTCGCTGAGAACTATCTTTGTATCGACTCTGACAGCCGTTTTCTTCGTCCTTTTTCCCGAAGTGATTTTATTCATGCCTCAGGCACGCCTTACACCGTTTTCCATGAAAACAAAGAACTACTCCAGATCGCCAGAAATCGTGGTAAACATCGTGTTGTTTCTGATCATTTTGAAGAGTTGAATGCTGTCAGAAAAATTTTTCCCAGGCAGGGGCCTGATTATTCATTTATGCCTTCACCTTTTCTTTGGTCCGCAAGGGTCTGGCAATCCTTGGAATCAGAGATGTTAGCAAAGCAAGGGCAGACATTGTGGGATTTGGTCGCGCGTGGCGTAGGAGAGTATCACTGGTATGGAGAAGCGTTGCTTGCTTGGGAGGCGATACCCATTCATCCAGTAGAACCCTATTTCCGGGTTTATCACTATGACTGGCAATACTATTTTTTGAAAAGAATGGGTGAAAACGAGCAGCTTGTATCAGATAACTTCATGGGCATTATCTATCAGTCGAACTGGGAGTCAGAGATGGACTACGGGGCCCCTAAAAAATCGTTGTTATCTCGATTACTAAGACGATTAAAACGTGTTGTCAGAATGCTCGAGAGCTATCTCTGATGGCACCTTAGTCTACTTCGAGCAGATCGTACTTCTTCAAGTACCCGCGTAGTTGATGGTAGGTCACGCCGAGCGCTTCAGCTGTTTTTTTCTGGTTGAACTGGCTTGCTGCCAGCGCATTTTTGATGAGACTGATTTCGTAGTCCTGAACAGATTTTCTAAAGTCGATAGGGAAATCATTGATTGCTGTGACAGGAGGCACGACCGACGCCAGAGTTGCTGCGCTATCATCCGAGTCTTGCTGGCTAACTACTTCGCTAGGTTGTGCAAGACGATAGGGTGAGTCAAAGGGATCCAAGGATATCAGATCAACCGGTGAGTCGGGGTCTTGGCTTCGGTAAACGCTACGCTCAACAACATTTTTCAGTTCACGAATGTTGCCAGGCCAGTGGTAGCTTCTTAATACTTTTCTACCTGCAATGGAAAACCCTGGGAAATACTCGCGCCCCAAGTCCGAAGACATTGAGACGGCAAATTGCTCGGCCAATATTGGGATGTCTTCTGCTCGCGCGCGTAAGGGAGGTAAGGTGATGACGTCGAAGGCCAGTCTATCGAGCAAATCTTCTCTGAATTTGCCCTTTTTAGCTAAGGCCGGAAGATCCTCGTTGGTTGCGGCAACGAGACGTACATCAGCATAAAGGGTTTTGTTGCCACCAACGCGCTCGAACTCGCCGTATTCAATGATCCTGAGCAATTTTTCCTGAACCAGTGGCGATGTTGTGGCGAGCTCATCAAGAAATAGCGTACCTTTGTGCGCGCGCTCGAATCGCCCCTTGTGGAGTTTTTGTGCACCCGTAAATGCACCAGCTTCATGTCCGAAAAGCTCGGTCTCCAGCAGGGTTTCGCTGATCGCTGCACAGTTCATTTTGATGTATTCCTGATCCCAGCGCTGTGACAGAAAGTGCAAACGTGAAGCAATTAGCTCTTTCCCGGTTCCTCGCTCACCAACAATGAGCACGGGTTTGCTTAAGGGGGCAATCTGAGAAACGTGATCAAGAATTTCGAGAAATACCGGGGATTCCCCTAGAAGGCGTTCAGAATGTGTGTTGTTGGACATGTATACCGAAACCCAATCAAAAATTGGTAAATTAGCTAATTAATAGTGATATTCACTAAATCATTAGTATCTTGTGCATGCAGCGCATCATACATGAATTAGCCGTGCTTTAAAAAACCTAATAATAACAATAACCTGGGAGTTTCAGTGCAAATTGTGAATGTTGGCACAGAATGTGAATTAGTAAACGCAAGCGAAGCATTTAGTCGGTGGTAATCGACATCAGCATTGCGGAAACATGGATAGATCAGCGTGAGAGTGATTTAGGCTGAACATCCGAATATAGGCAACGAGAGGTGAACACCATGGGAATCTTTTCCAGATTTACAGACATTATCAACGCAAACATCAACTCGATTCTCGACAAAGCAGAAGATCCCGAGAAAATGGTGCGGCTGATTATTCAGGAAATGGAAGAAACGCTGGTTGAGGTCAGAACCCAATCAGCTAAACTCATTGCTGATAAGAAAGAAATCGGGCGTCGCTCTGACCGATATGGCAAAGAAGCTGCTGATTGGGAAAAGAAAGCCGAAGTCGCCTTGTCCAAAGGCAGGGAAGACCTAGCGAGAGCTGCACTCAAAGAGAAGACCGAGGCACTTGAGTCTGTGCAGGCAATAGACGCCGATCTTGAGCAAATTGACATGAACTTGCAAAAGTTGTCTGCGGATATTGCTCAACTTCAGCAAAAATTAAGCGATGCCAGAGTCCGTCAGAAAGCGTTAGTGATGCGGGGTAAGACAGCTAAAACCAGAATCGGTGTAAAGCGTCAGATCCATGAGGTTAATATCGAAGAAGCAATGAACAAGTTCGAACGCTATGAGCGAAAAATTGATGATATGGAAGGTGAAGTAGAGGCGTACGATCTTGGTCAACGAACGTTGGCTGATGAAATATCTGACCTCGAGTCAGATGAGAAGGTTGATGAAGAACTCGCAAAACTAAAAGCCAGACTTGGCGGTGGTTCGGAAACAGGCGGTTCAGAAACAGACAGCTCAAGCGCAGATAGCTCAGACACAAGTAGTTCGAAAGCTGTTAACGCTGAAGCAGGACGTTCTTAGGGCCCGCGTCAGGCGAGATCAGGGCAGTAAACTGAATTGAAGTAGATCAACCTAATGGAATCCAGCCCAATGGAATTTTTGGAATATTTTACAGCACCCATCATTGTATTTCTGGTAGTCGTAGCACCTATCTGGATAATTTTTCACTACAAAACAAAAGGCAAGGCGGCTGGTGGTATGTCCTCGAACGAACGTCTTGAACTGGACGAGATGGTAGAAGTAGCCAACAATATGGCGGTAAGAATTGAAACGCTCGAAGCTATTCTGGATGTTGAAAGCCCAGATTGGAGAGAAAAGCAAGGTACCTAGCGACCAGTTTGGGTTTGATTCGCGACTGAGTTTTGTGAATAGAGAAAATACAACCAGCAACATCGGCCGTAAGCTAAGGGGTGGACAGCGTGAGTAAGTCCGAAAGAGAACAACGTGAAGCTGAAAAAATAGCGAGACGCGCAAGAAGGCTTGCCGATCGTGCCGAAGAGAGAGCGCGAAGAAAAGCAGACAATGCGACAAAGGCAGCCGAAAGAGCTGAAGAATTAGCGCAACGGGCTCATCGAAGAAAAGGGCCACGTGACCGTGCACTGGAAGATTCGATCGAAGATTACGTCGATGAGATTACCGAAAAATGGGCTCTGCAGGCTGAAGACTGGGTTGACGAGCAATCATCAAAGTTATTTGGTAAGCCCGCCCCGCGTAGTGGTGCCCCGCATAGAGGTGCCCACGCACATTCTTTTAGTCAAGATGACCTTGATGATGAAGTAGAGAAAGATTTCGGGGGAAGCCAAAGATCTGCGTCCAGCGACGGGTTGAGCTCGAGGCACACAAGAACAAGCGCTAGGTCAAACCGAAACAGACGTCACGATGACATCAACCCCAGAAGTCGAAGTAGCCGACGTCGCAAAAAAGTCCCTACCTGGAAGCAGACTTTGCGCAACAAGGTTATATCTAATCGCGGTTTTTACCGCGACAAGGACCAGAAGAAAGTGTGCGGGGTCTGCGCCGGTTTAGCCGACTACTGGAATGTAGAGAAATGGCAGGTAAGGTTCGCCGCGGTTATGGGGCTCATATTTATTCCTAGCTTAACGGTGCCAGGGTATTTCTTTTTATATTTTATCATGGATGACAAACCCTATTATAGAAAGGCATCAGAACGATATGAGGATGCTCATGTGCGGGAAAGTGTAAGCGGCGACAAAAGTAAGCAGCGTGGTGGATTGCAGGCCAGAAAAAAACGGACCAAATCTGATTTGACCGATGCCCAGGCGTTCAGTGCGGCACGTCAGAAGTTTGTCGACATCGAAAGTCGGGTGCGATTGATAGAAGCCCACGTAACCTCAAGTAAATTTGAGTTGCAAAGAGAGTTTAAGAAGATTTCTGGAGAAGATGCATGATTTTCCAGAGACGTGACATGCAGACTTTTAATGCCGTCCGTTTTAAGGGGCCGGGAAACATGACGATATCTCAAGCCGAATCTCAATCTCTGATTATTCACGGTCACGCATCCCACCTTGAAAAGATTCGTTCAGAAGTTGTAGATGGTGTCTTGGAAATAGGTTACTTCCCGGACTCAATAGTTTCGTTAGACATGCTGCGCCAGCAGATTTCTTACGAGTTAAAGTTGAATGATCTTCAAAAAATTGACTCCATTGGCAGTGGCAATCTCGACATACCAGATCTAGACGTAGATACACTTTGTGTAAAAATGAAAGGTAGTGGCAATGTCTCGATGGGTAACCTCACCGCTGATAAACTGGAGATTCAACTTAATGGGTCTGGCGAGGCGGTGATTGCCGGTGATGTTGAAGCACAGACGATTCAGCTCAACGGGTCGGGTAAGTATCACGCTGAAGCCCTGGTGAGTGACTTTGCCGCCGTAAGCTTAACCGGTTCGGGGAGTGCAAAACTCTCGGTTAGTGAAGATTTACAAGTGAAAATAAGCGGTAGTGGTAATGTAACCTACGACGGTTATCCGGATGTCACGCGTAATATTTCCGGATCAGGTAAGTTGAGTCGCAAACGCAGACAAACGAAATCCAATTCGCGGAGTGAAGAGCATGGTTAGTTTTTGGTGGGGCGGGATGGTCATTGCGATCATTGCTGTTACCTTCAGTGGGATTGTTCAGATTATCAAGGTAAGTAAGACTGCTTCTGGTTCGAAAAAACTGCTCGAGCGAATAGATTCGCTTGAAACAGATCTCGGGGAGAGCGAACAGTTATTGGAAGATGCAGTCGCAAGAATTGAAGTGCTCGAGCGTATTGTGACTGACGATAAATATTCGTTGGGTAAAGAAATTGATAATCTTGCTGGTGGTCGAGGTTAGTTTTCAGTTCGGCTGTTGCTAAACCTGAACTCGTAATCAGCTGAAGGTTGGAGCATTGTATAGGACGGATTGAATTTTTTAAGGGCGTGTTGCCAAAAACGAAGCGCGGGGTTGTTATTCGCAAGCACGCGTAAAAGCCAGCGCCCGGGTAGCTTGTTCACGAGTAAATGTGCGGCTTGGGTTCCGATGTTCTTTCGCCTGAACTTTCTCATCACAAAAAACTCCGCTAAATCATATGCGATTTCGTTTGTCAGGGGATCAAGTTCCTCCCGAATCAGCGCAAAGCCGATATGCTCTCCCTCAACAGATATTAAAAATGGGAAGCGGTCAGGTTCGGTCCAGTAATGATCAAGGTAGGGATAAATAAACAAACCATCAGTGTTTCGTTCAACCGCAACGAATTCCAAAAAATCGTAGAGGTAAAGCTGAAGTAGGTTCCTGAGTAGGTCACGCTGCGCGACCCCGGCGGGTTCAATCTTAATAGAGTCAGACATTCGAGCTATTTATCCGGAACTCGATCGGGGAAGTTCGTGATAATGCCGTCGACGTTTAAATCAATTAGTCGTTGAATTTCATGGGGCTCATTAACGGTGTAAACAAATACCTTCAAATCCTTACTGTGTGCCTCCGTAACGACGTTTTTCGTAACCAGTGATTTTTCAAGATTGAGTGAATAGGCATCAAGACGCGAGGTGATCTCAAAAAAGTCAGGGACGGCTTTGTGAAATAGCGCGCCGCGCCGCCAGTTTGTGCCGCAATTGGCCAGTTCATCGTGGTTAAAGGAAGACACCTGAAAATGCTCAGGGTGCCAGCCAGCATCACAATAGCGCGTCAGTATCTGGTCAACAGGTGCGGCAGTCGCCCGGCCCTTAAGCTCTATGTTGACCCCGATGCGCCGATCAACAAGGTCCAGTACCTCTGTAAGCGTCGGTATATGCTCGCCATTACCAGCATCGTAGGACTGGATCTGTTCGAGGCTGAGGTCGTAAATTTTTCCTTTGCCATTGGTTGTTCTGTCCAGTCTTGAGTCGTGTATCACAATGAGCTCGTTGTCCACGAAATGCACATCGAGCTCGATCCACGTGCAGCCCATGTCAATCGCCCGCTGAAACGAAGCAAGCGTGTTTTCGGGTTCATAGCCGCAGGCACCGCGGTGACCGATGCGAGTTGTTCCAGCCATAATATCGCCTCTCCTTGTTATTCCGGCTTTCTGATCAAGGCTGCCGATCTGGGCAACAAAATTGGTAAAGCTTAATAGAAAAAGTGCTTGGGAGTGAAGTGAAGAAATTCAGCACTCGTGAAGACTGTTCGTGAAGTTCCGAGCAATACTACGTACAATTGGTTTTATGAGTTTAAGTTTTTTGAGAGATAATCTAGTCGCTGGAAATAGGATAGCTACGTGAAGCGGGTTAGACGGAGTTTTGTGAGATGAGTTATCAAGTACTTGCGCGAAAATACCGTCCGGCGAGTTTTGAGGAGCTTGCGGGTCAGGAGCACGTGTTACGAGCGCTGATTAATTCCCTTGAGACCAATAGACTGCATCATGCCTATCTGTTCACCGGCACCCGGGGAGTGGGTAAAACGACAATCGCCAGGATTCTCGCCAAGTGCCTGAATTGTGATACCGGCGTGACCGCAACACCCTGTGGTACTTGCGGTTCCTGTCTGGAGATTGCCGAGGGAAGAAGTGTTGACCTGATTGAAGTCGATGCTGCCTCACGTACCCGCGTTGAGGAAACCCGCGAACTTCTCGACAATGTGCAATACATGCCGACGCGAAGCAGATTTAAGATATATCTGATTGACGAAGTTCACATGTTTTCGAATCATAGCTTCAATGCGCTGCTGAAGACGCTGGAAGAGCCTCCTGAACATGTGAAGTTTCTGTTGGCGACAACTGATCCAAAGAAATTGCCAATTACTGTGCTTTCTCGATGTTTGCAATTTAACCTTAAGAATTTGTCACCGGAGCGCGTGGTTTCCTATCTTCAGGAAATATTGCAGAAAGAAACTATCGGCTATGAAGATGACGCACTCTGGCATCTCGGTAGGGCCGCGGATGGCAGTATGCGCGACGCACTGAGTTTGACCGATCAGGCTATTTCGTTCGGTGAGAATCAGATTAATGAGACTGATGTTAAAGCAATGTTAGGCTCCATTGATCGGGGTGAGGTGTATCGATTGATCGATGCCTTGATTGAGCACGATGGTAAACAACTGCTCGATCGCATTGAACATCTGGCCGAATTCTCGCCAGACTACAGTGCGCTGCTGGGTGAGTTTCTTTCTGTTTTACACCGGGTTGCTGTTGCTCAAGCGGTACCGGAAGGGATCGATAATAGCCAGGGCGACAGAGAGGTGGTCATGGCGATCGCTCAGCAGGTCTCACCTGAAGATATTCAGTTGTATTATCAA
This sequence comes from uncultured Gammaproteobacteria bacterium, assembly GCA_913050215.1. GTDB lineage: Bacteria > Pseudomonadota > Gammaproteobacteria > Pseudomonadales > Azotimanducaceae > UBA4582. Next base: position 16,863 of record CAJXBG010000054.1, read on the forward strand.
GTTGGTTTGCTCGGCCAAAAGGATTTACCGTTTGCGCCGGATCAGCGTAGCGGCTTTGAAATGAGCCTGCTGCGCATGCTTTCTTTCGTCCCCAATGTGCCGCCTGGCCAAATAAAATCCGGCGCCGACACAGAACAGGTCAATCCAATCGCTGGCGATGAAATAACATCGGCTGCTGTGACGGACACACAAGAAACGCGTGCTCAGGTGTCTGACCTCAGCCCTATCCGTGCTTTGCTCGAGAAAAATGACGTAAAGCCGAGCGCGCCGGCGATCGTCGACCGTCAGTCAGAAAATGAGTCAATGATACCTTTCGATGAAGAAGGGACTGTTAAGACTCTTGCGCAGCCTGAGCGTAATAACGTTCAGCAAGAAGCCCGAAAACAGCAAGAAGTTGTTGTGCAGGCGGAAGCATCGACGTCTGAGTCTGGACCGACACCTATTGACACAAGCGGGTTGGGTTCAAATCAATCCGGCGAAAACACGAAGGCGCTTAAGTTGTCCGATGAGGCCGGAGAAGAATTAACCCATGATCAGTGGCTGACGATATTTCCTGATCTTGGTTTGTCTGGTGTTACCCAAACGCTCGCGGCGAACTGCACCATTGGAGAAACCGATGGTGATGCGAGCACTTGTTGTTTGATTCTGAACCAACACCACGCGAGTATGTGGAATAAAACCCACGAAGTACGTATTGCCATGGCATTATCAACCTATGTTGGCCATACCATGGCGGTGAAAATTGAGATTGGTAAGAGTCATCAAGAGTCTCCCGCCGAAGCGGCGCAACGCCACGCGGATGAAGCGCTCGCGAGAGCCAAAGTGTCGATAGAAAATGATGATAATGTTCAGGAGTTGATCCAAAGTTTCGATGGCACGTTGGTGGAAGAAAGTATCGTTGCGAAAGCCCGTGACTGACACTAAGCCTGTTGGACAGGAGTCACTGAGAAAGTCGGTTGACAGATAAACCGGAGAGGAAAATGAGTATGAAAGGTGGTTTGGGTGATTTGATGAAGCAAGCCCAGCAAATGCAGGAAAAAATGCAGTCTATGCAAAATGAGATTGCAAACAAGGAGGTCACTGGACTGTCTGGTGGCGGCTTGCTCGAAGTTGTGATGACCGGTCGGCACGATGTGCGGAAGGTAAATATCGACGACAGCCTGATGAGCGAAGACAAACAGATTCTCGAGGATCTTATTGCGGCTGCGGTAAACGACGCGGTACGCAAGATCGAAAACAGCCAGAAAGAAGGTATGTCGGATTTAACGTCTGGTATACCGCTTCCTCCCGGCTTTAAGTTCCCTTTCTCTTAGGTGCAAAGTTGAACCCGGACTCTCTAATAGATCAGTTGATCGAGGCTTTTCGCTGTCTCCCCGGTGTTGGGCCGAAAACGGCGCAGCGAATGGTTTATCACCTTTTGCAACGGGATCAGGCGGGCGGCAAAAAGCTTGCTGAGCAACTGACGACCACACTGGATAAGGTATCGCGATGCAGCCAATGCCGTGATCTGACAGAGCATGAAATTTGTGAACTCTGTCGTCATCCAACGAGGCAATCAAACACGCTCTGCGTGGTTGAAAGTCCTGCTGATGTTATCGCGCTAGAAATGACCGGGGGATTTAAGGGTCGATATTTTGTGCTAATGGGCACCTTGTCGCCGCTCGATGGGGTTGGACCCGCTGAGCTGGGATTGGAGCTGCTGAAGGCGAGATGCGAGGAAGGTATCGCTGAAGTGATTCTTGCAATTGGGTCAACAGTCGAAGGCGAAGCAACTTGCCACTATGTGAGTGAAATGCTGAAGCCAACCGGCGTGACGGTGACCAGATTGGCTCAGGGCATTCCCTTTGGCGGCGATCTGGAATATTTGGACGGCGGCACCCTTGTGCATGCATTGGAAGGACGAAAACAAATAGTATGAGTGTAGATTTCACGATGATCGATTCGAACGACGATCTGGCGGCTCTTGTGGCCAGACTGAGCGAAGTAGACGTGATCTCTATTGATACCGAATTTGCAAGATTTAACACCTATTACCCAATAGTCGGGCTCATTCAGATTTATGATGGCAGCGAATGTTTTATCATCGATCCACTAGAGGTCGGCGATCTCGCGCCGCTTGCTGGACTCTTAACGAACCAGAATGTGATCAAGGTGTTTCACGCCTGCTCAGAAGACATTGAAGTATTTCAGCATGGGCTCGGCGTTGTACCAGCCCCGGTTTTTGACACGCAAACCGCCGCCGCCATTCTCGGGGTAGGTTTTTCTCTCAGCTATCAAAAACTGGTGCTTGAGTATCTCAATCTTGAGATATCCAAGGAGGAAACACGTTCAGATTGGTTACAAAGGCCCCTGACGCAATCTCAGCTTAACTATGCCGCGCTTGACGTTATCCACCTGTTAGAAGTTTATGAGAAACAAGTTGAATTGCTTAAAAGCACTGAGCGGCTGACCTGGGTGCAGGAAGAATGTCGGTCACTTGGTGAGGGTCTCGCGACAACGATAGAACCAGGCCAATACTTTCTTAAGATCCGTGGTGCAGGCAAGTTGGATCAACAGTCTTTGGGCATACTCCGGGCGCTGTGTGCATGGCGAGAATCTCTGGCCAGAGTGTCTGATTTACCTCGCAATCGCATTGTTGATGAAAAATCGTTACTAGCGTTGTCGACGCGTCAGCCAGGGAAACGCGAGGAATGTCAGAAAGTGGCTGAACTCACATCAAAACAGCTTCGTAAATATGGCGAGCAAATTGTTGATGTTATTGCCGAAACGCTGGCGAATCCCTCTGATGTGAGTGCGGCCTATGTCGGTTTACAGAAATCACCAATAGATAAGAAAAGTCTGAAGTCCTTAAGAGCGAAAGTGGAAGATACCGCAGAAGCTTGTGGTATTGCGCCTGAAATGCTCGCGAAGAAAAGACATCTGGAATACATCTTGAGATCCGCCGCGGCCAACGCTGGTCAATACCGTTTACCAGCTGATTTGCTTGGCTGGCGAGAGCCTGTCATCGGAGAGGCACTCTTGCAAGTAGCTGAAGGATTGAAGAGATAGCCATGATTTTGTGTGACGTTTATCGTAGCAGTAAAAAGCCGGACATTTATTTGTATGTTGCTAAAAGCGATGGTCTTAGCCGCGTCCCAGAGGAATTGCTCGGGACCTTTGGCACGCCGGAGCATGCACTATCATTCAAGTTAACGCCGGAGCGGAAACTGGCCAAGGAAGACACGCAGAAAGTCATTCGGAACCTGGTCGAGCAGGGTTATCATCTCCAACTACCGCCGGTGATCAAGCCGCGTGCCTCATTAACTTCATCGTGAGACACCTAGTGAACAACCAGGTAAATAGACCCGGATGAGTAACGTCAAGACAGAAGCACCGTTCTGGGAAACCAAAACGCTGTTGGAGATGTCAAAAACCGAATGGGAATCACTCTGCGACGGTTGCGCACGCTGTTGTCTGCACAAGCTTGAAGATATAGACACAAACGAGGTCCACTACACGTCTGTGGTTTGCCGATATCTCGATCTCGATACCTGCAGGTGTGGAGATTACTTGGCCAGAAACCGAAATGTACCGGATTGTGTTCTGCTCACAACGGATAGGGTGTCGGAGTTTAGGTGGTTGCCAAATACCTGCGCTTACCGGGTTTTGGCAGAGGGAAGAAAGCTCGCCGACTGGCATCCTCTGATTTCAGGTTCGCGCCACTCGGTGCATGAGGCCGGTATATCGGTAGTCGACAAAACGGTGAGTGAACTCCACGTACCTGAAGACGCGTATGAAGACTACATCATCGATTGGATAGCGCAAGAGTAGAGAACAATGGCACACAATGATCCTACCAGCCTCGAATATATTATAGCGTGGTCTGTCTATTTTCTGTCGGGCATCGGCTGCTCTTGGGTGTGGTGGAAGCTGACGTCGGGCATGCGAAACCGGGGTGGACGGGATGTGCTCCGAGGGATCGTGCTGGTGCTGATTTTCACTCCTTGGTATACCGGTGACGACATCCGAATTTACGCGCCCGCTTTTTTGATCCTGGCAATGGATTTATTGCTTGAAGGGGCAGAAAGCGGACTGCAGGGCGGTGTTGCATTAATGTTCTCTTCATTCTTTGTGCTGCTTGTGCTGGCGGTACGACTCTACCTGTATCGTCGGCCGAAGCCGGTTTAGTCGGCCGTTGCCAGCTGCGATCGCGCTGACGCTACCTCTTTTCCCTGCCTACGCGTTAATACCAATAATACTTATGCCCATGTCCGCTGCCTCCTGATGGCTTAACCGAGATGGCTAAGTTTACGCCGGCATCATGTTGACGACACTTTACGTGATGCGCGAGGAGAACATTTCGGGTCGATGCGTAAGTCGTTTTTTTTGCTGAGTTCTCACACTCTCACCAATGGGTGTTCATCAGGCTGATGAATAAAGATCGTTTCTTGTGTGTCAAACTCCCTTACGGTCGAGAAGAATCTTTTCAGGTCTTGATTACTCCTGTTTGGCAAATTACAGTAGAGGCTCAATATCCGCTATTTAGTTGGATGCATCGGTTTCTGTTTATCTTCTTGGTTAAAAAAATATGAAATTTTCCAGTACTGCCACTTACATCGCGACAGATGAATTACAAATGGCTGTTAACGCAGCTGTCCAACTCGAAAGACCGCTCCTGATTAAAGGCGAGCCTGGCACGGGTAAAACCATGCTGGCGGAAGAAATAGCCAGTTCCTTGGATATGGAATTAATCTCTTGGCACGTGAAATCAACCACGCGTGCGCAACAGGGTTTGTACGAATACGACGCGGTCTCGCGTCTTCGAGACTCGCAACTCGGCGACGAGCGCGTTCATGACATCAATAATTACATCGCAAAAGGTAAATTGTGGGAAGCTTTCGCGGCCGACAAAAAGGTTGTTCTGCTGATTGACGAGATAGATAAAGCGGATATCGAGTTCCCAAATGACCTACTACTTGAACTCGATAAGATGGAGTTCCACGTCTATGAAACCGGTGAGTCGGTCGTTGCGAAAAACCGACCAGTGATTCTGATCACGAGTAACAACGAAAAAGAATTACCCGACGCGTTTTTGCGTCGATGCTTCTTCCACTATATCCAGTTCCCTGACAGAGAAACGATGCAACAGATCGTTGACGTTCACTACCCGAGCATCAAGCAGGATCTCGTTAAAGAAGCGATGGAAATTTTCTTTGATGTACGAAAAGTGCCTGGACTCAAGAAAAAGCCCTCAACATCTGAATTGATCGATTGGTTGAAACTTTTAATGGCAGACGACATTCCAGAGGAAATTCTGCGGAACCGGGATACCTCTAAAGCAATACCACCACTTTACGGCGCGCTGGTTAAGAACGAGCAGGATGTTCAGTTGCTCGAGCGATTGGCGTTTATGAATCGTCGTCAAAGCGGTGGAGGCAGCTCCAGCGGCTCCTAGTATCAGTGCCAAGCTGTTTTTGTTAGATTGTTTTGAAAGATTAAGCGGAACCATTGTTCTGTGAAATGGGATTTGCCCCGCGTCAGCTCCGGCTGGCGCACGGTTTAAAGAATATAGGTTAGTCAAAAATGCTCATCAATTTTTTTATGGCGCTTCGGAATGCGCGCATTCCGGTTTCCATTACAGAACTACTGCACTTACTCCAAGTTTTAAAAAAAGGGTTAGTGTACGCAGATGTTGATGAATTCTATTACCTCAGCCGAATGGCGATGGTGAAGGATGAGCGACACTACGATAAGTTTGACAGGGCATTCAGCGAGTATTTTAAGGGCTTGGAGGACTTATCGAGCATGATTGCTTCGATGATTCCCGACGAGTATCTCCGCCGTGAATTTGAGAAATCCCTTACCCCGGAAGAATTAGCCAAGATTAAATCTCTCGGTGGGCTGGAGAAGTTAATTGAGGAATTCAAGCGCCAGGTTGAAGAAGCAGCCAAGGGCGAAGGCAAGGAAAAGGACAAGGAAGGTAAAGGCGAGAACGGTCGAGGTGAAGAAGGCAACGACCGAAAAGGCAAGAAAAAGCGCGGTAAGCGTAGGTGGGACAAGCGTGACTACAAGGCCTACGACGACAATGTCGAATTAGGCACTCGTGGCATGAAAATATCTCTCCGCCGTTTGCGTAAGTTGGCGAGAACCGGTGCCGACGAAGAGTTCGATATTGATAATACAATCAGAAAGACCGCTCGAAATGGTGGACTACTCGATATCATCATGCGACCCGAACGCCGCAATACGGTGAAAGTGCTTTTGTTACTTGATAGTGGCGGCTCGATGGATGCACACGTCAAGGTGTGTGAAGAATTGTTCTCCGCTGCCCGTTCGGAGTTCAAGCATTTGGAAACCTACTATTTTCATAATTTCATTTATGAAGGTGTTTGGAAAGCGCATAACCGGCGAATGAATGAACGCATTGATACATGGGATCTTCTGCATAAATATACCCATGACTATAAAGTTATCTTTGTGGGTGATGCATCGATGGCGCCTTATGAAATCACTCACTCTGGCGGTAGTGTCGAGCACTGGAACGAAGAAGCGGGTGCATTGTGGATGCAGCGAGTGTTGGATACCTTCGATAAAACGATATGGATTAATCCCACGCCACTTGATACCTGGGAGTATTCTAGTTCCGTTGCTCTGACAAAAAAGCTTGTTGAAGATCAGATGTATCCCTTGACCATCCGGGGTATTGAAGATGGCATGAACTTCCTCTCCAAATAATTTTTCAATAATCAGACCTCAGGCAGGGACTGAAACGAAAGCGTTTCCGTCCTTGTTAAAGGCCCTCTTGCGCCTCCTCTTATCCATCCCCTGATAATTTGCCACGCATAGACACCGAAGTTGCGTCTCAGTTAAGCTGCTTTGCGACAAAAAAATAACAAACCAAATTAATCTGCACCGCGATGGTCTTCGTCAGGGCAGGGTTTTGGTCGCGTCCACATTAGAGGGGAGTCTTTATGCAGTCCGTAATGATCATCGCGCTTGGCCTAGCCGGCATGGCATTTGGCTGGTTCGTTTATTCCAAATTTATTGCAACGAAAATATACCAACTCGATCCAAATTTTGTGACGCCAGCGCATGAGTTGGAAGATGGGGTCGACTATGTGCCGACGAACAAATTTGTGCTTTGGGGGCATCACTTTACTTCTGTTGCGGGCGCGGCGCCTATTGTTGGGCCTGCCATAGCGGTTTATTGGGGTTGGGTGCCTGCCGTACTGTGGGTGACCATTGGTACCATATTTTTTGCAGGGGTCCATGACTTTGGTGCGATCTGGGCGAGCGCGAGACATAAAGGTAAATCTATTGGCGCGCTCTCGGAAGAGGTGATTGGTAAGCGAACCCGCGCGTTGTTTATGATTGTTATCTTCCTTGTTTTGCTCATGGTGAATGCGGTTTTTGGGGTGGTTATTGCCAATGCGTTTGTGGGTACACCTAATGCTGTTTTCCCTGCGTGGTCTGCGATTGTTGTTGCTTTGATCATTGGCCAACTATTACATCGTAATTTTAATCTCACGCTACTTTCGGTTGTAGGTGTCGCTGCACTCTATGGCGCTATCTTTGTCGGCAGTGGCTTTCCCATTGAGCTGCCGGAGCAGGTGATGGGCTTGGGCTCGAAGGGCAGCTGGATTGTTATTTTGTTTGCGTACGCGGCAATTGCGTCAATGCTGCCGGTCTGGGCATTGTTGCAGCCAAGGGATTTTATTAACGGATTACAGCTTTTTGTTGGGTTAGTCCTGCTTTACGGAGCGGTGCTGTTGTCGCTACCTGATATCTCTGCTCCAGCTTTTAATAACGCTGTGACTTTGGATGCACCTTCGCTAGTGCCTCTCCTGTTTGTCACCATTGCCTGTGGTGCTATTTCAGGCTTTCACGGCATTGTCTCTTCGGGAACGACATCCAAACAACTAGATAGAGAACCGGATGCGCGATTTGTCGGTTATCTCGGCTCTGTGGGGGAGGGCAGTCTCGCGTTGATTACCATCGTTGCTGTTTCCAGCGCTGCGTTGGCAGCATCCCCCGAGCACTGGCACGAAATCTACGACAAGTACGGTAGCGCTGGTGCAGGCACGTTCATTCAGGGTGGCGCGCAGATGATTACCAACGGCTGGGGGCTACCCCTTGCAATCTCGACAACATTACTTGCAACGATGGTCGTGCTTTTTGCAGGGACGACCATGGATTCGGGTGTCAGACTTCAACGATACATAATTCAGGAATGGGGAGAGATCTACGATATTCCCATACTAAAACACGGGATCCTCGCGACGTTGATTGCTGTGACCTGCTGCTTGCTTTTGGCCTTCGGCGTTGGAGGTGCGTCCGGCGCCGGTGGTCTGGCAATTTGGCCGCTGTTTGGCTCCACAAACCAGATTCTTGCAGCTATGACGCTGCTCGTGATCAGTGTGATGCTGATCAAGTTAGGTCGTCCTGCTCGATATACGCTGATTCCGATGAGTTTTGTTTTGCTCACATCGGCCTGGGCTGCTGTTCTGAAGTTGATCGAATTTTATCAGGCTGGCAACTGGCTACTGGTTGTGATTGATGTGGTGGTGCTGGTGACTAGTTTGATGGTGATGCTAGAAGCGATATCGGTAATTGCTAAATTTCGGCGAGAAAATAGCAAAGATGGCAGAGCTGCTTAGCGATAGTGAATGTTGCGCCGCAACAGAGTAGTGCAAAATGTCCTGTTCTCAGATGATTGAAGAAAAATGAACTGAAAATGGAGCTTTCTTTTTGCAAATCTTAGTGTTTTAATCGAAGAATCGCCCTATTTTTTAAGTGCCAAAGAGCCTGTGGGGGGAAAGATAAGAAAGATAAGAAAGATAAGAAAGATAAGAAAGACAACTTATATATACGGGGAATAAGAAATATGAGGAAACTTACGAGCATAGTGCTACCTCCTCTTTCGGCTATCGCACTCGCGGTGTCTGGGGGAAGTGTGGTAGCAGCGGAAGGCGCGAACGATGCAGAAATGGAAGAGGTGGTGATCACCGGCTT
>CAJXBG010000055.1 GCA_913050215.1 uncultured Gammaproteobacteria bacterium
TTTTCAACAAATGTTTCTTTGAGAAAGACATTTTAGTCAGGGTGACTGGCGATGTAATTGCCCTGTCCCCACCGCTGATTGCATCGGAGCAAGAGATTACCCGGTTGTTTAGTCAGCTAGCCGAGGCGATCAACGAAACCGCGTAGTCACCCACCCTGATTGAACGCACTCATTGGGTGGAAGACATCTCCTAGGTTATCCTGAAAATAACGAATATCGGCTATCTTGCAAGTCACTTACATGATGCAAATTAAGTTGCCTTTTCCTCGACTAATGCACATACGCCGACTAGCGATAAGCCTGACCAAATGTGTCCGTGTACACCATCTTGTCGACTGACCGACGACTGATGGGTCCATGTCCTTTTAACACAGGGTACCCTATCGGGATATGCGCGCAGGTGAACCAGTTTTCGGGAATATCAAGCAGCTCGCGGACTTCAGATTCTCGAAAACACAGCAATGTCGTTAGCACACAACCCAGTCCTTCAGTCCTGCAAGCGAGCATGAGATTTTGAACGGCCGTGTATACGGAACCGCCACCGACGATTGACGGTCGACCCAGATCACTGTCAGTAATGGCCATCATTTTGGGATTAAAGCAAAACACCAACAGTTGCGGTGTGTCACCCATATGATCAGCAAGATAGTCGCCCGCTTTTAGCATTTTGCGGCTGCTGGCTCTCTGCGCATCAGGCATTTGATCCAGTCCCTTGCGCATGGCGCTGGTATACGTTGCCCACTCCTCTGAGTACATCTGCTGAAACACGGCCATCTTTGCTCTATCTTTGACGGTAATGATTCGGAAAGGTTGAGTATTGCCTCCGGTTGGCGCCCATGCCGCAGCTTGAAAAACTCTATCCATCACATCATCGGGGATAGGATCAGGTTTTAGCCGTCGTACTGCTCGCAGCGAGCCCATCGCTTCATAAATGTCCATTCAATACTTCCTTATCTCGCATGATAATTAACTTAATCTTTTCAACAGGCGAATTGCATGCCTAAGCAAAGATCGTGTGGTTGTGAAACCGGCGCCGCGCAGGATACGGAAAAACATCAAGTAGCTGTTGTTCATTGATATTAGTTTGCAGCCCCTGCCAGAATTCTGCGGTAAACAAGTCACCGTGTAATTCTGTGAAAATATCTTTCATCGGTCCCGAATTAAACAGAAAATTTTCAAATTCTTCTGGAAAAACGTCGTTTGGTCTTACATCGTACCAGGGTTCAGCGGACATCGAATCTTCCGGGTTCTGGGAGGGTGGAATCTTCCTGAAATTAATTTCAGTCAGATAGCAAATCTCATCGTAGTCGTAAAAAACCACCCGACCATGTCGAGTCACACCAAAATTTTTAAGCAACATATCTCCTGGAAAAATATTTGCCGCCGCCAGTTGCTTGATCGCGCTGCCATAGTCATCGATTACCCGACGAAGTTCATATCCACGCTTGTCTCTTAAATACAGGTTAAGTGGCGTCATCATTCGCTCTGTGTAAAGGTGTCGTACAATGACCAGATCGTCGGTAAGCGTAATGGCCGAAGGAACAACCCGTTCAAGTTCCGCGATAAGTGCTTCCGAAAACCGCTGCCTTGGAAAGGTCATATTTGAAAACTCCTGTGTGTCGGCCATCCTGCCCACCCTGTCATGGGTCTTCACAAGGTAATAAGCATCACGTACCTGACCCTGCGTTAGACGTTTCGTTGGAGAAAACTTATCTTTAATGATCTTAAAGACGACCTGATAAGATGGGGATGCAAACACGGCCATAACCATGCCCTTGATACCTTCAGCAATGACAAATTGATCGCTGGAGTCATCTAGGTGATCAAGAAAACTCCTATAAAAGACGGTTTTGCCATGTTTATAGAAGCCCAAAGACATATATAACTCCCAAGCCTTTTTATTCGGCAAGAGGTCCAGCAAAAACTCAACCATCTCATTAGGGTAAATAACATCGACCATAAAATAAGCGCGGGTGAAGCTGAAAATTCGACTCAGGTCTCTCTCGTTCCATAACACCGTATCGATGAAAAGCCCATCACCCCGATTTTGAATCGGAATTGCAATTGGGAATATGTGGCCATCGGCTTTCATTCGGCCAATCAGGTATGCCCCCTTATTTCGGTAAAAAACATGCTTGAGCATTGAAAACTCTATCGCGACCGACTGCCGTAGTAACGGTATCGATTCAAGCATGGCGGAGACAATCGATCGAATATCCATAGGAAGATTCAGCCAGGGCGAATCAAATTCGTATGCTGATAACATCTCCTCAACCAGCACCTTCAATTGTGATTCAGGACCAAACGTTTGAACCAGGTCAGCGTCGAAATGGGGTATATCGACAAGAGATTCACGTACGAAGAGAGACTCATCTGACAGCAATTGGTCTGGGAACAGTTTTCGATATACCGTGTTGAAAACTGTTTCTGCCAACCCGAAGTCAGGCCGACTTTTTATCAGTGATTCGTAATGACGTTTGATTTCAGACCAACTATCAGGCGGCATGGCGGCGACCAATGGTGTGATCTTTGTCACCATTTGACCGATAACGCGTTTATACAACTCGATTCGTTCGATGGCAGCGACTTGTATACCTTTCCAGTCAGCCGTCTCAAAGCGAACCTGTGCCCCAGCTGTGATCTGTCGAAATTCGTGTCGATACTCAGAGTAACCCTCGAGAATCAATCTAGCGACATCAGCATTTACATCGGTATCAATAGGTCACTTCCTGAGGTTGGCAGCGCTTTACCTAATATATCTAATGTTGCACCTATGAATCGATGTTGGGAAATTAATCCATTGTTTGTTTCGCAGAATTCGACTACTGCCTCATCAGAATTCGAAGGGCAAATGCATACATCGACATGTCGGAACATTGGCAGGTCGTTCGAACCGTTACCGATCGCATAGGTTCTGATCTGCTGTGTAGATTCGAGATGACGGATAAGCTGAACACCATCACCTTTATCGACTTCTGCCATCACATCGAGGTAACCATCACTGACGGAATGATGATAAACCAAATAGTCTCCTCCCATCGGAGCGTGTTGCTGGATCAATCGATGCAGATGTTCTTGCATGTCATCACCGCACACTTCATCTGGAACACGTAAAGTAAGGTTCGCCTTTTTTGGTGAAGCGACAACGTGATGACCTATTTTGCGGGCAAGCAAATCAGCACCATCTTCCTCGTACCACTTCATGAGGACGGGTATTTTTTCAAGACTCGAATACGCAGTATACAAATGGGGAATGTCTTTAGCATGGTGAACCAGATCTAGGTGACTTGATTCGTCCATTGAGTAACCTGCTGCACCATGTTCGGCAACAATGTATTTTAATTTTTGGCTATTGATTGCTTCCGCAAGAAAGATTGATGCGGCTATCGATCGACCAGTGTTCAACACCATCACATCGATATCACTCTTATCGAGGACCTCACCCAATTGGCCCAGCGCATTGCGTTGGATTGGCTGCAACTGCGCGGCTTCAAAAGGCAATGACGCACCATCAGGTGTGTTCAAGCAGCCGTCAACATCATGGAATAGAATTTTCCGCATAGATGCTATTTTCATGGCCACAGACTCACGGTTCATACCTGTTCTGTTGTCGGTGCACCGCGCGCGGCATCATCGGCGTCAATCAAAGCATCAGTTAGCTTCTCCATCATCATCCCTCTGGCGCTTGGGTTAGTTTTTACCAGACTGTTCATCTCGTTTGGATCATCAACCAAATTGTACAGTTGCTCCTCCTTTTTACTATTTCGACTCATACGATATTCATCTGTAATGATAGACCGGGTTTTGCCAGGAAAAGATGTTAATTTAGCGGTGATATCTGCGATGTCGTCTTCAATCAACACATAATCGCGCACGCTGTCGGTCGGATTATCCAGCACAGGGGCCAGACTCTTGCCCTGGATGCCGTCGTAGCCTTTTACCCCACACAAATCCATCAACGTAGGTCCCAGGTCAATACTAGACGCTAGCGATTGAGTACGAGCTGCAGCCTTGCCTGGCGCATTAATCACCATGGGTACCTGCAGCGTACCTCGGTAGTTCATAAATCCTTTCAAAAACAGACCATGATCTCCCATCATGTCACCGTGATCACTGGTGAAGACAACAATCGTATTGTCTTCAATATGAAGTCTTTCAAGTGTCGCAAGAATTTGGCCAACGCCGTCATCTATCATCTCAACCATACCGTAGGTTGCTGCCATTGCTTCAGCCAGCAACTTGTCATCGCCGTAACCACAGGGCGCGACCCAATTACGTTGATCTTTCGGGTGTATTTGGCGTATTTGTTTCAGATGTGCAGGTGCATCGGTCAACGGATCGTGTCGAGATTCAGGTAACACCATATCCTCTGCTTTGTGCCGATAGAACCAGTCACCCGGTGGGGTCATTGGGTGATGCGGATCTGGAAAAGAACACCAGGCGAGCCAGGGTGAATCTTCAGCTTCCGCAGCCTCAATAAAATCGATGGTCCTTTGGGTGACAAAACTGGTCGAATGAAACTCAGGCGCATAGGGAGGCTGATACACCTGCCACCAATTTTGTGACCGATCATGACCTGCCGCACCTGCATCATATTCAACAAACATATCCTCAAGATTTGCGCCATTTTCGATCGCCCAACGCAAGTGATGTCCTGTTGCCCTTGCGCCGTGATCCATCGACAACTCTATATGATTAAATCCATAGAAATCTTTCGGGTCCTGTATGTCCTGTTCGAGATAACGTTCGAAGTCTTCAATGGTGTCCCAGCCTTTTGGATAAGGATCAGCCGACACCCCTTCGCCGCGGAAGGCGACGATCGAGTTTTTGCTCATCCCGTGCTGTAGATGAGATTTACCAATCAGACCCGTTTGATATCCAGACTTGCGGAATCTGCGCACAAAAGTGTTTGCACCCCAATCGAGAGAACGCTCGTTAAAAATCACCCCGTGAGCCGTCGGCATACGCCCAGTCATAATCGTCGATCTGTTGGGCATGCAGACAGGATTGCTTACCCATGCATTCTCAAAAACCGTACCCTCACTGGCGATCTGGTCGAGATTTGGCGTGCGCAGCACTTCATTCCCCATAAAGCCATTGTTGTCCGCCCGCTGCTGATCGGTAATGATAAACAGCACATTGGGACCCGACCGTTTTCCAGATAGGTTTTCTACTTTGTCTTGGGTCATAGTCAGTTATACTCCCGCGTTCGTTTCTTCTACCGAATCAAGTGCAACAAATACGTTTACAGCTAGACCATACCTAAGTTGCGATCGGTGAACAAATGCACGCGCAGCATTCGCGCCAGAGGAACTCAACAACAAAAGGAGCATAAAATGGAACTGCATGACGTCATGAGAACGACTTTCGCTGCGCGCGAGTTTACCGATGATGACATCCCGGATACCGTCATTCGCAAAATTCTCGAAAACGCCCGATTTGCGCCTAGCGGGGGCAATCGACAGGGTTGGAAAGTCGTTGTTGTTCGCAAAACAGAAACCCGTGAGAAACTGATACCACTCATTGAACCTACACTAAAACGTTACATCGCTCAGGTCATGGCAGGCGAGGCGCCTTGGAACACCATTAATGAGACGAAACTCACACAGGATGAAATAGCAGCGCAGAAAGTATCAATTGAGCAAATCAAAGCGTTAACGCACGCACCTGTTGTCATGTTTGTCTTTGTTGATCTGTCATTGGTTGCGTCTATGGACCAACATCTTGACAGAATCGGCGTAATTTCCGGTGCTTCAATTTATCCCTTTGTCTGGAACATACTTTTGGCCGCGCGAAATGAGGGTCTGGGCGGGACCCTGACAACCTTTATCAGCGGAAACGAGCCAGCACTGCAGCGCCTGTTGGGCGCGCCACCGGAAATGGCATTTGCTGCCATGATTCCCTTGGGCAAACCGGTCAAGCAACTCACCAAACTCAAGCGCAAACCGGTTGATGACTTCGCCGTACTTGAGCATTGGAGTGGTGAGCCCTTGGGTGAATAACGCGTAAGCTATTTGCCCTGCCATTGCGGAGACCGTTTCTCCGCAAATGCGCGCGGACCTTCAAGAGCATCTGCACTTTGCTGGCGGGCGACTTCGCCTTCGTATCGCGTATAGAAAGCCTGTGCCAAAGGATGATCGAGCCCCTTAACGGCGGCTTCCTTGGTTGCCCTTACCGCCAGTGGTGCGCATCTCAGGATATCGTCAACATATCCCTTCACCGTATCAGTGAGTTCGTTCGCCGGCACTACCTCATTGACCAAGCCAAGCTGAAAGGCTCTCATGGCCGACATGTGTCGTCCGGTTAACAAATAGCCCATCGCTGGCTTGAGGCCAATTTGACGGGGTAACCGATGTACGCCGGCGGATCCCGCGATTAACCCTCTTCGCGGCTCGGGTAATCCGAATTCCGCATGGTCTGCAGCCACGATGATGTCACAAGCCATTGCAATCTCAAGTCCGCCACCCAAGGCGTAACCATTTACCATCGCTATCAACGGCTTTTTGAAATGCCAACGCTCAATGATGTGTTTCGTCTCTTGAGCCAATTGCCGCCACTTGGCTAACTGCTCACTGGTCGCGTTGCGTTCCATCGCCCGGTGCTTCAAATCAGCCCCGGCACAAAAAGCTCTTTCACCGGCGCCAGTAATCACGGCAAGCCAAATATCATCATTGTTTTCAACTTCATTTAAATGTTCGGATAGTTGCCAACGCAGTTCCGGATTTATCGAGTTCATCGCGGCAGGACGGTTCAGCGTTATCCAGGCGACCTTGTCTTTCACTTCAAACTGCGTTGTTTCTGTTGTAATCATTCTTCCTCTCCGGGTTGCGGTGTCGGCTTCATCAAATAAAGAGCATATACGCTGTACACACAGGGTACCAATGAGATATATCTACTGACCTTAATGATGAGGAACAGCGGTTGGACAACAATCAATATATTGACACAGGCAACAAACCTGCCGCGCTGGATGTTGAGAATCGCGCTGATGGCACAATCATACTGAGCTGTCCTTATCCTTTACCTGAACCCAAGCAAAGCACCGCACACTTGTTTATCGAAAGAGCGACAGAGTTTCCTGACAGAACTCTGATTGCGGAAAAAGATGACGCTGGCGAGTGGCAACACCTGACTTATGGAGAGGCTTTGCATGGCACCCGGCGTGTCGCGCAGTGGCTTATTGATCAGGGTGGGTCAATACATGCACCTCTTGCGATCATTTCAAACAGTTCAATCCGACATTTCCTTATGGCTTGGGGCGCGATCCTTGCGCGGGTACCCTACGTCCCGGTCAGCTACTCCTATTCGACTATTCCAGGTGCATATCCAAAATTTCGCGCGGTGCTTGATACAGTCAAGCCAAAGTTCCTTTTCGCTGAACACCTCGCGCCTCACTTAGATGCATTGTCGAATATCGACACCACTGGAATACATCTTATTACGGCAGATAAGGTGACAGAAAACAGCAAACGTCTCCCGTTCGATTCGACAAATTGGCAGGCATTGCTTGATACGATGCCCACCGCTGATGTTGATAATTCAGTCGACAAGATTGATCACGATACCGTTACCCGCTATATGTTCACCTCTGGCTCAACCGGCATGCCCAAAGGTGTGATCCATGATCATGGTATGTCGTGTTATCAACTCGCTTCTGGCAGTGCCGTAAGAAACCGCTCTGGCGGCGAGAAAGAAATGAAAGTACTAGACTGGATGCCCTGGAGCCACGTTGGCGCCGGGGTGATGCGTATTGCCAACATTCTGGAAGAAGCCGGCGCTGTGTACCTTGATACAGGCAAACCGACACCAGAAGATTTTCATAAAACAATCGCAAATCTTGGCGAGGTAAAACCAACCCAGTACCAGGGCGCACCACTTGGCTGGTCGCGCATTATTGACACGCTTGAAGCTGACGATGAATTCGCAACAAACTTCTTTGAGAATCTGACATCGGCACAATTTGGATCGGCGGCAATGCCAACAGCATTGTCGAACAGGTTGCACAAGCTAACCGAAAAGTATCTCGGCAGTCGAATACCCTTAGGAACCGCTTTACTCTCAACCGAGGTGAGTGTCGGGATAAATCGTTACTGGACTAGCGATAGCCCTGACGTTGTTGGGCTACCTACGCCAGGTGCGAAAGTAAAGCTGATACCGTTAGCGGACAAGTATGAAATACGTATCAAGTCCAGAGGCGTAACCCGTGGTTATCTGAACGAGCCCGAGAAAACCGCCGAATCCTTCGATGATGAAGGATATTTCAAAATGGGAGACGCCGTCCGGTTCGCCGATAAATCCGAACCTTTAAAGGGACTTTGTTTCGCCGGGCGTGTCGCAGAAGAGTTCAAACTCAATTCGGGTACCTGGGTTTCCGCAGGCACGCTCCGCGCCGAGGCAGTTTCCGCCGCCTCACCCTACATCAGAGATGTTGTCGTATGTGGTCTCAACGAGGCATTTGTTGGTTTGCTTGTTTGGCCAAATATCGAGGCCTGTGCTGGCCTACTGGACAAAGAAAACGGTGAACAGGTCAGTATTCAAACCCTCATTTCTTCACAGCGGGTTAAAGCAAAAATCAATGAAGGGTTCAGGGCACACAATACCGCAAATCCCGGATCATCAAAGTACATTCGCCGGTATCTGTTGCTTTCAGAGCAGCCCAACCCAGGCGCTTATGAGATAACCGATAAAGGATATATCAACCAGGGGGAAGTCCAGAGGCGACGGGCGAAAGACGTGAGTCGATTATTTACAGAGAATCCGGACAGTAATGTCGAGCAACTTGAGAACCGATGAGCAATAGTGCCTAGCGATGGAGAAATTTTGGCATGGATGAGCACCACACACTTACTGATGGCCCGCTAAGCGGCATCCGAATTCTGGATTTGTCACGGGTCGTCTCTGGTCCAATGGCAGCCGTTATTTTGGCCGATCAGGGCGCCGATGTTATTAAAGTTGAGCCGCCGGGATGGGGAGACGGCATTCGTTTTCTTGGCGCAAGTCGCAATGGGCTGAGTGCGATCTTCTCTTTGATCAATCGCAACAAACGTTCCATCGCCATCAACCTCAAACACCCCGAGGGTGCCGATGTCGTCAGGAAGCTCGCCGCCAGTGCGGACGTGGTCATGCAGAACTACAGACCGGGGAAAATTGAGAAGCTAGGCCTAGGTTACGACGATTTGAAAGCGGTGAATCCTGATTTAATCTACCTATCAATCAACGGTATGGGCGAATCTGGACCATTGTCAGACCAGAAGGTTTACGACTATGTCATTCAGGGGATCTCAGGCATCACCGATGCCCAGGCAGAATTTAACGCTGCGAATTATTCGCAGGACGTTGAAAGTCTCAATGGACAGAAGATGGTCAGAAGCATTATCTATGACAAGGTGACAGCCTTGACCGCGGCCCAGAGTATCACCGCGGCCCTGCTCGCTAGGGAACGCGGCGGACCGGGACAGCATGTACGATTGTCGATGTTGGACACCGGCTTGTATTTCAATTGGCCGGACCTGATGTGGAACCACAGCTTTATAGGAGATGATGTAGAACTATCCGGCGACCTTGCTGACACCTACGATGTACACAAAACCAATGACGGTGCCGTAGTGGCACATCACCTTGGCGCCGATACAACGCCCTATTCTACTGACCAATTAATGGAAATATTGGCAACAAACGATATTCCAGCCAGCAGAGCGAATAAACGACATGAAGTAATGGAAGACCCACAGGTGGTTGCCAGCGAGATTCTCACAACCTTTGAGCACCCCCGAGGAGGCAAAATGGTCCTTCCGCGAGCACCTGCACGGTTCGAAGGAACACCTCTGACTCAACGGCGCCACTCGCCCGAGGTAGGTCAGCACACCGCAGAAATACTCGAGGAACAAGGGTTGACCAGGGAGCAAATCATTCATCTCGCTCGCTCCGGCGCCATTGGATAAACGCAAATGCTCTTTTTGTGCCTTAAGTCTTGAAATTAAATGATGGGCTTCGTCTCACGGGCATGGGCGAAAAAGTGGCTATCAAAGATTCATGAAGTGTCGCAGTAATCACTCTGGGCAACCAGCAGTGGTGCCTAGCGGTTTTGCAAAAACTCCCTGATGACCCGGTTTACTTCGTCGGGTTGGTCGTAATGGAGCATATGCCCGGCATCGGCAATCACAACCGAACGCGCATCGCCGAATAATTGCACTCGACGGCTCAGTTCTGATTGATACCAGTCTTCGGAAATATCGCGATCGAATCGCCCATTGATCCAATAGGATAATCCATTATCTCCGGTCACTATCAGAGTAGGACAGGTGATAAATTGCATCAGCGTCTCACTTTCCTGATGAGAAAAAGTCTGCCAGACCATATTGACGGTAGGATCCCACTTCCAGCGTATCCCACCATCGGGGTGAGATTTAACACCTTCAGCGACCAACTTTTGAGCCAGTTCATCGCTAAGCCCCGGGTTGTTGCGACACAGCCGTTGCTGCGCTTCTGCTTGATCGGCCATCGGTTTCAGCCAGTTAAACTGATCGACCACGGTGTTTAGCCCATCGTGCCAGCGATCGCGAACTTCTAAAGCACTCGGGGGTTCCTGCTCAGACGGCGGCCCCATGCCGTCAAGCAGCACCAGCGCCTCTACTTCTTCCGGGTAACAGGCGGAGTATCGCGAGAGCACATGACCACCAAGGCTGTGACCAATCAGAATCGGCTTTTCAACGTTACACTCGCGCACAACCGACCTTATGTCTGCGACAAACTGAATCATGGAGTAACCGCCGCTACTGCTGCTTTCCCCATGTCCCCTCAGGTCCGGCAGAATAATCCGATATTCCGGATCAAAGTGCTTCGCCAGATCAATCATGCTATGCGCATGGTCTCGCATGCCATGCAGCAATATGACCGCCCTTGCACTTTCATTCCCGGATACCAGTACAGACAAATCGCCATCCGGCCTGGCCACGCTGATTCTTCTGTAATTACGCAATGACACGCTCCTTTTGTATGTGCTCCCTAAGATCTCTGGGCTTGACGTGAAAAGTATCGCCTCCTACTCACGATGTCCCAGGTCTTAACCATAGTAGTAGTGCTTCCGCCGTCACTTATTTTGACACCAGCACTTTTAGTCTGTGCGTATTGTTGTCATCCTCTTCGGGCTCCAGTCTAATCAGCAAATCCTGTTTACCGTCGCCATTGAGATCTAGAGACTCAACCAAGTCCGGATCACGGGGCATCTCAACAGACACTTTCTTCGCCCTTCGTTCGAATAACTTACCGTTGCTCACACCGTGGAAAATCTCCAATGTATCCCGTCCATCCTGAACGACAAGATCCTCTTGGCCGTCGCCATTGATATCTGAAATCAAGACAGTCGGTAGAAAAACATCCCCGCTCGACATATTAAACGTCGCTGTCACCTCCCGGTGCAGATTAGGCTTTTCAGGATATATCCCATCTGCCATTTGATAAAAATCGAGATTGATCGCAATAGAGCCAGTGAGTAATGCACGAATTATTTTACCTACGCCAATTTCGACAGATGAAACAATGATATCGAGCTGACCGTCGTTATTAAGGTCCTTCTCCTCGAGGTCAAACTGAATCCCACGACTCCGGATGCTGGATGATGGTTCAACCTGAAAATCCGGCAGCATGTAGGCTAGATCTGACTCCGAGGGGTACATACCCGCACCCGTATGAATGTTATAAGTCGTGCTTTTCTTCAATACGCCCTGACTTTTAACAGCAAGCGTAACAAGCTCAGGGATACCATCACCGGTAAAGTCCTTCAATTGGAAAAGCGCCTGCTGCTGAGCATCGGACTGGTCTTCTTCACCCATCCGCATCGACACGCCTTCATAACCTTCCGCATCGAAAATCACTTTCGGTGAGAACTGAATAGGCTCATCTGTAAATGTCCCGTTCGCCAATTGCTGATAAACCATAAATTTATCAACCACCCAGAAAACCAGATCCGCTCGACCATCGTTGGTGACATCAGCATGGTAAATTTTTCTCGCCTGATACCACGGATTGTCGCGAAAGGAGATATCCATGATTGGCCGTGCGTTAAGGCTTATACCATTACCGAAAGTGCCATCGCGATTTTGGATATAGACCTCATAACCCTTAAAACCCGGAATAATAAAGTCATCCAGACTATCTCCATTTAGGTCTCGTACCATATCAAGCTTTGGAATCTTTTGATCAACGGGTCCGTTGTAGATAGAACTAAATTCAACCAGATGTCTGGTTGCTCCGGTCCGTGGGTCCAATTGCACTGCAGAACCGGCATAGAAAACCACCAACATATCGCGACCCACGGTCGCCGCTATATCGAGAAAAATAACGTCCTCTGTCAATGCTATTTCGTAAGCGGCATTATCGGGATAAAACCCATCCTGCATTTCGAACAACTGCAAAGACTTTGTATTGTTTTCCGTGGCCGTGGCGACAACCAAATCTGCCGCCGTGGCATCTCTCAAGTAGGCAGGAAGAATTGATTGGTCGAGCCCTGGCTGGGTTTGAAGATTTGATTCGTAGAAGGGGCCGTTTTCACGAAAATTACCTGAAAACGTCTGAGGGTCGGCGACGGCACTTTGATTCAAATCAGCGGCTTTCGCAAATTCAACCGAACTGATGAAGAGACCGAAGTAGACTACTCCGAGCAAGCGGGATGCAAACTGACAGATATTAAGGGGCAAATTCGTGACCATGGTAGCTGGCTATCGCGAGGCCAGCAGCAACACTTGTAAATGGATCATGCTCTGTCACCTTGTCAGGAAAGCGAGACTCAAGTAGTCGTCTTACAGCAGCAATCTGCGAAGAACCTCCGGTGCGGATGACAACATCTATATCTGACGCATCGCAATTCGCACGCGCCAGCACTTGATCCAGAAGCAAATCTATCTCCGCTAACATGCCGGTCATCATTTTTTCAAAAAGACTGCGGTTGAAGGGTATCGAGATATCCAATTCGGGCACATCCAGAACCGTTTCTTCAACACTCGAAAGCGCTGCCTTTGCATCCTTGATCGCTTGAAAAACAAGATAACTATGATTGTGTGTAATTAGATCATCTAAGCGTTCAAACTTTGCTGCGGCTGCTCCGCCGGCACCAATACACTCAGCCAACTTTGCCCTGTAGTAGTTTTGATTCAGCGTGTAGGTCACCGCCCAATTAAGCAATTTGTCTTCAAATTCATCGAAGGGAAACTCATTTTCAACCAGTTGCCCATCTCTGATTCTCGACCAAAGCTCTCCTTTACCAAGCAGCGGAAACAACAGTTCCTTAAAAATCAGCTGATCAATATGATCACCACCGAGCGACAATCCTGCGGTAGATAACACTTTAAAATTCAGCCCCTGAAACTCGATTACGCTAAGGTCGAGCGTGCCCCCACCAAAATCAAGGGTGAGCACCTTGCCTTTTTCATTGGAAACGGCCGCTACGGTTAAGTCACTTTCGGAAGCGCTACCAAACCGGTCGTGCAGGTAGCTTAAGGTTGCCGCTACCGGTTCAGGGTAGAAATTGAGCTGCTGATATCCGGCATAATCGGTAGCTTCTTTGAGGCGGGCAAATGCGACATCGTTACGAAATTCATTATTTCCCTCAAACAGCACTGGATGACCGAAATGAACATTCCCCAGCGGTTCTGGCAGCGATATTTCAAGCCTTTGGCGGATATGTAACAAGATTGGGGTGATCAACGCGACCACTCTAAATGGTTTATCAAAAACTAGGAGCCGCTTTATCCCAGGATTTCCTAACAATCGTTTTACGCCTCGAAACAAACGACCAGGCATACCACGATCAATTGTCGCTGCCCCATAAACATTTTGGGTAGCCACGTCCGCTTGAGACTGCGGGTCATTCGCACTCGCCTCATTGATCAGCAATTGACCCTTGCCAATCACTTCCGGAGTGAGCTCTACAATTCGGTCACGGTTATCTTCAATATATTGCTCAACTGCGGATTCACCAATCGATGTCTGAAGATCACGATCGATATGGGTGGCGGTGGGCATAATGTCCCTACCCTCACCGCCTTGGCGAGGTTCAAGCTCAATCAATTGAACACTTACGCCGTCATAACAGGCCGCCGCCGAGTTCGAAGTTCCAAAATCTATTCCTACACCGATCATAGCGTCGTAAGTTCTTTCCGTTTGTTTGTCCACTGCTTAGCCTGATTAGCGTCCCATTGTAGACCACTAAAAATAACCAAACTGCAGAAGATAAGTCTGAAATATATATGGGCGAGGCGCCGTAACGTTGGCCCCTTTTAAAGTTTACACTCGGGCACAGGTCAAGGATGAAGAGGTAAAGGCCTAATCTTCTGGTTCAATGCCCATTGTTTCAAGCATCCTACCGGTACTTGCAAGCACCCGATACCGGGCTAATTTTTCGGAATACTGTCCTGAAATATAGGCAACTCTCGCCCGTAGAAGCTCATTCTGAATATCAAGTAAGTCGAGCAAAGTACGTTTGCCTAGAGACAACTGCTCGTTATAAACCACCAAAACTTCCTCCGTCGACGTTACGTGGGCTTCGAGATACTCGAGACGTTGCAGAATATCTTCCAATTCATTCCAGATCAGCGTCACATTTTCTTCCACGGCTCTGCGTATACTTCTGACGGTTTCTCTCGCTGCAAATTCACGTGCTTCGGCTTCGTTCTCTCTAGCCTTATCCGCCCCGCCTCTGTACAAATTATAAGACATGCGGATCACCGCTGTCTCGTCATTGTTTTCGCCAACAACACCGTCGGTATCCGCATTGCGTGAAGCACCAATCTCAAGGTCAAACCTTGGGTGATAACTTCCCCGCACCTGTTTTTTACCAGCAACCGCGGCCAGCAAATCAGCCTCAGCCGCTTTTAATCCATGATTATTCATCATGGCGCTTTGAATGGCTTCATCTAGCGTGCCGGGCAAACCCTTGACGACCGCCGGTTCACTGATTTCCTGCGGGTATTCACCCACAACTCGGAAGAACTCGGCGTTACCGTTCTTCACGTCACGTTCTGCCAGTAACAAATTGCTTTTGGATTGAGCACGCCGTCCTCGAGTCTGGACCACATCAACCTTGGTACCTACCCCGCTGCCGAACCGTTCCTCAATTTTGCTGAGCGTCTGCTCATGTTGATTCAGGTTCTCCTGAGTAAGATCTACAACTTTTTTCCGTCGCAACATTTCCAGATAGACCTGAACTGCCCGAAGCGAAACATTTTCCTGACTCGAGCCCAAGCGTGCGGCTGCTGAATCAATGAGTGCGCTTTGTTGTTTAATCAGATTGCTCGTCGCAAAACCATCGTAGATAAGCTGGGTAACCTTAATACTCTTTTCCTGTTTGGTCAGGTCAATTTCGTTTAGAGGGGTCGCGCGGGTGGTTGTATTGTCAGAATTCTCATAACCGCCAGCAAGCGCCAGATCAACGGATGGCAGATAAGCACCTTTGGCCTGCTTATGAAGCTGTTGCGCGGCTTCAACGCCATATTTACTGACGAGAATATCCGGATTGGTGCGGAGCGTCATTTCTATCGCATCGGTCAGGGATTGCGCCGCGAGTCCTATAGATATGCTGCTGCAAACAAGAAACATACCGGCTTGTCTAATCAATTGACCACTCTCACACTCATGCATAGATGTATTTTTTTGTAATATTACAACATCCCGAAGAATATCAATACTTGGTAAATGGCTATTTGACTCACTTAACGTCAATCAAATCAATGCATACAGCCAAAGCGGCACTTTGAAGATCATTTTTCTGCTATTGGACCGTAAACCCGGCGGATTCATAGCTACCCACGATCATGAACGCAGACCAAACGTAGGGATATCCCCATTCAGGAGAGTCAAGTAATGCCAATTGGGCATCTCTTAATGCCTCACGTGCCGGTTGACCACCTAGGAGTCGATCATAAAAATCTGTCATGAGCGCCTGAGTACCTGCATCACTCACTTCCCACAGTGAACTGATCACCTCCGCAACACCCGCTTCCTGAAACGAACGTCTCAGGCCATAAACACCTTCACCCTCATGTATTTCACCAAGACCGGTTTCACAAGCAGAAAGCACGACCAATCGGGTGCCCGAAAGATTTAACCCAAGTACCTCCAGCGCCGTTAACACGCCGTCATTGGCTGTATCGATGTCACCTAAAAACTGCGCATTCGTGTTGATGCCGGCAAAAGCCAGTCCCGCGCGGAGTAATGGATTGTCACCTGGGGGAGGCACCTGCAAATCGGCGCCGCGTTGTAACTTCAATAGCCGCTTCCGAAGATTTTCATCGGCTTCCAAAAAGAACCCGTGTGTCGCCATGTGCAAAATTCGCGGTGGTTTATCGAGATTCAGAAGCACCTGCTCCTCCGCCTGACGACCAAAGAACACCTCTCTCTCGACATTGTTCTCGGCAACCTGATCAACGATGATCCGGCCTTCCAGCTCGGCACCAGGTAACGGCGCAAAATTTAATCCGCGCAAACCAGAACCAGCGCCGCGCAAGCCTTGCTGAAGAGACGAAGCGCGTTTACCCTGAGCTATACTCATTTCCTCTTCACTGACCACGTCTTCGGAATCATAGTCTGGGCCTGCTAGCACTACGTATTGACCGTCAGCCAAGCGGTACTGATTGGGTAAAAGATCTCGCGCGCTAGTCAAAATATGAACATCTAATGCTTGAATTAAATATTCTTCTTCCTCGGTGACCATCGCATTGAAAGGCAGAATGTTCAGTGTGCCATCAGGTATCAGATACACATATTCTGAATCACCTAACACTTCTTGTACGGGTTGCCAGATTAATTCATAAGCGATAAGACCTATTTCAAGCTGTTCATCCTCATCGGCACTGTCATCCTGAATAATCGATCGATATTCGATGATAATGTCTTCAATGGCCTTACGGTTGTCATAAGAAACGAGTTCATACCTGACCTCGTCGCCCTCTTTCACAGCGACACCCGCTACCAGCTTTGCTTCCCCTTCTTCTTCGTACACCAGAAAGTCCACCAGCGCGTTACTCTCCACCAGCACGCCTTCGAGGGCGGCGGCGCTCACCTGCGCAATCGAAGTTCTATAACGGACGCTTTCCCTGCCAAGCTGGCCCTGCAGCTCATTGACCTTTAGCTCAAGGTCATAAAGTACCTCGACATGATTGTCCTTCGTTTCAGCTGTTGGGCCGGATAGTGTTCTGGCTGCCAGCTCTTTGCGTGCCATTTCCAGTGCAATCGCAATAGATCTCAATTTGGGATCGTCAGATAGCGTCGCAATTTGCTGAATTTCCGAGGTCACTTTCAACAACAGCCCTTTACGCTGAATGCTCGCATCAATAATTTTCTGGCCACTGTTCGGTGAATCAATTTTGTTGAGTAATGAGATGTAGTCATTGAATTCAGGACGGTGCAAACGAATATATCCTTCGCGTGCATTTTCTCCCGTGACCCATAACATTCGGTCAAGAAACTCGCTGCGTCTCTGAAAACCTTCATCACGAAGATCAACGGCGGATGATAGTTGATTTGCGGCTTCTTTAACGTCAGCGAGCCCGTTCAGCGCTTCGAAGGTATAGTTATGGAGCGTACCGAGGATTTTCTCAGCAAGCGCCAGCGCTTCGGTTAACAACTGGTCTGCCTCGGGTAGCCTGCCTTGGTCAAGGTACACGGCACCGAGGTCGATCATTGAACGAATGCTATCCAAATGTTCTTTGCCCAGCACATCCTGACGACTTTGCAACGTTTGACTAATCACTGCCTCGGCTTCATCCAACCGATTCATTTTGTGGTAAACACGGCCGAGGTTATTGTTCGCCTTTAGCGTTTTCTGATGCTGGCCACCAAGCGTATTTTCCCATCGATCGCTTACATCGGAGAACAGTGGTGCCGACCTTTCAAAATCTTCCATCAACATATAAAGGAAAGCCAAATTATTTTTTACAGCGATCGTATCCGTGTGATTTTCACCATTGAGCTGCGTCATCACGTCCAAAGAACGTTGATAAAGCGGCTCGGCTTCACGGAAATTACCCTGGCTTTCGTGCAAAAGCGCGAGATTGTTTCGAGCACGCAGTGCATTTTGATTTTCTTCACCGTAGGTTGCTAAATACTTCTCGAGTGTCTTTTTCAGTAATGGCTCTGCGTCATCGTAAAAGCCTGACTTCTCATAAATCTGACCGAGGTTGTTCATCGATACAAGTGTTGAGGGATGTAACTCACCAAAATCCCTCAACAGTCCATGATAGGCTTCTTCAAAAGTAGCTTCTGCATCAGGCAATTTACCTGATGCCTGATAAATAGCGCCTAGCTCGAGCAACAGGTTGTAAATGTTAAGCGGCTTGTCAATCCAGTTGATCAGCGCATAGTCGAGCACTTCCTCGGTGATCAGTTCTGCCTCAGTTAACTTGCCTTGACTATTGAAGAGACGGGCGAGATAACCTTTCGCTTGGTTCGCAACTTCCAGATTCTGAGTTTCCAACGCAGTCTGGATCACACCCGAGAGTAAATTTGCACTGTCCTGAAAACGGCCTTGCTGGTGATACACTTCCGCCAAGTGACTCATACTGCTGAGTAACGCACCATCAATGTTCGTCTTAACAGCAGCCATTCGACCCACTGACATCTCAAGGGACTTTTCAGCCTCGGCTAAGACCTGGGCGCTCAACTGGGCAAGGGAGAGAGACGTTAGACAAGTCAATGTTTCATCGTGAAACAAACCATGGCTTGATTCGAGATCGGTGCAAAGTGCCTCTCGCATCGCAAGTGCCTCAGCATGCTGAACCGCTGCGTCAGCGCCGTTTATTAACCCGTACCGGGCAGAAATGGTGTATTGGTGGCTAGCGCCGAGGGTTGCTTCGAGTGTACCGGCGATCATTTCCCGCATAAACGCCGCTTCTTCAGATAGCCCAACTGCTGAATAAAGCTCTGCAATCAGCTCCTGTATTTCCAGAGTGTTCGGATGTTCCGCACCTAGTAATAACTCTGCGGTATTCAACGCCTGGGTATAGTAAATTTCAGCCTGTTCAGCCGCGCCTGACTGGCGGTAAACAAAACCGAGGTCTCGGTGGGCTGAAATTGTGAACCAATGATTCTGGCCAAAAACGTCCGAGACAATAAGCAGCGCTGCTTCTTGAGCACCGATGGCGCCTTCAACATCCCCGTTATTGAGTGCCGCCATGGACTCAGATGACATGATTTGCCAGTTTTCGACTGCTGACGCTTGCTCTTCGGTGTACTCGCTAATAGCGGCAAAACGCGCAGCCATTTGCTCCGGTATCTGCCCGTTAATCGCCGAAATCTGCTCGTGCACCTCTCTGGCACCCGCTTTATTGCCTTGGCTCACTAATAGATTTGCTTGCTGAACCAATGAATCCAACGCCAGATCTGACATACCTATGACTGATGCCAGATCCGCTAATTTGCCTAACAACTCAACATTTTCTGGTTCCAGCGCTAACGCCGCCAGATAACTTTCCAGCGCAAGCTCAACATCACCTGTTTCAAGCGCAGATTCCGCCTCTCCCTGTAGTTTGTTTATTGCCTCAGCATCCTGCGCGTGTACATCATGCGACAACGTGATGCCGAGTTGAGCAGCTACTGACAACGCCAGAAAAAAGGCAAGAGATTGGATGCGACTTGTCATATCCGAGATGGTCCTGAATCTAATTAAATTGGGTATTGGTTCGCTTATTGTATGCCTTTTATTAGAAATTGTGCGCTTGTGTTTAGCCGCAACCGATTAAACATAGGCTCTTGAAGACAACTGGTCGCCATTAGTCTCTTTTTAAACTCGTGAATACTGGTAGCAACTAGCGGTCGATGCTACATTGCGTTAATTGTCTCCCGCCGAAAGCGCAAGTTTTTGTTAGGAATTACTCATCACCAACTGATTTAATTTCCTTTTTGCAAAAAATAAAGTCCGATTCTGTCAATCCTCGGGTTTGTAAACACGGATGCGCCATCTAAGCGAAGGGACTCGGGAAAAATACCCGGCGAAACCAATAATTGAGGCTAAAGCGCTACATGCAAAGAATTCCACCGCAACACCCGGCACAAAAATGCAGCGGGTTCGCACACTATTTTGGGCGATTTCTGATCAAAATTTTCGGCTGGCGAGTTGAAGGCGGAGTACCCGAGAGCAAACATATGCTGATCATCGCTGCACCTCACACCAGCAACTGGGATGCATTGTTCCTGCTAGGCGCGGCTTATTCCTTTGGCATCAGGGTAAATTGGCTGGTAAAAAACAGTTTTTTTGTCCCTGTTCTGGCGCAAA
The DNA here is from genome assembly GCA_913050215.1 of uncultured Gammaproteobacteria bacterium. Taxonomy (GTDB): domain Bacteria; phylum Pseudomonadota; class Gammaproteobacteria; order Pseudomonadales; family Azotimanducaceae; genus UBA4582. The sequence goes on from CAJXBG010000055.1 coordinate 20,264, forward strand.
TGATCACTTTCTTTGGCGGTGTGCCCGTCGACCGTTCCAGAGCAACAAATATGGTGTCGCGGCTTGCGGGTCAAATTCGGAACTCGGACGGAACAAATCTCGTTGTGCCGCCCGCTGGCACGCGTTCTTACACAGAATATTGGAAATCCGGTTTTTACCGTATTGCTCTAGAAGCGAACATTCCAGTTGTTTGCGGCTATCTTGATTACGACCGAAAAGTCGCAGGTCTGGGACTTACCTTTGAGCTTAGCGGAGAAGTGAAAGAGGACATGGCGCGGATTAGGGAATTCTATGAGCCGCTGGTGGGCAAATATCCTGACAAGAAGAGCAGGATTTTACTCAAAGAAGAGGAATAGAAGCGCCCTTCATGCGCGCCTATGAAAAGGCACAGGGATGCTCGCTTTAATAGCCGCGCTCGCTTCTTTATATCGGCAAGTCGCGATTGCTAGGTCAACTCAATCTCACCACATCATTGTAGCCAAAGGCCACAAGCATACTAGTCGAATACAATCACGCTTCTTGCAAGTGCACCTGTCTTCATATCAGCAAAGGCTTCGTTAATCTGTTCTAACTGAATTCTTTTAGAAATCATCTGGTCGAGATGTAACTTGCCCTGAAGATAGAAATCGATAAATCGGGGCATATCGATTCTGAATCTGTTTGATCCCATAAATGAACCCTGAATCTTGCGTTCCTGAAGAAATGCAGCACCCATGAGTTCGATTTTAGTGCCAACGGGAATCATGCCAATGATGGTTGCCGCACCGCCAGCGCGCAGCATATTAAATGCGTCTTCCGCCGTCTGCTTCAACCCAATCGCCTCGAATGAGTATTGAACACCACCGCCAGTTAATTCAATGACCTGTTGTACTGCATCACCATTGCTGCCGTTAACAATATCTGTCGCACCAAATTCTTTTGCCATGGCAAGTTTTGAATCGACCATGTCGATAGCAATGATTCTGCCTGCACCCGCAATTGCAGCACCATTGATACACGATAAGCCAACGCCACCACAACCTATCACGGCAACGGTGCTACCCGGCTCTACCGCGGCGGTATGAAATACTGAGCCAACACCCGTTGTCACGGCACAGCCCAGCAACGCGGCTCTGTCGAGCGGCATGTCTTCTCTAATTTTGACGAGCGCGTGCTCGTGAATGAGCATTTGTTCCGCAAAAGACGACAGATTAGCAAACTGGTTAACCAAGGTGCCTTCCTGTGCCAATCTTGGTTCTTCATCTTGATCACGGCGAACTTCTGCGCTTGAGCACAACGACATGTGTCCGGTCAGACACTGCTCACAATGACCACAGAAAACGGAGAGGCAAGTAATGACGTGATCACCCGGCTTGACATAGGTGACGTCTGAACCTACCTGCTCAACGATCCCTGCCGATTCATGCCCCAACACCATGGGTGTCTGCGCAGGATAAAGTCCTTCAATAAAATGTAAATCACTGTGGCATACGCCTGCAGCTGCCGTTCTTACCAGAACTTCCCGGGGTCCGGGCTTGGAGATACTGATGTTTTCAATCTCTAGCGGTTGCCCTACTTCTCTAAAAATTGCTGCTTTCATTTTCACGTTCCCCTAAATGTTAAGTTCAAGTGTCTGTCGATATCAAAATAGTCTCAGAATATGGATCAGGAATCACTCTTTTTCGAGATATTCCAGTACCAGATGAATCGTGACCTTTACAGCCCTCGGGTAATGCACGCTTCTGCATGTCACCTCGTGCCGTCATCGACATCAGCAATATCTGAAAGACGGTACTAAACCGATAACACACATGCATTTAATGAATCTCTTTGTCACCTTTCCAGGCCTGTCGCAGCCTGTTGATATCGAATCCGGGCTCTCTCGCCGCAGAAATTATAATTGCTTCCTGTGCCGCAATTTTTTCTGCCGCTGCTTTTACTTTACCTGCAACTTCAATCGGGATGACAACAGCGCCATGCTGATCAGCGTGAATAAGATCGTTGTGTTTCACCTGCATGCCCATCACTGTGACATCAAGGTTAAACTCAACGACATGAATATACGCGTGTGATGGGGAAACACTGCCTGCCAGCAGTTGAAAGCCAGGAGAGCTATCGGGTAAATCACGGATACTGCCATTGGTAATGACACCGAGAGACCCTAGTCCATGATGAATGCTCGTATTCACCTCTCCCCACCAAGCGCCATATCCCACATATTCACCATCAATATCCTCGATCACATTAATCAGTGGCGCAGGGCCTGTACCCATATACTCATAATATTGATCATTCAGAATTTTGGCTTCGGCCGCAGAAAGATCCGAGGGTTTTATGGCGCTAACGGTCGCCGTTCTTGCAAATCCTACGATGGGCTCCATCTCTGGTCTTAAGCAAAACAGTGGACGCACGGTATAGCCCTCTCCTCTGCGCTCAGGCACAACCAATTCCAGAGCATTACACACTGTGGGAGTATCTAGGCTCGCAAGTTCTTGCATTACATTTGGCGGTACAGTACTTTCTGTCATAACGGGGCTCGTCGCTTGTTTTCGATGAAAGAATGAACCGTCAGGGTCCAATCGCGGTTAGCTAATACTATATCGCTACCCCAATTTTTATAAAAGATTGATCCGTAACATTTAGAATAACCCGCAAACAAATACGCGAATCAAAAACAATAAATGAGGAATTTTGATGGATTGTCCCAAGTGCAAATCATTCATGGAAGAAAAAACCTTGAGCACGCTGCAAGGCGGAGTGACAGTCGATAGATGTACCGGATGCCAAGGCCTCTGGTTCGATATCGGCGAAGCAGAAACATTGAAAGACAAATGGATGTCTGACTATGTCGATAGCGGGGATCCCGAAGTCGGAAAACAACACAATGAAATCAGGGATATTGACTGCCCACGATGTGGTAAACGCATGGATCAGTTGTCTGATCCTGTGCAGAAACACATCCAATATGAAGCCTGCGCCGAACACGGCATGTACTTTGATGCTGGAGAGTTCACAGACTACAAATACGAGACGTTAATGGATATTTTTCGCGATTTCCTATTCGGTTTAAAAAAATAGAATGTAAAGCAAAAGCGCCTGCTCGACGACCCGCCCCACGTTGTGCATTCTGATCTCAGGTATGTCAACGGCATGACAGCGGCCAAAGCCATCCGCGAATGATAGTCATTCGCCCACTTTCTGACCACCTATCGTCTCTGGGCGCTATGGGGACAGCGCCGCTATACTGTAGAATTACAACCTACCTTATCTACTAGACCAGTGAGAAGAAATTGGAAGAGCTTATTTCGAGGCAACTGCGGCACCGGGTACGATTACTCGGAGATTTGCTTGGTGAAACCATGTCAGATCACCGAGGCAAAGAATTTCTAGAAAAAGCCGAGGAGATTCGGGTGTTGGCGAAATTAAGACGCCAGGGCAATGACGTTCGACTTGAACAACTTCACAGTGTACTGGGCGCATTGGACACTGATAATTTTATTCATGTCGCCCGTGCATTCAGCCAGTTTATTAACTTAACCAATATTGCCGAGCAAGCTCAGGCAGCGGAAGATCGAAAAGTACCCTTTCCCGAGGAATCAGAACTTCTGCAGTTAATGCATCATTTTGATGGAAAAGTTGATCGAGAAAAACTCGTTTCTGCTATCACCAACGTCAGTTGTGAACTCCTGCTAACTGCACACCCGACTGAAATCACCCGTCGAACACTCATTCAAAAATACAATCGAATAGCCGATCAACTAGGCAAGGTAGACAGCGACCAACCGCTCTCTCCGAACGACAGAACTGAACTTGAAAGACTCATTGCTGAAGTCTGGCATACGGATGAGATTTCGCATGACAAACCAACCCCTCAAGACGAGGCTAAATGGGGTTTTGCCGTTGTTGAAAATGCTTTTTGGCATGCCATTCCTGTCGTTTGGAAAGGATTGGACCAGCTGTTAACGAAACACACTGGTCAGGGACTGCCAATCACATCAACCCCCATTAAAATCTCATCTTGGATGGGAGGCGACCTAGTTGACAACCCAGAGGTCACCGCAGAGGTTACCCAGGAGGTCATCAGGCTAGCCCGCTGGATGGCTGCTGACTTGTTTCTGCGTGATATTGAAGAATTACTCTCGCAGTTATCTATGGGTGACTGCAACGAGGAAGTGGCTAATCTTTCCAACCATGATGTACAGGAACCCTACCGTGCAATCCTGAGAAGAGTCAGAGCAAGATTAATTGCGACCAAAGACTGGTCTGTCACTGATTCACTCCCGAATCCGGCTGTGCTGCTGAACAACGAGGATCTGTTTGAGCCTCTGTTTGCTTGTTACCAGTCCCTGCATGAATGCGGCATGGGCATCATCGCTGACGGTTTACTCAAAGATACGCTCATTCGTATTTCTACTCTGGGTGTCACGCTCGTCAACATGGACATTAAGCAGGACTCGAGTAAGCACACTGAGTTACTCAATGAACTTACCCAATATCTGGAGGTCGGCAGCTATAACGAATGGTCAGAAAAAGCCAGACAGGACTTTATTGTTGGAGAACTTGAAAGCAAGCGACCATTGATACCCGCGCGCTGGATACTCTCAAACTCAGCCTGGGATACGCTGCAGGTTTTCCAGCTCATCGCGAGTGAGGGTGTCAGTGCGATATCAAGCTATGTGCTTGCCAATGCCAAACACCCGACTGATATTCTTGCTGTCGTACTACTGCTGAACAAATGCGGCCTCGAAGAAGTTCTTCCCGTCGTTCCGCTGTTTGAGTCGCTCGAGGACCTTGAAAGCGCGGCATGGACATTGGAGCGATTGCTGCGAATCTCTTGGTACACGAACTACATCAACGGTCATCAGCAAGTCATGATTGGGTATTCCGATTCCGCAAAGGATGGTGGCCAGATGGCCGCCGCCTGGGCGCAATTTAAAGCACAGGAAGAGCTCGTCGCTGTCGCAGAAAAATACGGCATCAAACTCACCATACTGCATGGTCGCGGGGGCACGGTAGGCCGAGGTGGCGCACCCACCCGAGCAGCCATTTTATCCCAACCCGCTGGATCGGTTCGTAACAGCATACGATTAACAGAACAGGGTGAAGTCATCCGATTCAAATATGGTTCGGCGCCGCTTGCAATCAAAAATCTTGATATCATCCTGAGTTCAACGATAGAGGCTAGCATTACCTCTCCACCGACGCCTCGCGATAACTGGCGTGGCCTGATGGATAGACTCTCCGAGACGGCTGCTCGCAGCTACAAGGAGTCAATTCAGGAGAACAATCTCTTCGTTGACTATTTTGAGCAAAGTACGCCAGAGAACGAACTTTCCAGCTTGGCATTGGGATATGTAAATAGCGCACAACGGACCCAGCGTCGCAGCATTGAAGAACTTAGAGCAATCCCTTGGGTGTTTGCCTGGACTCAAAAACGTTTAATGATTCCTGCGTGGCTAGGCAGCGACGCGGCTTTCAACCAACAATTTACGGGTAAAGACTCGCACACGCTAAAAGAGATGATTGAGGAGTGGCCGTTTTTTCAATCCTATCTTGGCATGCTTGAAATGGTGCTTAGTAAAGCCGATAT
>CAJXBG010000056.1 GCA_913050215.1 uncultured Gammaproteobacteria bacterium
CATGCTATTTGTTAGGTACTCTGGCACATCGTGCCATGCGTCGAGATTGTTACGCTAGCTTAATTTCGAATGAAAATCTATTGCGGCTCTGTCTACCCACTCTTCATAAAAGAACATACAGTTTTCCTTCTCTGGAGAGATGAGATATCGATGACTGACGCAGCCGGGTTCCAGTCTGGATTGCTCAACATGGGATTTAGCCAAGTCCAATGCCGCTTGCCATTTTGATTCATCGATTGTAATTTCAGAAGTGATGATAATCATCTACGTGACTTCCTTTGAAAAATGGTTTCGCCGCCAACGACAGTGCGCATTACTCTGACATTTCTGATGTTTTCCGGCGCAATTTCAAGCAGGTTTTTGTCCAAAATAATAAAGTCAGCAAGTAAACCTTGTTTCAGTTGGCCTTTAATATTTTCGTCAAAAGAAGCATACGCAGCTGTGCGGGTATAGGCGGTAAGCGCGTCTTCAACGCTTATTTTTTCCTCCGGAACCCAGCCATCGGGATGCTCGCCATCCAGCGTGCTTCGAGTCACCGCCGCGTAAATACCTGTAAGAGGAATGGGGGGAGCCACATACCAGTCACTGCCGAAAGCAACGTTAGCACCTGCATCTAATAATGACTTGAAAGCATAAGTTGATTTGGCGCGTTCCGGGCCGATAACCTCTTCTGCCCATCTGCCGTCATCAATAGCGTGGTAGGGCTGCATGCTGGCTATCACGTTCAGGTCCGCAAAGCGTTTGATGTCCTGAGGGGCGATATGTTGGGCGTGTTCAATTCTGAAACGACGGTCTCTTTTTCCGTATTCTGCTAGCGGGTCATCGAGGGCATCAATATCTGCATAGATGTCGAGCAAAGTGCTAATTGCCCTGTCTCCAATCGCGTGAACAAGCACATGTAATCCTGCTTGGTCTGCCGATGTAATCCAGTTGGCCATATCCGTAGCTTCATTGATAAAGAATCCCCGGTCTGACGGTGCGTCGGTGAATGGCTGGAAAAATGCTGCGGTATGCGAACCCAGCGATCCGTCCATAAAACCCTTCAGACCGCCGATTTTCAACCAGTGATCTCCATCGCCATTGAGTTCGACTTCTTTTGCAAGCCGGCGCCAGTCTCTCAGCGGTACAGATTGGTAGATTCTGGTTTTCAGGCTGCTTTTTGCTGCAGCGCGTCTGAATGTCGCTAAGCTTTGCCAATCGCTCATGTCGTGAACGCTGGTGACCCCATGAGAGGCTGTATATTCGCTGGCAGCTTTCAGGGCTGCGTCAAGTTGAGCAGCGGATGGAGTTGGCACCGCTCTGAGCACAAGGTTCATTGCGTTGTCTTTAAAAATACCGGTGGGGTTCCCGTCGGCGTCACGAACAATCTTGCCGCCAGCGACGTCAGGCGTATCAGCCGTAATATTTGCAAGCTTCATGGCTGCGGCGTTTGCTAGCAACATATGGCCATCAAGACGATTGATGAGTAGAGGGTTGTTCGGGGTTACCTCGTCTACCCAGTCGTGTCTGGGTAGTTCTCCTCCCCAGTTTTTGTGATCCCAATCGCCATTCAGTATCCAGTCTCCAGGCATCAGGGTGTTGGCATAGGTGGCAATGCGGGCGACAAATTCAGCTTTAGTAAGCGCATCACGTAGCTTTACCGAGGACAAAGCGAAGCCGCCGTCTAAAAAGTGTACGTGTGAATCAATGAATCCGGGTACCACGATGCCTTCCGGAGCATCAATGACTTCTGCTGCTGCTTCCACAAGATGTGAAACCTCGGCGTTAGTGCCTGTCTGCACGATATATTCATCTTGTATCGCCATCGCCTCGACCCAGGGTTTTTCGGGATCACCCGTCCAAATTTTTGCGTTAGTGATGACAATATCCGCGCCGGGCACCTTCTGGCTGCCTGTTTCGCCACATGAAACGAGCGCAGCAAGGGCCAATAAAGTGACGATTCTTAATATTTTCATAGGGTTTCTTCTAATTCCATCTTGAGAGAAGTTTCTTTCGAGAGATACACTTCGGGTCTGGGTTTACGATCAAAAGACCTGTATAAAACCAATAGTCGGTCTGGGCTTTCTTATAAAAGCTAGATCATAACATTTGTTTATCACGAGTCAGATATGCCTGAATTGCTAGTCCAGGGTTTAACACTTGCTGCCTATGGCATGGGGACCGTGTTTACATTTCTCTCCCTGCTGGTTGGCGCTACGGTGGTGATGTCAAAATCCGTCAATCACTTGTCGAACCGGTCGGTTGAAAATGAAACATCTGTCGTGCCTATGACAAGGTCTCAACCACTGACTAGGGCAACCGATGCCGCTATAAATCCAGAAATTCTGGCTGCTATTACCGGCGCTATCACCGCTCATCGTGGAAATAATAGCGCGCAGCGCGATGAGGGCACTGAATCAGGAAACAATAAATAAACCAACATTGAACTTTTCGACTATGACCAATAAAAACAAGTTAGGGATTACGGATGTTGTATTACGTGATGCGCATCAGTCGCTATTTGCGACTCGACTTCGTCTGGATGACATGTTGCCGATTGCTGCTAAGTTGGATGCAGTGGGTTTCTGGTCTCTCGAGAGTTGGGGCGGTGCAACGTTTGATGCTTGCATAAGGTTCTTGGGTGAAGATCCATGGGAACGCATTCGCGAGTTAAAAAAGGCCATGCCCAACACGCCGCAGCAGATGTTGTTCCGTGGACAAAATATTCTGGGTTATCGCCACTATGCTGACGACATTGTTGACAAGTTTGTTGAACGAGCGGCCATCAATGGTGTGGACGTTTTCCGTATATTTGATGCGATGAATGATCCGCGCAACCTTGAGGCTGCGATCAAAGCCGTGCGTAAACAGGAAAAGCATGCTCAGGGCACCATTTCATACACCGTGAGCCCTGTCCATAGTGTTCCAGGCTGGGTAGAAATGGGTAAGCAACTTGAATCAATGGGGGCTGACTCTATTGCTATCAAGGATATGGCGGGCTTGTTGACGCCTTACATCGCGTTTGAACTGATCACCGAACTCAAGAAGGCCGTTAAAATACCCATCCACATGCAATGTCACGCGACTACCGGCATGTCGACGGCAACGTACTTGAAATCGGTAGAGGCCGGTATCGACAATGTCGATACAGCAATTTCATCGATGAGTATGACCTATGGACATTCACCCACCGAGTCTTTGGTCGCGATACTTGAGGGTACCGAGCGAGAAACCGGTCTCGATATTAATTTGCTCGAAGAAATCGCCGCCTATTTTCGAGAGGTCAGAAAGAAGTATGTAGATTTTGAAGGGTCGCTGAAGGGTATTGATTCGAGAATCCTAGTTGCTCAGGTGCCCGGCGGTATGTTGACCAATCTTGAGGGACAGTTGAAAGAACAAAATGCAGCTGAGAAATTGGATGAGGTATTACTAGAGATTCCTCGGGTAAGGGAAGACCTTGGTTTTATTCCTTTGGTTACGCCAACGTCACAGATCGTGGGCACTCAGGCCGTGCTCAACATCCTGACAGGTGAACGTTATGGGAACATTACGAAGGAAACGGAAGGTGTTTTGAAAGGCGCGTATGGCGCGACGCCTGCGCCTGTAAATGCTGACCTGCAGGCGAGAGTTTTACAAGGAGAAGCGGCAGTAACCTGTCGTCCCGCGGACTTGCTGGTACCTGAGTTTGAGACGCTGAAACAGGAACTGATATCCCTTGAGACTGACAAAAGTCTGATTTTTGGTGAAAACATCGATGATGATGTGCTGACCTATGCGTTGTTTCCTCAACCTGGTCTCAAGTTTTTGGCTAACCGTCATAATCCGGATGCATTTGAGCCGGTCCCACAGCTGGCAGCTGCTGTTGTCGATGTCCAACGCCCAGGTCCGGCTGTCATAGATGCCTCTGAGGTCTACACCGTTGAGGTACAAGGACAAGCTTACGTCGTTAGAGTGACGCCGGGAGGCGATATCGAATCCACGACCCCCGTCGCGCCGCCACAGACGCCAGTTTCAGCACCACCGACGCAGACGAGCATAGGCATCACTGCGCCCTTGGCCGGTAACGTCTTTAAGGTGCTAGTGAACCCGGGAGATGTCGTGGCGAGCGGTGATGTTGTTGTCGTACTCGAAGCGATGAAGATGGAAACCGAAATTCGAGCAAGTAGCGGAGGTGCTGTAAGTCAGGTGCTCGCAAGAGAGGGCGACGCGGTTGCGGTCGGCGCAACCCTTGTGACGCTGAATTAACATGGAGCAGCTACTGGGTCCAATGATGGAATTGTGGCGCGCCACAGGTGTGTATCAGCTAACGATGCCGCAATTCTTTATGATCTGCATTGCGCTAGTGCTTTTATACTTGGCGATTGCGAAAGGTTTTGAGCCGCTACTGCTAGTGCCCATAGGTTTTGGTGGCTTGCTGAGTAATATTCCCGGTGTCGACATTGCGGTGGGTGAAGGTGTGCTTCATCAGTTCTATGTAATCGGAATCGAAACAGGGATTTTTCCGCTCGTCATTTTTATGGGTGTTGGCGCCATGACAGACTTTGGCCCATTGCTCGCAAATCCAAAAACACTTTGGCTTGGGGCGGCAGCACAGTTTGGTATTTTTGCAACTCTGATTGGTGCCGTAGGGTTAACGAGCCTGGGCATTTTCGATTTTTCCATCAAAGAAGCGGCGGCTATTGGCATCATCGGTGGTGCTGACGGTCCGACAGCGATCTATGTCGCGGGGATTCTTGCGCCGGAATTACTGGGCGCAATCGCGGTGGCTGCCTACTCCTATATGGCTTTGGTGCCGCTGATCCAGCCACCAATTATGCGAGCGCTAACAACTCAAGCAGAGCGGGAAATCGAAATGACCCAGCTGAGGGATGTCTCGCAGGCTGAAAAGATCTTTTTCCCCATTATGTTGTTGTTACTGGTTGCGCTGATGGTTCCTAGCGCTGCGCCTTTATTGGGTATGTTTTGCTTCGGTAATCTTATGCGCGAATGTGGTGTCGTGGCGCGTTTGAGTGACACAACCCAAAACGCGCTAATCAATATCACAACGATATTACTGGGATTATCCGTTGGATCAAAGTTGCGTGCCGAACAGTTTTTGGTGGCTGAGACACTGGGTATCCTCGCGTTGGGTATGGTGGCGTTTTGCATTGGTACTGCAACAGGCGTGTTGATGGCGAAATTGATGAATGTGCTATCGACCCGCAAGATCAACCCGCTGATTGGCGCTGCGGGGGTTTCTGCCGTGCCCATGGCTGCCAGAGTTGCTAACAAGGTTGGCCTAGAAGCCAATCCTCATAATTTTTTGCTGATGCACGCAATGGGTCCAAATGTGGCTGGCGTCATCGGCTCGGCCGTGGCGGCCGGTATCCTGATTCAGTTTGCTGCTTGATTGGATTCAAGTTGTCTGTTTTTGAAGTGAGGGACGATAAGACGGGTCTAGATTAAATTCCTTTCGCCACTTTGTTGATGGGCAATTGAATGCGAGGTGACAGGAAGTCAGCTGAAGGGGTTCTTTGGTGGCTGGGTTGCCATACTGCCGATCTCCGATGACCGGGAATCCAATTTCCGCGAGGTGTTTTCGAATTTGGTGTTTTCGCCCTGTCTCGATATCAACACTCAGTAAAGTTCGGTCACCGAGATGTTCCAGAACTCTGTAATGAGTGATGGCAGATTTACCGTCAAGATCACTAGAGATTTTGCCGTTTACCTGCACATTTCCTTCAACAATGACCTCATAGTTTTTAGCGACTTTGCGCTTGCTGAATTGATCAGAAAGATTTGCTGCTGCACCCTTGTTGTGCGCGACGACCATCAGACCAGAAGCAAATCGGTCGAGACGGTGAACAATAAATGTTTCCTTGTTCGTCGTTCGCTCAATCCAGCGATTTATTGCGCAATGATCTCCGTATTTTGAACCCGCAGATAGCAGACCCGAGGGTTTATTCCAGACAGCATAAGAACCCTCATCGTGAATTAACTGTGGCGCTGGTGGCACCTCGTCGAGTACCGCAAGATCGTAGTAAAGTTCGAGCTGATCACCTTCATTCATGATGGTTTTGGCCCGTCTGATACGTCTAAAGCTGGATGTGCCCTGCGCTTTGCGCCAGGCGGCACCTTTGGCCATAGCATCCTTTACACGCGACTTGGGCAGGCCTGACGCCGACGCGAGTAGATTTACGGCAGTATCGCCCTTGTTTTCCAGAGTTACCGTCACAGCGGCATTGGGAGAGCTAGGCTTATTGATGACTTTGTACCTGCACGGCGAAATTGTCCTGTTGCTTGTAATTTTGTGCGCAAGCTTCAGCGCAGCGCCATTCTGCCTTGATTACGCTTCCCTGTGAATTAGAGATTGACACTGTTATTGCATGTTTGTACTTTAAGTGCCCCGATATAGCAGCAGCTATACCAGCAAGTTTTAATAAACCCGCCCGAACTGGCGAAATTACCGAGAGAGAGAAAACATGCAAGAGCATTTGAAATTTTATATTGATGGCGAATGGGTCGATCCGGCAACACCGGCTACGCTCGACGTGATTAACCCTACAACCGAAGCGCCTTTTGCGACTATTAGCATGGGTAGTGCTGCCGATGTCGAAAAAGCTGTAGCCGCCGCGAAAACGGCTTTTGAGAGCTTTTCAAAGACAAGTGTTCAGGAACGTATGGAACTGCTGGGCGCGATATTAGGCGAATATACCAAGCGGTATGACGAAATCGCCGCGGCTATTTCAACGGAAATGGGCGCGCCGATCTGGTTGTCCAAAGCAGCACAAGCGGCAACGGGCCAAGCGCATTTCGCCACCACCCTCGAGCTTCTTAAAACCTACGCCTGGGAAGAAAAGAAGGGTGCCTACCTGCTGCGCAAGGAGCCTGTAGGTGTTTGTGGTCTGATTACGCCGTGGAACTGGCCGATTAACCAGATTTCCTGCAAGGTCGCGCCAGCACTGGCAGCAGGTTGCACCATGGTCTTGAAGCCTAGTGAGGTTGCACCGGTTAATGCAATTTTACTTGCAGAGATTTTGGATGCTGCTGGGGTGCCTAAAGGTGTTTTCAATTTAGTTAATGGCGATGGTCCCAGTGTCGGTGAGGCCATGTCCTCCCATCCTGACATCCACATGATGTCATTCACTGGCTCTACACGTGCCGGGGTTCTTGTCGCGAAAGCGGCGGCGGATACCGTTAAACGAGTTTCGCAGGAATTAGGCGGCAAGTCAGCGAACATCGTACTCGAAGATGCCGATCTTCAAACGGCAGTGGCCGGTGGTGTCTCTCAGGTGATGACTAATTCCGGGCAGTCCTGTAATGCGCCTACCCGTATGCTTGTGCCTAAAGCGAAGCACGATGAAGCACTCCAGATCGCCAAAGCAGCGGCTGAAGGCGTAAAGCCTGGCGATCCTTTCACCGATGGTACTGTGATTGGTCCTGTTGTGAGTGAAGTTCAATTTGAGAAAATTCAGGGGCTGATTCAAAAGGGTATTGATGAAGGCGCCACGCTTGTAGCAGGCGGCACCGGGCGTCCTGATGGCCTCAATGCGGGTTACTTCGTCAAGCCGACAGTGTTTGGAGACGTTAATAACGACATGACCATCGCGCGCGAGGAAATCTTTGGACCAGTGCTCTCGATACTGCCATATGAGACAGAAGCGGAAGCCATCGAGATTGCCAACGACACGCCTTATGGTTTGTCTGGCTATGTTCAGTCTGGCAGTGTGGATCACGCGGTTGAGGTTGCCTCACAGATCCGAACCGGTAATGTTCATATCAATGGCTCTGGACCTGACTTCGGTGCACCTTTTGGTGGCTACAAACAGTCTGGTAACGGTCGTGAGTGGGGCGAGCTTGGTTTTGAAGAATTCCTCGAAACGAAAGCGATGTTTGTACCTGCGGCATAAACACAGATGATGTGATTAAAAGCGCCTCATTTGAGGCGTTTTTTTTGCCTGTAAGTTCAAGCCGACAGCCCCAACCGCTCTGTCTTCGTCGCGATACGCTGTTTTAATCGACGATGCCGTGCTTCTGTCAGAGGGTATCGCCACATAACCGGCAGAGCAGCACAATGAATAGCAGCTGGTATCACGGTATAGAGCATGGTCAACCAGAACAGTGAAGAAGCGGAATTTCCTTCAGGTGTTAGTGCCATTGCGACATCGGCCGTTGGATCAAACCCAACAAAGGCAAATGCAGCGAGTGCAGCAGCGCCTCCTAATGCATAAGCACCTTTGCGCAGGAATCCCCATATCGCAAAGTAAAGTCCTGCCCGATGCTCTCCGGTGCGCGCGAAATCGATATCCACGGTATCCGCAGCCATCGACGCTGCCAGTGTTGGCATGGCGGCGACGGAGAATCCCTTTAAGGTCATGACAAATAAAAACAAGCCAAAATTCCCCTCGGGAACAAACGGTAGCATACAAGCACATATTGAGTACCACACCACGCATGCGATGAACGTTTTGTGTTTGCCGTGCTTTCGGCTTACGGCCATCCAGGGTGATACGCCGATGACAGACGCTGTGTAGTAGACCAGTATATAGAGAGGGTACAGTTCTCCTGCTTTGACGACATGTTTTACAAAGAAGTAGGAGCCTGCTGCAACGAGTGCAATACCAAAAGTTGTGACAACGTAAGTGAAGATGATGCGCAAATAAGGGCCGTTACGGCGGATGATTTTCAAGCTGGCAATAAAGGTCGTGCGCTCACCCGCAACTTCTTCCTGCTTAGGTTCCGGAGCAAATACCAGCGCGAGAACAACAGTTGCTGGAATTGCGAACATGACGAAGTTCGCTAGCCAATTCAGTATGACATCAATGTTGCCGGCACGGGTTGCCATGACTTGCTGAAACTCGTTGCTGAAATTGGCGGCCATTTGAGCGATGTCACCAGAAGAGTTATCCAGATAGATAGCCAGCGCCGCAAGAAGAGGAAGCAGGTTAAATGAAACGTTCCCGGCAAAGTGGAACTGTTCGCGGCGGCCACTAATATGGGTACGTTGCTCGTAGTCATCTGACATTTCTGCGCCCCAGGCATAATAGGGCAAGGCGATAATGGTGTAAGCGACGTAGAGAAGCACCATCCATGTGCCAAAATACCACATGGTTGGCGCGTCAGGAGGCAGGAAAAGTTTGTATAGCGACAGCATCAACAATGGTGTGCCGATCACGATCCAGGGTTTTCTGCGCCCCCAGCGCGTGTTGGTACGATCTGTAATCACGCCCATCAGCGGATCGGTAATAGCATCGGAAATTCGAGCGCAAAAAATCAAAATGCTCATTGCGTATAGCGGAATGCCTAACTCTGCGTAGAAGGGCAATACGTAGAGGTTTACTGGAAGCAGAGCCATTGACACAGGTAGGTATAGCGAGCCGTAACAAAGAATACTAAATTCGCTGACTCGTTTTTGGGGCTGCACACTTTACCTTCATGTTCGCTGTGTCTAGGTCTGATCCTACACCAATTTGTCGTTGGAAAAACAGTTGGCTGTGTATTTACCTTAGGGGTGATAGCATTCATCAACAGATTCAGAATATAGAGTAACGAAACATGAGTAACCCTTTCCTCAAACCATTGCCCGAGACTGGCATCCCAGCATTTGACCAGATCGAATTCGAACATTATCGCGAGGCCTTTAATCTGGGCTTTGCTGAGCACCTGGCAGAAATCGAAGCCATTATTAACAATCCGGAACCGGCGACATTTTCGAATACTGTCGAGGCGATGGAGCGAAGTGGTAGGCAGCTTCGTCGTGTTGTTAGTGTTTTCTGGAATCTGACTTCTTCTGATACAAACGAGAAGATCCAAGCGCTGGAAATGGAGGTCGTGCCAGAATATGCCGTCCACCATGGCAAGATTTCCTCGAATCCAGCACTGTTCGCGCGTATCAAAGCAGTCGTTGATGGCGGTGAGAATCTTAAGGGTGAAGAGAAACAGCTACTGGATGAAACTTATCAGAGCTTCGTCCGTGCCGGAGCCGAATTGACGGATACAAATAGGGAGCGAGTCAATGCGATTAGTGAGGAACTGGCTGGGCTGACAACTGAGTTCGGCCAAAATGTGCTTAAAGATACCAACGAATTTGAATTGGTGTTGGAAGCGGGTGAGGATATTGCCGGTCTGCCTGACTTTGTCTTGGAGATGGGTAAGGCTGAGGCAGAGGCGCGGGATAAACCGGGCAAGTATGTCTTCACGACATCACGTTCTTCAATCACCCCGTTTTTGCAGTATGCAGAGAAACGGGATCGGCGAGAGCAGATTTACAAGGCGTACACCGAATGTGGCACACGCGGCACTGATAATCATCCGATTATCCAGCGGGTTGTTTCGCTCAGGTCAGAACGCGCAAAGCTGCTCGGGTTTCAGTCTCATGCGGATTTTATGTTAGATGACCGTATGGCGAAGACGCCGGAAGCTGTGACGAACCTGCTGGATCAGGTCTGGGCACCGTGTCAAAAGAGAGTAGCAGAAGAAGCTGCAGATCTGCAGGCGTACATTCAGGGTGACGGCGGGAATTTCGAACTTGAATCTTGGGATTGGTGGTACTACACGGAAAAAGTCCGTCAGGGACGGTTTGATCTGGATGAAGAGGAAGTTAAACCCTACTTCCGGCTTGAGCATGTTCGAGACGGTGCTTTTGACGTGGCCAATAAGCTTTACGGTATTGTGTTTAAACCCCGTCCGGATTTACCGGTCTATCATCCAGATGTGGTTGCTTATGAAGCAACAGAAGCGGATGGCACGTTAATCGGCTACTTCCTATTCGATTTTTTTATGCGCCCGTCGAAACGAGGCGGCGCCTGGATGTCAGCGTTCCGTGATCAGTCTAATTTGGATGAGAAGGTTCATCCGGTGATCGTCAATTGTTGCAACTTTCCAAAATCTGATCCGTGTTTACTCGGTATGGATGAGGTCAGAACGCTGTTTCATGAATTTGGCCACGGACTTCACGGTCTCCTTAGTAATGTCAAATATGAAAGTCTGGGTGGTACAAACGTTAAGCAGGATTTCGTTGAGTTGCCTTCTCAAATTATGGAACACTGGGCGATGGAACCTGAAGTCCTTAAATCCTATGCTCGCCATGTCGAGACGAATCAACCGATCCCTGATGAACTTATCGAGAAGCTGAAAGCTTCACAAACTTTCAACCAGGGCTTCTCCACCACGGAATACCTGGCGGCCTGTTACTTGGATATGGCGTGGCACAAGGAAGCGGGCGCTGGTGATGGCGCGGTCGATGACTTTGAGCAGGCAGCTATGGATCAGATCGGAAAGATCGGTATGGTTGATCCGCGATATAAATCTTCCTACTTCCAGCATATCTTTACCGGCGACCATTATTCAGCGGGATACTATGTATACATGTGGGCTGAGGTGCTCGATGCAGATGGTTATGAGGCTTTTCGGGAGCGGGGTATATTCGATGCGGCAACTGCAAAGTCGTTTCGAGAAAACATCCTTGAGAAAGGGGGTACGGTTGACCCCATGACTCTTTACAAGACCTTCAGAGGGCGTGAACCCGAGGTTCAGCCTTTGTTAAAGAACCGAGGTCTATTGGCCTAAACCGCGACAGATGATTTTCCATGCCGCGACAACAGTGCTCAAAAATACATCTTGTTTCTATCTTCAGGAGGATCGCTAGAGGCTTCGAACGATGCCCGCGGCAATGCCGATTTCAGGTGCAACCGTATAGATAGATACGTGAGGCTTAGAACCCCCTGCTTCCTTGTTAGCAGCGGCTGCTGCAATCCAGGCGTGTAATTCCATCGAACCAATACCGGCTTCTTCAACAAGCTTCTCTTGATCCCAATGATCAAATTCTTCCAAATCCTCAGAGATCAGCGTATCTAAAAAGCGTTGATCTGACGCCGCATTAAGGCGCATATCCTTCGCTGTACGTTCTCCGCGGGCAATCATATCGGCCCCCTCATGATGCATGACATATAAGCGCTCTAACCACTGTTCAGCGGTCAAAGACGGAGACTTCTCTCCGCCTGAAACTTGCCAGGCTTCGACTTCTTCCTCTCCGGAACCGAATTCCGGGTAATAGCGCCTGGGATGATGTGACATGCCTCCAGAACCAATAAACAGCACGCGCTTGTCGAGGGTTCTTGCAAAACGACCGCAAGCCTCACCCATCAAGCGGGTGCGTTTAAAAGGCACAAAGGGCGTTGTAATGCAGTTAATAAAGACCGGTATCAGGGGTCGCTTTTCTAGCCCGCCTAACATGTCAACAATCGTTTGTGAGAAAGCATGGTCGACGACCATTTGGTAGGAAATCGCAGGGTCGACATCATTGGCGCGCAAGTATTTAACGGCATCAAAGGCAATATCTGACGGCACACTGATAGACCCTGGGTAGCCGCCAATGTCGTTAGTCGCCTCTGCTGCGGCACCGACACAAAATGCAGGCATCATTTTGAGAAAGAAGCCATTGAAGTGATCAGAGCCGAATGCCATGACTAATTCCGGATCAAATTCCTCAATCGCAGCAGCGGTTGTTTTATAGGCTTGCTGCAGCGCTTCCCAATTTTCAGGTTCTTTGCTGTAACAATGGAGTAGGGGGCTGTGCGAGGCACAAACCATTGCTGTGCTCATGAGAACTTCACCAGAAAATGTTGTGTAGAAATGATGTGTTGAAATTTTGTGTTGAAAATATTGTTCATGAACTATTGTCCGCTTGGCCTACCGGTCCTTGATTTGAAGGGTCCATAAAAATTCTTTCGATATGACGACTCGAAATCCGCCAGTGGCCATCTGCACCGCATTGATATTGGTCGATAAAGTCAGCGACCAGATAAGGGCTGGCCGACATGATCGGCGGCGCTTGATCGGCGGCAAACGTCATGCAAACACTGTGACCTGTGGCTTGGTTTTTTTCAGTCAATTCGATTCTTAGACCGCTGTATAAATGCCGAGCAGTTCGGACACCAGCCGCCGCGCGACGCTCGAACAAACCTCTGATCTGCTCAATCCCAACCGTTACCCGACTCCCGTGGGAATAGTGCGCATCATCAGTAAACAGCGCAATCAATGATTCTATGTTGCCGTGATCGAGGTGGTGGCAGAAATCCGTATTTAAATCCGTAATTGCCAATCGTGCCGCGATGCTTTCGATAGCCTTTAGCCCAAACGCCATGCGCCTATTTCCTTGTCTTCTATCACAATGGGGTTTTCTTGCGTGCCCAAGCCCTCGATGGTCACTGAAACGGGGCCTGCGACATGCTGAAAATTAGCATGGTGAATAGATTTACGATTGGCAGAAGGCTTGAAAGCTGTACCACAGGACACAACGTCACCGGGGTGCAGCGTATGAAACTGATTAATAAAGCTGAGTAGCTCTGCCACCTTATAATTGTAATATCGCGTGTTATCTTCCGCGATGATCTCACCACCAACGTGACATTGCACGGCCAGATCGTCCGGGTCGCGCACTTCATCTCGGGTGACTAACCATGGTCCCAAAACACCAAAAGTATCAGACCCTTTGTACCGGCCAGCATAGGATAAATGCTGTTCAACACGCCGTGTCTCATCAGGGTTATCTTCATTTGCGTAGATGGCCCAATACTGAAAAAGATCCTCTGCTCGCATCCCATTGCCAGTAATGTCATTCATCACACTGTAACCGGCAATATAGCCTGAGGCTTCAGCGGCAGAAACATCGCGCATTGTCTTTCCTATGATCACAGCAAGCTCTGGTTCTGGATGTACGCTTCCATAGTACTTTCGTATAGCGATAGTTTCTTTGTGTCCTATCAAACAGGAAGCGGGTTTAAGGAAAAAAGCGGGGTGATCAGGTGCGCTAATTTTTCGTTCATTGCTGGCAGAATTGTTCATTGCGATACCACAAATCTTACCTGGCTTTCGTACCGGTGGATGCCACGCAACTTCACTCTGAGGTATTAAAGTAGCTTTGCTTGGGTTTTCGTGAATAAACTTGATTGCCTTTTCAACCCTCGCTAATCCGTTGTCACCCTGCGCCAACAATGCAGTCATATCCGCCGGTGTCTCGATATCTGCACCGAAACACGCAACCATTGCCTCTTTCACATTGACCAAGTGATCATCGTCGACAGCAACAGCGATACTGTCAGACCCTCGATAAGAAATGCTCGCTAACTTCATAGTAACTCGCCCCTAAGTTCTCCGAATGTTAGTAAAAGATGCCCAAAATAAATAAGGTAACAATAATCAAAGGTGCAATAAATCGTACGGAAAAAAGCCAACCCGTGTACAACATTGTATTGCTGATGCTGACAAGCTCTTTGCGTAAAATATCTCCTGACATTTTCCATCCGACAAAAATAACCAACAGCAATGCGCCGGCTGGCTGCATAATATAGGTAACAAAATAGTCAATCAGATCAAAAGGTGTTTTCTCCGCGAAAGTGACAAATTGTCCAAGCAGGTAGACATCGGACCAAATGTTGAATGAGAAAACCGTTGCGAGCCCAATCAACCATGCGACAAGGCAGATCACAAAAACGATTATTTTTCGGGTCACATCCCATTTTTCCTCAGCCCAGGCCACTACGGGCTCTATAAGACCTATTGAGGTCGTTAGTGCGGCAAATGTCAGTAGCAGAAAAAACAGCGTGCCAAAAAAAGTACCCGCTGGCATGTTGCCAAAAGATAACGACAAGGACACAAAAATTAATCCTGGCCCCTCCGAAGGATCAAGACCATTCGCAAAAACAATAGGGAAGATCACAAAACCTGCGGCAATCGCAACCAACGTATCAGAAAATGAAATAATTAAGGCCGAGCGCGGTATGTTGACGTCTTTAGGTAAGTAAGCGCCGTAGGCCATCATTGCGCCAAAGCCAACACTCAGTGAGAACAAGGCTTGCCCGATCGCGCCAAGAATGACCGTAGGTGTAAGTTTACTAAAATCTGGGTTCAGCAAATACCGGAACGCGCCGATGAAGTCTGCCGTGACTGCAGAATATACGACAAAAAATATCAACATAAGAAACAGCGTGGGCATCAGCACCGTCACCGCTTTTTCAATACCGTCATTCACACCGCGCATGACGATTAAACCAGTGACAATGACAAATATTCCTTGCCATGCTGCGAGTTCAACCGGGTTTGCTAACAGAGTGTCAAATAGGCCGCTGACCTGCGTCGCATTCATGCCCTCTAGCGAACCCGTCGCCAGTTTAGGGATATACGCCAAAATCCAACCGGCGATCACACTATAGAATGACATAATGAGAAACATGGCGAGAAAACCCCAGTAGCCAAAATATCGCCAATACTGACTAGCGCCGGATTTTCGCGCGATAAAACTCACAGCGTTCACGGTACTTAGTTGTGCGTGACGCCCCACCAGAATCTCAGAAATTAATACAGGTGTTGCGATTACCACCACGGCGATGAGGTAGATCAATACGAAGGCAGCCCCTCCGTTGTCGCCGACCATGTAGGGAAACTTCCATATGTTACCCAACCCCACAGCTGAACCAATGGCGGCCAGAAGGAAGGTAGAGCGCGCCGACCAATTTGCATGCTTCACCATTTTCATCGCCCTGATTATTTTTTGTGGTTAAGCGCTTTTACCTTTAATAAGTACTGTCGGTACTTCAATCGAATTCAACCGAAATTGAAAACAACAGATTAGACTCAGCATTTGAATTCGACCTTGGCGGACGAAATGCGTGAGTCTGAGTGCCGCACATGATGCTAAACGCTCGTAAAACTTAGATTACGCTATAATGTCGGTCGATTAATGCCATAATCTATTCATAGTACGTCATTCGATGGTCTACCCAGCTGGGTTTGGTCGCCTCATCTTCTGCAGCCAATTAGGAGCGACACATGCGTAAAGCACCAATAACGACCAATCTTGTACCTGAGTCGGTTGGTCTCCAGGCGACGCTGATTTCATGTTGGGTTCAGGTCGCTCACCGCGCTGCCACCCAATTTGGTTTGGATGCTGACGCAATATTTGTCGATGCGGGTATCGATCCTGCGGTACTTTACCAACCTGAATCTCGCATACCGTCGCACAAGGTGAAACTTGTTTGGGAAATGTCGGCACAGTTAAGCGGCTGCCCGACCTACGGTCTTCGGGCCGCGGAAGTGGCTTATCCCGGTATGTATCATGGATTGAGCATTGCAATCAGTTCAAGCAGAACCGTGGCAAGCATGATTTCTAAAATGATGCGGTACCGCCGCATCGTTGATACCTTATGTATTAATACGCTCGAAGAAACGGCAGACGAGGTGAGGTTTACTTGGGATCCAATTATTGGCTATGAAGCGGAGATTGGCGCTGAGGCAATGATTGCCTGTCTATTACAATTGTTTCGCTGGTCGGCGGGGTCCGAATTTTCTCCAAGCAGAATGACCTTCCAGCACCAGGAAAAAGGCCTTGCTGCTGAGTATGAGCAATTTTTTAACTGTGTTTGCGAGTTCGAAGCAGCAGAAAATGCGATCTGCTTTGCCAGAAGAGACATCGAAATACCCTTAGCCTCCGCTAACGACACCATTGCCGCCAATAGCGAGCAAATGACTGCAGAATATCTTTCGCGCGTAATGAGAGGCGATACCGTTAACGCTGTTTACTCCATGTTACTTTCGCACTTGGGTAAGCAAGTGCTTTCAATTGACTGGGTCGCCGAAGAAATGATGCTCAGTACGCGCACCTTGCAACGCAAACTTAAAAAAGTGGGCACGACATATGAAGAGCTGTTAGATGATGTTAAACGTGAGTTAGCATTGCAGCATATTAAGAACCCGATGATGCCGATCCAAGAAATTGCGCACCAATTGGGTTTCTCCGATGCCAGTAATTTTGGTCGCAGTTTTCGACGCTGGACAAATATGGCGCCCGTGAGTTATCGCCACAGCATTCAGTAGATAGAAGTGGTCGTACTAAGAATGCTATCTGTCGCTTATCGACCATTTCCTTTGTGTACAATAAAAGCGGCCGGTGCCGTTTGTAAGCCGATGAATTTGGCCAAAGCACCCAGAACTCAAAATGAGTGGGTAGCTATTTCAGGCCTTTTTCAGGGAACGAAAACGTGTTGATGGCTTGCTGGATGCAGACTAGGTTGCGAAGCAATCGCTTAATAAAATTTCCGAAGAAAACGAGAGTAAACAACGCGAGTAAACAATGCGAGTAAACAATGCGAGTAAACAATGTTCAGTGAAATTAAAGAATACCTCGATGATCCTATTGAAGCTTTTCAGCTTCGACTTAAAAACGACAAGAACCCCAATAAGCTCGATCTAGGTCTGGGGATATATAGAGACGAAGCAGGCGAGGTCGCGACACTAAGTTCAGTGCGAGAAGCTGAGCAACGTCTCGCCTCGCGACCGACTGATAAGGGCTATCGCTCTCCAATGGGCAATGCAGTCTACATCGAGCGAATGGAAAAATTACTTTTCCAGTCGTCTCTTGAAAATCAGCCAGAAATGGGCGTCCAGTCTATCCAAACACCGGGGGCGGGAGCCGGTTGTCGGGTTGGGGCTGAGTTTGTAAAGCGCCTCTCGCCAACGAGTCGGGTTTGGGCATCTATCCCCAATTGGGGGCATCAACTTGAATTCTTCGAAAATGCTGGCCTTGAACTCAAATATTTTCCCTACTACGACCTAGAAAATTCTCGTTTCCAGTTTAGTGAAATGATGAGCGCATTGGAGGAAATGCAAGAAGGGGATGTCTTACTGTTACACGGGTGCTGCAATAACCCGACGGGTCAGGATCCCAGCCTTGAACAATGGCGTGCGATCGCTGAGTTATGCAGCTCAAAAGGTGTGCTGCCCTTTGTTGATATTGCATACCAGGGTTATGGTGATGGGGTAGATGAAGATCTGCTCGGTATGCAGTTAATGGCGAGTCTAGTAAGAGAGATGATCGTTGTCGTATCTTCGTCGAAGTCTTTTACGATTTACCGCGAAAGAGCGGGCCTCTTGTCACTGATCTCTAACGATAAAGCAGGGTCTTTAAATAACGCTTATCGATTATTGCGTGATGTCGCCAGAGGTAATTATTTTATGCCGCCGGACCACGGCGCTGAAATTGTGGCTGAGATTCTTGGCGATGAAGCTTTGTCCGCTGAATGGCGGCAGGAATTGGATGTCATTCGCGAACGTATCTACAGTTTACGCGCGCTGCTTCGCGACACAATTGAAGCAATGGATCCGAGTCAAGATGCTAGCTATTTAGTGCAGCAAAAGGGCATGTTCAGCTGTTTACCATTAAGCCCGGAACAGCAAATGGAAATGGAACAAAAGTATGGCATTTATATGTTGCCTAACGCGCGGATTAATTTTGCCGCGCTGGCGAAAGACAAAGCTGAGCGAGTTGCGAAGGCCCTGTTGGCCATAAAAAACAACAATAACTGACGTGTCTATTTGGCCAGATGCTTGCGTGGCTGCGAGCAGATGCTTCGTCTTATACTCACTGGAGCCACAAGGAAACTTACGCTGTGAAAACCACTGCTGAAATAATGATTAGTGCCCTGATGTCGGAGGGGGTAGATACAGTATTTGGCATCCCTGGTGCCCAAATTTATCCAATTTTTGATGCCATTTATAACACTCAGGGGAAGATGAAATTAATTGCTCCCCGGCACGAGCAGGGAGCAGCTTATATGGCGCTGGGTTATGCCCGCTCAACTGGGCGAAGTGGCGTTTTTTCTGTGGTGCCAGGCCCCGGGGTATTGAATGCAGGCGCGGGACTATGTACCGCACAGGGGGTGAATGCACCAGTGATGTGTTTGACCGGTGAAATACCCAGTGATTTTATGGGACAAGGGCGTGGTCATTTGCATGAATTGAAAAACCAGCAGGAAACGCTACAAGGTATTGTGAAATGGGCCGGGCATATTGCCGCGCCTGACGATGCTGCCAGCGTCATGCGGGAGGCATTTGAAAAAATGCACGGTGGTCGTAAAGGCGCGGTAGCGGTGCAAGCACCCTGGGACGTATTGCCCGCACAAACTGACCAAACAAACTACGCGTCCATTGAAGTCGAATCGCAAGCGGTAGATGTTGATGCTATCGCTGAAGCCGTTAAGCTGTTATCGCAGTGCTCTCATCCAATGATTATGGTGGGGGGTGGTGCCCTCGACGCCAGTGAAGAGGTCACGCGTTTGGCTGAAATGCTGGAGGCACCCGTCACCGCTTTTCGCAGCGGCAAAGGTGTAGTGTCAGACGAATCTGATTTCACCGTCTGCGCGCCTGCCGGGTATAAGTTGTGGCAACAGACCGACGTCTTGATTGCAATTGGCACACGTATGGAACTTCAACTCATGCGCTGGGGCGACATGATGAAACGTCAAGGTTCTGCTGAGGGCAAAAAGGTTATCCGTATTGATATCGACCCCGATGAGTTTTTACGTGTAAACACCGATGTTAATATTCAGGGCGACTCGGCAACCGCTACTGGACAACTGGTCGAGGCATTAATTTCTGCGAATGTCGCGAGTTCCGGCAATAGGGAACTGATCATTTCGACCCAGCAGCAGCTTCTACACGACATTCAAGATATTCAGCCGCAAATGGCGTATCTCAACCTCATCAGAGACATGCTGCCCCGAGATGGTTTCTTTGTAGAGGAGCTGTGCCAGATGGGCTTTACATCAAACTTTGGTTTTGAAGTTTATCAGCCGCGTACCTACGTAACCCCCGGTTATCAGGGTACGCTGGGTTTCGGCTTTCCCACTTCGCTTGGCGTTAAAGTCGCAAATCCAGACAAAGTAGTGCTTAGCATCACCGGTGACGGCGGCTTTATGTTTGGCATGCAGGAATTGGCCACGGCGGTACAACATAATATCGGCGTGATCACATTAGTTTTTAATAATGCTGCTTATGGCAATGTGCTGCGTGACCAGCAGACCCGCTTCGACGGTCACGTGGTGGGTGCCGAGTTTACAAACCCTGACTTTGTCAAAATGGCGCAAGCGTTTGGGGCTGAAGGTTATCGTGTCAATTCGCCTGTCGAGTTGAAGCCTGTTTTGGAAAAGGCCATCGCAGACAATAAACCGACATTGATTGATGTGGTCGTGCCCAAGGGGTCAGAGGTCTCACCTTGGAAGCACATTCATCCTCAGGCAGGTTGATTGATGTGATGCAAGAAATGAGCATCTAGCCGAATATTATTGGGTAAGCATAATGAATCATAATGTTGAGAGTAGAGCCTTATCCCATCAGTCTCTGCGCGCGTCCTTCGGGGCTGTTGGTCCTGGTTTGCTTTTTGCTGCGGCGGCGGTCGGAGTGTCGCATTTGGTTCACGCCACGCAGGCGGGGGCTAGCTATGGTCTGGGTATGTTCAGCATCGTCATCATTGCCTGTCTGACTAAATACCCAGCGATACGCTTTGGTGGTGATTATGCATCAGCGACGGGCAAAAACCTGATACAAAGCTATCGCCAAAGTGGGCTGTGGGTCGTGCTTCTCTATGGCATTGCGCAGATTTTCTCAATGTGTTTCGTGATTTCTGCCGTGAGCCTGGTCACTGTCGGTTTGATTAAGTCGGTATTCGACCTTGCTCTATCGGATACAGTGCTGGTGGCTTTTCTGCTCACCGTCGTTACCTCTATTTTGATTAGCGGTCGCTTTCATCTACTGGAAAAATTGACGAAATTTGTCGTGCCCATTTTTACCCTGCTAATTGTTGTTGCAACACTAATGGTTGTGAGCAGGATTGATTGGTCTATTTCCAATTTGGCTTGGCCAGAGATAACTGTGAGCACGACACTATTTATTATCGTACTGGGTGGGTTTATGCCCGCGCCGGTAGATTCCTCTGTTTTGCAATCGCTTTGGGTCTGTGCGAAAGCTAAAGACACGGGTGCCTTGCCTACTATGGCGGAGTCGCGTTTCGACTTTAATGTGGGTTTTGTGGCTTCGTTGATTTTGGCGCTGTGTTTTTTGTTACTTGGAGCCGGTGTTATGCATGGCACGGGAGTGCCCTTGGCGAAAGGGGCGGCGGCATTTTCCTCGCAGGTGATTGAATTGTTTACCAATGTGATGGGCCAGTGGACTTATCCACTCATCGCTGTCGCCTCTATCACTGTCATGTTTTCAACGTTGATGACACTGCTCGACGGTTACCCACGTATTGTCGCCTCGATTATCAGAGAGCTTTCCCCAAAGCATGGTGAAAGGCTGGTTGGAATTCCTACTTATGATTTAGTGATTGTATTGCTTAGCTTTGGTTCGGTGACAGTCATCACGCTTCTGATGCATTCTTTTTCCGCTTTTATAAATCTAACCTCGGTTATCGTTTTTGTTTTGGGACCCGTATTGGCTTATCTCAATCACCGGGCAATATTCGGTGAAGAAATCCCAGCAGCCAGCAGACCTGGGTTGCTGATGAAGATTTGGAGTATCGCTGGATTACTTGTGATGATGTTGCTAGGCGTTCTCTATTTTTATCTGCGAGCGACTAACAACGTGTAGTGGCGATTTTAAATCGTTCAAGTCATTCACTTTGCTGCTAAAGGCACAAAGCGATTATAGTTACAGGCGTGATGTTGTCCTCAGGTACGTCTGTTTCCCCCATGAGACCAATCAGGTACTCTGATGAAATGAACTCCTCTCAGTTAATCAGTGACGGCAAAAACACCATCAGAGATTTTCCCTACTGGTGGGAGGCAGCGCCAAGGCCTATGCTCGAGGAACGCGCATTGCCCACTAACATCGATGTGGCAATCATCGGCGCTGGTTACAGCGGTCTGAATGCAGCCTTGGTGCTCGCGAGAAATGGCATCAAGGTTGCTGTATTCGAAGCAGGACAGATAGGTTGTGGTGCTAGCACCCTGAACGGTGGAATGGTCGGGCCAAGCTTTCACAAGCTGGGTGTTGCTGGGTTAAAGCACAAATTTGGTTCTGATCGTGCGAATGCCATTTTAAAAGAGAGCCTAGGATTCGTTGATTATCTCGAAGGGTTTCTGGCTGAGGAAAAAATTGAAGCTGATTTCGCTCGGGTCGGCAGATTTCGTGGCGCTCTTAAGCCCTCCCATTTTGATTCGATGGCAGCTGAACTCGACATGCTGAAGCAAACAATCGGCGTCAAAGGTGAAATGGTGCACCAGAAAGATCAGGTGCTAGAGACGGGATCTAGGCTTTTTTGCGGTGGTATTGTCTACCATGATGATGCTGGCCTGCATCCAGGGAAATATCACGATGGACTTGTTCAACGAGTGCGCGAAGCAGGAGTGAAGATTTTTCCGGAAACGAGGGTCGTCGACTTCATTAAAGCTGGCGCTGGCTTCGTTTTGACGACCAATCGGGGAGGCGTGCGACAAGAGGTGAAAGCCGACCAGGTTGCTGTTTGCACAAATGGCTACACTGGCAGAACAACCCCTGCTTTGCGTCGTCGGGTACTGCCGCTGCGAAGTGCGATGATCGCGACTGAGCAATTGCCCTCTGAACTTATCAGCAGACTTATGCCGAAACTAAGACTTTATGGTGATAGTCGTCGGTTAGTCGCTTATTACAGACCCTCCCCGGACGGTACCCGAATTCTTTTCGGAGGCAGAGCTTCCGGACTAAAAGATAATCCTAAAGTGAACGCACGTGAACTAAAACAATCTTTGGTTCAGGTTTATCCCGA
Organism: uncultured Gammaproteobacteria bacterium; assembly: GCA_913050215.1. Classification (GTDB taxonomy): domain Bacteria; phylum Pseudomonadota; class Gammaproteobacteria; order Pseudomonadales; family Azotimanducaceae; genus UBA4582. The sequence goes on from CAJXBG010000056.1 coordinate 22,535, forward strand.
GCTTAAAACAGTGGGTATGAGTCATGTATGGTCAGGTTTGGTTGCCTATACCTTTGACCACGCTCCCCATCTCGGTCAATTTGACGGTGCTTATTACGCAATGGGTTATTGCGGATCCGGAGTGGCGCGTTCAAGTTACTTCGGTAGAAAACTAGGATTTAAAATGCTTGGGTCACCTGAAGGCGCGACATCCTTCGATGATCTGGATTTTGTGACGCATCCACTTTATTTCGGTGATCCCTGGTTTATGCCCTGGGTATTGGGTTGGCACAGGATAGCTGACAGGTTAGGTTGGTGATATGGCAGACTACGGTGCGTTATCTTTGGTGCCACCCCTGCTGACAATAGCCATTGCCCTGTATAGTAAAAATGTTCTTTTTGCACTTTCCTGCGGCATTTTTAGCGGTTCACTTATCATCGTAGATTTTAATCCTTTCGCCGCGGTGCTCAATTCGGTTGAAAATCAGGTACTAAAGGAAATCTCCAGCGGCACCCAGGTTCAGGTTATCCTCACTATTTTTGTGATCGGGGGGTTCGTCAAGCTACTGGAGGTCTCCGGTGGCGCTAGTGCCTTCGCCAGAAAAATGAGCTCGATTGTGACAAGTGGCGCCAAGGCACAATTGTTGGCGTGGCTGACCGGTATCGGCATATTCTTTACCGACTCGGGTAATAGTCTGATTGTTGGTCCCCTTTACCGAACCCTGTTTGATGAGTTCAAAATTTGCCGTGAGAAGCTGGCCTATATACTGGATACCACTTCTTCGCCGATTAGTATCCTCATTCCCTTTATTGGCTGGGGCGCATATATCATGTCACTAATCGAGCGGTCCTACCAAGAAATCGGTCGGGACGAGAACGCATTTAGTGTTCTGATTAACGTCATTCCCTATCAATTTTATGCGTTTCTTGCGCTCGCAGCGGTGCCGATTCTTGTGCTTTCCGGCAGGGAGTTTGGTCCGATGAGAGCAACTCAGATGAAGTATCGCGCGTCCCTGAAAGAAAACGAGGCAATGCAAGAACAATTGGCAAATCCGGATGCGGATGACAATGATCGAATAGGGGTCTTTCTTTATCCGCTCGCCGTTATGTTGCTATTGATTGGCGGGTTGATCACTTGGCATGCAACACATGGAGGCATCTCAGGCATCCACATCAGATCTACGCTGGTTATCGCCTATATTGCCGCTTCTTTTACCTGCATGGAAATGATGCGACGTTACCAGTCGGTCTCTTATGCTGAGTCCTTAGCTGTGTTCATCAAAGGCGCTGAGTCATTGGTATATATATCGATTGTACTGGTTCTAGCCTGGTCTTTAAGCTCAGTAACTAAAGATGTCCATACTGCCGACTACTTGGCTTCGATCATCTCCGGGTCAGTGTCTCCGACATTCTTTCCGATGATTGTCTTTGCGCTCGGCGCGCTAATCTCATTGTCTACTGGCTCGTCCTACGGCACCTTTGCAATTTTGATGGCGATTGCGGTCCCGTTGGGGTTCGAGCTCAATGCTTCTATGTACCTAACGATTGCAGCGGTGCTCAGTGGTGGTTTGTTTGGTGATCATGTTTCGCCAATTTCTGACACGACGGTGCTTGCTTCCGCCGGTGCCGAATGTAGCCACCTCGCTCACGTGACGACTCAGGGCGCCTACGCTGCCGTGACTGGATTTGTTGCTTTGTTGGCATTTGGTGCCGCGGGTATATACGAGTCAGGTTTAGTCTTGCCTTTAGCCATCGTTGTTTTGGTGATTTTGTTAAATGTGCTTTTGAGAACAAACCGAAAGGAATAGTTTATGGGTTTTGGATTGACGCCTCTGACAGATGCCGGGGTTCGATTTGTATCTGCTGCCGAACGTTTAATACCGGAATTTCGGGAGCGCGCGAGCGCTGCTGACCGGGAAGGAGCAATGTGTGTCGAGAACTTCGAAGCGATGCAAACCTCAAAAGTAGCGGCCGCATTTGTGCCGGAATCTCTTGGCGGGTTTGGTCTTGTATCGGTTCACGATTGGCTGTGTGGCATCGCCGCTCTAGCGAGGGGTGATGGTTCCTCTGCCATTGGCATTAATATGCATCTCGGCGTGAGTCGCGGTATGGCAGGTGCTTATGATCGTGCGCGGCAAAAAGGAGGCAAGGGTGAGCAGGTCGCTAAACCGCTCACGGCGATCGCTGCAGGAAAAATGTTGATTTGTGCCACAGCAACGGAGCGCGGCACAGACAACCTGCATCCGCAGACCACGGCCACGCTCACCGATGATGGATGGATGATCAACGGGCATAAAATGTTTGTGACCATGTCGCCGATTGCCACTCATCTGGCGATGAACCTTAAGATGCGAGGTGAGGACGACGAAGATTATCTTGGCACAGTGCTGTTGCCGATTGATACGCAGGGAATCATGCCGCAAGACGACTGGGATTCACTAGGCATGCGAGGTTCCGGCAGCCAATCTATTTCTTTTGAAAACGCATTGGTGCCCAAGCACAGTGTCCGAAAAATTGGCCCGTGGGGGCGTTGGAGCATTGACTTGTTGATCAACAGAACGCTGGGAAACTTGCCGCTTGTGGCCGCGTTTATGGGCATTGCCGAGCATGCTCATGAGATTGCGATGGCATCGTTAGCAACACAGAAAAGGCTAGGTAAGTTGGTTAATTCGTCTTCAGGTGTGCAACAGTTAGTAGGTGAGATGGAAATAGAACTCGCGACTTGTCAATCGATTTTGCAAAGCACCGGCGCTGCTGTTGATGACTGGCTACTCAGAGCTGAACATACACCGCCAACAATTGAGGACGGACATCATCTGATGAAACAATATCAGTGTGCCAAATGGGTTGTTAACCGTGGTGCGATTAGCATTGTTGACAAGGCGATGGATCTAGTAGGCGGTGCAGGTTTTATGAGCGCCCACCCTCTCACGCAGCTATATCGCGATGTTAGAGCGGGACCATTTATGCAGCCACACGCTCCGACCGAAATAAGAGGCTACGTAGGGCAAGTTGCATTGGGCCTTTACCCTGAAGCTTGAAAAAAGCGCTGCGTTGATTGAACAGGGAGCTGTTTGTTCTACCAGGTGTCAATAAACGGCCGCTTCTTGCCATCCCTCG
>CAJXBG010000057.1 GCA_913050215.1 uncultured Gammaproteobacteria bacterium
TGTATGGCGCTTGCGGCACATGAGACCAGTCGAATCAGACTCGGTACCGGGGTTCTTGTGCCCAGTAACCGCATCGAACCTGTCACCGCGAATGCCTTTGCTTCCCTAAACCGTCTGGCACCAGGTCGAATTGACTTTGGTGTTGGTACAGGATTCACAGCGCGGCGAACAATGGGATTGGGCGCGTTGCCATTGAAAGAAATGCAGGGTTACGTTGAACGTGTGCAGAGACTATTGCATGGTGAGCAAATAGATTGGCGTTTCGAAGGCAAGGATAGAAAGATTGGATTTTTGAACCCAGACCTTGGATTGATCAATCTTGAGGATCAAGTGCCTCTGTGGGTCTCAGCATTTGGTCCGAAAGCAAAGCAACTAACAGCTGAATTAGGCGCAGGGTGGTTGAATTTTGGTGCTCAGGGCGCGAAACAGTCTTTGATTGAAATGCAGGAAATCTGGGAATCTTCGGGTCGATCTAGAGAAGCACTCGCTGCAAATCTATTTTTCTTGGGTGCAGTTTTGACAGGGGATGAGGAGACAGACAATCAGAAGCTGATGAAAGAAGCCGGACCACTAACAGCAGTGATGTTCCATAATATGGCTGATGAAGTTGGCGCAATGGGCGGAGCAAACTTACCGACCGGACCTCTGAGCAACGTGATTGCCGAGTACCTTGCGATTCATGAAAAATATGAACCTGAAGATGCGCGTTATCTGACTAATCACCGCGGACATTTAATGTATGTCCGTCCAGAGGAGACCCACATTACGCCAGAGCTGGTCAAGTCAACAACAATGAGCGGCAGTCGAGAAGATTTGATTCTGCAAATACGTGAGCTTCGTGATATTGGTTACGATCAGGTAACGATCCAGCTGGTGCATGGCGTTGAAGATGCGATAGAAGAGTGGGCGGATGTTTTTCAAGCCATTTAGAGAGTGCCAGTCCAAAAACACGTTAGGTTTGTGAAAAACTGTAAGACTAAAGATAAGTCAGCCGGTGATTCTGATTTTTGTTAGAGAGGGCATGTCAGTGCAGTCTTGCTGAATTGACATCAGCTAGCGACGATCGATGATGCTGGCATTTTAAGAGGGAAGTTTATGTCAGTTGGGGTTCTTTCAGCCTATATGGTGCTCGATTTTACCGATGAACGAGGCGAAATTGGGCCAATGTTGATGGGAGACCTCGGCGCTGATGTCATTCGCGTTGAGACGCCGAATGGTTCTGAAGCGCGGCGTGCGCCACCATTTTTGGAAACAGATAAAACAGATCTGCGCAGCCTGCAGTTTCTGGCCTTCAACCGTAACAAACGCTCGATTTGTCTGGATCCGAGTTCAGACGCAGACAAGGCAATACTAGCGGCACTGATCGCGAGAACCGATTTTATTGTTGAATCAGGCCAGCAGCTGGAGTCGACATGGGGTACCAGCTTTGATGATGCCAAAGCCTTGAATCCTCATCTTGTCCATGTGCGGATTACTGCTTTTGGCAGTGATGGCCCTTATGCAGAAATGAAAGCTGCAGATCTCACAATCGTCAGTATGGCAGGACCCGTTGCGCTTCAGGGCGTGCCCGGGCGCCCGCCATTGCGTATCAGTGTGCCTCAGGTTTGGCGACATGCCGGCGTTGAAGCGATTGCTGGTGCGATGGTGGCTCATGCCCGGATGAGGAGAACCGGTTCGGCGCAGTTTGTCGATGTCTCTGCCCAATGTGTGATGACTTGGACGATGCTCAACGCGATGGATGCCTGGGCGATCCAGGGTTTCGAATTTGAGCGTATAGGGTCTTCGATTGCGCAGGGGATCGGCCTCACTGAATTAGTCTATCCAACAACAGATGGTCATGTTGTGGCGATTCCGTTTGGTCGTGTGTTGCAGGGTTGTACTGACGCTCTGATCGAAGATGGCATCGTCGATGAATCGTTCCGAGAAATCGACTGGGATATGTTTGAAGCTAACATGCAGACACCTGAAAATCTGCCGATCAGCTTTGATGAGTGCGCAAGGATTTGTCGGCAATTTTTTGCTGGGCGATCAAGAAGGGAGTTGTTTGAACTAGGCTTGCAAAAGCGCGTCACACTGGCGCCGGTCAATACGCTGAGTGAGTTGTTGGGCATGGAGCATATGGAAGCGAGGGAATACTGGCAGGCAACAACATTACCCAACGGGCAAAAAGTAAAGTCTGCTGGCTTGTGGGCAAAACAAGACGCCTTTGAAATGGCGGTGAGGCGAAACGCACCTAGCCTTGGTGAGCACACGGCAGAGATTAAGGAACAACTGCTCTCGACCAGTAAAACACCGGTTGAGCTAGATATTGACGATAAGTTGCCGTTTGAAGGCATTAAAGTCGCAGATTTTGCATGGGTAGGGGTCGGACCAATTTCTGCGAAGTACCTCGCTGACCATGGTGCCGATGTTGTGCGCGTAGAGTCCGAGAACCGTCCGGATGTCCTGCGGGGGGGTGTTCCCATGAAAGACTCAGAATTCGGATGGAATCGATCCCAGTTCTTTGGCGACTTCAATACGTCTAAAAGAAGTCTGACGCTGAACATGAAATCTGCAGAAAGCATCACCCTTGCGAAAAAACTTATTGGCAACGCCGATGTGTTTATCGAAAGTTTTGCGCCCGGCGCAGTAAGTCGAATGGGTCTTGGTTATGACGAGGTGCGGAAGCTCAATCCTGGATTGATTATGATCAGCACGTGTCTGATGGGGCAGACCGGCCCTGCTGCTGGTCTGGCAGGCTATGGGTATCACGCAGCGGCGATCGCGGGATTTTACGAGATAACAGGTTGGCCAGATTTAGGCCCCTCAGCACCATGGGTTGCCTACACGGATACCGTGGCTCCGCGATTTGTCTCGATATTGCTGGCTGCAGCGTTGGATCGTAAACGCCGCACGGGTGAAGGATGTTTTATCGACGTCGCGCAGATTGAAACAGCACTTCACTTTTTAGGTCCGGAAATATTGGATTTACAGGCAAATGGTCACAGTGCGACTCGTAATGGTAATCGATCCCGTTTTTATGGGCCGCAGGGCGTTTACCCCTGTAGTGAAGCAGAGGCATGGTGCGCGATTGCTGTTGAGCAAGATAGCGAATGGCATAGCCTTTGCGAATTGATGCAGCGTACTGACCTTTCAAACGAAAATGTACTCTCGACACATCAAGGTCGTCTCGAGCAGCATGATCGAATAGACGAAGCGATAACGGAATGGACGATGCAGTTTACCCCGAATGATGCAGTCGCCAGACTACAGGCAGTAGGCATACCCGCCGGTGTTGTTCAGCGAAGTAAGGATTTGCTGCAAGATCCACAATACAAGCACAGGGGTTTTTACCGATATTTTGATCATCCTGAAATGGGCCATATTCCCTATGCCGGGCACCAATACACTATCAGCGGTTATCACAATGGTCCCAGATCCGCTGCTCCTTGCATCGGTGAGCATAGTTTTGAAGTGCTTGAAAATGTGATCGGATTAACCAGTGAAGAAATTGCCGAAGCTTATGCCAGTAATGTCATTGTTTGAAAAAATTGGTTTGAAGAAATTGGTTTGAAGAAATTGGTTTGAGGAAATCGGTGTGCAGAAACCAGCGGCAAGACCGTGCGTGATCACTAGGTTAAGAAGAGTTTGCTTCTAGAAGCTAAACCCAAAAATCAGAAAGTCAGCGCTGTAAGGGTGGGTTCAGGTCACCTGTATCGAGAATCGGGGATGCATCAATTTCCTCAGCATCCATCATCGCGGCTATCTGTTGTAGAGAACCAATAAGCAGGTGTTTTTGGTACTCTGGTAGTTTGCGATACTCTCTTAGAAAACCAGCCTGAAGTGGCTCGGGCGCGTCCTTGAGTTTCTCTTCAGCGAGGGGCGTTAACCGGATGTTTACCGCGCGTTTATCGCTGGCACTTTTGAATCGACTTACCATGCCATTTCGCTCAAGACGGTCAATGAGACTAGTGACTGTAGCCTGAGATAATACAACTTCACGGGAAATCGAACTCGGTGTCGGACTGCCAAGATCATCGATGACTTGAAGTACTAATAATTGTGAGGTTGTCAGACCAGTGGTCTTCAGAAGTCGCTTCGACTGAAGATCGATGGCACGTGTAATCCGTCGCAGGGCAACAAGGATTTCATCGTAGTCTTTAGGCTGCATTCCCATGCGAACATTATAGAGGAGGTTGCTGGATATTGTCTTCTACTTCCCTTAATCTGCCGTGATGAAACTTGCGAAACCATTTATAAAACTCTCGTTTCAATTCGATGTGGAACGCATGCAATCGGATCTGAATGCAATGCCTGAGTCTGCATGGATGGCCCACCTTTCTGGTATGGAGGGCAGCAGTGCGATCGCGTTTTTACGATACTTCTTCAGAAAACCAGCCTGAAGTAGCTCAGGCGTGTCCTTGAGTTTCTCTTCAGCTAGGGACGCCTGCGTTGCTGTACCGGGAAGTTAAGTGCATAGTGACTTCGAATTTTACGGGAACCAGATGATGGCTTACTCACTAAATAATTTTTGCGATGATACGCGCGCGACGCTTCGGGAAAGCGACGATAGTGCCGGCAGAGAAAAAATCCGGCGAGCACTGGAACAGCTTCTGACTGATCAGGCGTTTTGTGCAGAACATGCGGGTGCCGATAATCATACTGGAATGAAACAGATTTTTGAGGACGCGTCGCTCAATTTCTGTGTGCTGGCTTACAATATGAGAGCCCCTCGTATATCTCCTCCGCATGATCATGGCTCTTCATGGGCGATCTACGGGCAGGTTGCGGAATACACAGACATGACGATCTGGCGCACGGTTGAAGACGGCGAAGAGAAGCTTGAACAGGTTCGTAGCTTTCGGCTAGCGCCAGGACAGGCCGGACTGTTTGATACAAAAGAGATTCACTCGATAGATTATCCCGCCGGGTCAAAGTTCATTCGCGTGACCGGTGTAGATATGAGTAAGGAAGACCGGCGTGTATTTGATCCTGCAACCGGCGAGGTAAAAGTCGTTTCAAGTGTCGGTACAGGTAGCCAGCGATAGCTGGTCACTGCATGTTGCATCTCCCCACACCAGATAACTGCGAGAATTTCAATGAAGGTTGACCTGCATTGTCATACGCATTACTCCGATGGTAAGCACGATCTGTCTTTCCTGAAGGCCAGAGCGCTGGAGAATGGATTGAGCCACCTCGCAATAACTGATCATGATTGTGTTGATGCCTTATTAGCGGCCGAGTCGGTTGACGGCCCTGCAATCATCCCGGGTGTGGAAATCTCATGTATGTGGGAAAACATCGAAATCCACGTCGTCGGCTTGTGTATCGATGCGCGCGAGTCTGGTTTAAGTGCGCTTCTTGCGGAGCAACAGACTAGTCGCCATAAACGGATTGTGAAAATCGACGAGAAGTTGCGTCAGCAAGGTGCTGGAGGATTGCTAGAGTCACTCTCGGGACTAAAAGCCTATGCGTTGACGCGTAGCCATGTGGCCGACTTTCTGGTTGAAAACGGGGTGTGTGTAGATCGCAAGAAAGTTTTCAAGCGTTATCTCAACAAGGGCGGTAAAGCGCATGTCCCCGCCGAGTGGTGCTCGATGTCCACAGCAATCGGTGCGATTAAGGGGGCGGGAGGCATCGCAATACTCGCGCATCCAGGTCGTTACCCGCTAAACAGAGCCAAGCTCAAGCGGCTTGTCGAAACCTTTCGCCAAGTGGGAGGTGACGCGCTCGAGGCGTCCTATCCAAACATTGCGCCTGAGATGAAGCAGTACCTTGAAAAATTGGGCGTTGAATTTTCAATGTATTTATCGTGTGGTTCTGATTTTCATGATGCAGCGGCTACCTGGACAGATGTTGGCAAGCTGCCGGCACTGTCTTCTGAAGTCGCGGCGCACGCGGTATGGCAACACCCTGTGTGGAAAGCGCGGGTCGATGCTATCTAACGAGATAGCTGATAGCGGTAGAAACTTTTAGCATCGGGCAATAGTGTCTTAAGTGGTGGGCCACCCGGTTTCGTCGGGTTTTCAATCACTAGGCAGGCACCAGCACTCGATTGATCAAGTACCAGTTGAATAATACCTTCAGCAATTTGATCTGCTGATAACATGGGTATTTGGCCAAGAATTGGTTTTAGCCAGGCTGCGGGTTGTTCACCATCACCGGTTTTTTCTATAAATGGCGTCGCCACCATACCGGGTAGCACCGCGTTGACTCTGATATTGTGAGATTGCAAAAGTCCGGCACAGGATTGCGTTAAGTTGACAACGGCTGCTTTGGTGCCGGCATAAATTGGATCGGTTGGCATGGGACCCAATGCTGCGGTAGAAGCGGTGTTGATGATCACGCCGCCACCGTTTTTTGACATCATTTCAATGCCGATTCTATTTCCGTAAATGATGCCGAGGAGATTAACCGAGACGACCTGCGTCATTTTCTCGAGAGGGCTCTCGGGCCAGATGGGCTCACCGCAAATAGTGCCCGCGTTGTTGTGGATGATATCCGGGCAACCCAGTCTACGTTCTGTTAGTGCAAAAAATCGGGAAATTTGTTCCACATTTGAAACATCAACAACCTCCGCAAGTACTTCAGCCCCTTCTCTCGCAACGAACGTTTTCGTTTCATCGAGACCAGATTGCTGGATGTCAGCAAGCGCGATAGCCCTGACGCCACGACGGGCTAGTTCAACTGCTGTCACCTGGCCAATACCTGAGCCAGCGCCGGTAACAAGTGCCACTTTATTCTGGATATTGATAGTTCTCTCCTGTAACCAAAGTTTTTCACGAGAAAATGTGATTAACTACGTGCCTGCTATATAACAATAGGCGACACGCATGGTCAAACCACATATTCCAAGTTTTGGTGAGCTATTAGCTCCTTATCTTTCCGGTGTTCCTGAAGAAGCACTGCCTTTTTTACTGTCGCAATTAGAGCGAACGGCAGCAGCACGTTACCGTGGTTGGGCAGAGGAAGTCCCTGAATACCGAGAGAAGCTGTTGGCCTGTGCTGACAGTGAAGATGAGATCGCAGATCGCGTTGAGCATTTGCTACCACCATCGGATGCCCACAGAGCACTTGTGCTCGAAATGCTGCCTAAGGCAAAGGCAGCATACTATAAAGTTTTTGAGGGTTTGTCGGCGGTTGGACAAATGACCATTCAAGCTGATGCTGAAAAGCAAGGTGCGGGAGCCTGGCAACGAATGAAAATCACACACCCGGCACTCGCCGAAGAAATGGATGCGCTTTCCGAGATCGAACTAAAAAGCGGTGATTGCCTCGATCAGATACTTGGAGAAATGACGACGAAAAAGGCCAGCTACGGTTGAATAAACGGGTTGGAGAACGGCTGTGTTGATGCCTCTCTGATGTATTGATAGAACGCGGCGAGTTGTTCACTTTTCTCGTATATTTCAATCATATGACCGAATTTTTCGACAGTATCGATAAAAGCGAACTCGACGCCAGAGGTTGTCTCGGCTTTTGCTGCAACGTCGAACCCTTGTGACGCAAAGTGCTCATAGGCATCTTTCATAGAATCAACCATCACTGCCACGTGATGAATACCTTGTTGGCCAGGTTCAAACATATCTCTAAAAGGCGAAGGGCCTTCGCTGTCCTGCTGAACAAGCTCCATCATCACATCACCCCACTGACCGTAAGCTGATGTGTGCACAAAATTACCGGCGATGCCGCGTAGCTCTGCCCAGGCGAGTTGGATGTTGTCTGAAACAAGAAAAGGTCCGGCGCCAAATGTTTGGTGCATTTTTGGCACCTCTTCTCTGACATCATCAACAAAGTAGGCGATTTGGCATATTTTCAATCGTGACTTCCCTGCGCATGTAAGAGGCATGTTGTTGAAATGTTGAAGACCGATAAATACGTTGGTTGAAGCTTGCAGGCGCCGTCCGGAGAATTAACACCAGCCTGCCTATTTATAGGCGCATGCTCACTACGCCTTTACGACTGACTTGCCGAAATTTTTGCCGGCGAATAGTCCTGAAAAAGCGGTCCCGCAACTATCCACCCCTTCGTATTGTTGTTCAAAACAGGTGAGCTTACCGTCTGCCAGCCAGTCTTTTAACTGATCTCTGGCCTCGTCATATCGATCAACATTGTGATGGGTCATAAATCCCTGAATTCTTGCACTATTGGTCACCAGTTTAAACAAGTTAGAAGGTCCCGGGTTTGTGCTGGTGTAGTCCGCAACAGCGCCGCAAAACGGGATTCTTGCACCTTCATTGATGTGATTAAGCACATGTTCCAGTATCTGTCCTCCCACGTTGTCAAAGTAGATATCGATGCCGTTCGGGCAGTATTCTGCGAGTTTTGCATCGATATCATCGGTGGCATGATTGATGACAGCGTCATACCCTACCTCATTGACTAACTTCTCAGCTTTCTCGGCACTACTGGTGAATCCCACAATATTTGTTGCGCCCATTATTCTAGCGATCTGTCCTGCGACATAGCCAACGGCACCCGCAGCAGCTGATATGACGACGGTATCGCCCTGCTGTGGTTGAGCAATGTCTTTAAGCCCAAAGTAAGCTGACATGCCAGTGTCGCCTAGAATGCCAAGGTGGTAACTGAGCGGTACATCGTCGTCTGTTGTTAGCGGCACAAGAAAGTCATCTGGGCCTGCAATGGAATGTGATTGCCAGGCCAGTCTGCCCATCAATATCTGCCCGACTGGCAAGTCGGGATTGTTTGATTGAATCACTTTCGAGACGGTTAATCCCATAACCGGATGATCTAGCGCCATAGCCGGGAGCACATCATCGCCAGCATCTTCATCCATCCAGTTTCTAAAACCCGCATCAAGCGAGATAAACAGGTTTTCAACCAGGGCCTCATTAACACCCGGCGTAGGGGTTTCACTCTCTGCGACTTCGAAGTCTTCAGGTACCGGCTTGCCTGCAGGTCTGCGCTTTAAAACAACACTGGTATTCATAATAATTCCGCGAGTTTTGCTCTGTGCCAACTTGCGTCACCGTGTAAGAACTGGCTGTGCATTTGTCGCTTGTGATAGATCTGCACATCCGACTCCCAGGTGAATCCAATCCCGCCATGCAACTGCGTAGATCGGTTGCTGCAAAAAGAGGCCGTTTCTGATGCACTGGCCTTGGCCATGAGCGCACAACGTAAAGCATCTTGTGGTTCGTGGTCGTAGGCACAAGCCGCGTTATAGACCAACGATCGTGTTTCATCAGTCGAAATCATCATATTAACAATGGGGTGTTTTACAGCCTGAAAAAATCCGATGGGCCGATCAAACTGAGTTCTGACTTTTGCGTACTCTGTTGTGGCCTGTAGCTGCCATTCAGCTGCACCAACCATATCAGCCGCCAGCAACGTTAGGATGGCAGACAATGATCGTGATAAGACTTCTGCACCTTCGCCTGGTGCTGCGATCACTTCAGCTTCAACGCCATTCATGACAACACGGCCCTGATCTCTGGTGAGATCAACAATTTTGTCGCCTTGTAAATCGCAATCACCTGCACTAACCAGGTATAAACCGATGCCCTGTTCGCTATTGGCTGAAACGATAAATTTATCGACCTTATGAATATCCTGAACATACCAACTCGTGCCACTGAGGCTTGTGCCGTTTGCCGTGACGTCAGTAGAATCCGGTTCAAGCGAGCCGTCCTCTCCATGGATTGCAAGCGCCATGCTTGTGCCTTCAGCAACCTGACTGAGTAGTTTATCGGCCTTGGCCTCGCGAAGTACAAATGTCGCTTGAAGTGTGCCGGTCAATGGAGTCGGACAGGCCGCTCTGCCTATTTCTTCCTGAATGGCTGCGGCAGCAACAAGTCCCATGCCTACCCCGCCAGCATTTTCTGGTACGGCCAATAAATGCCAGCCAAGTCCCTGTATCTCAGACCAGTTATCTTGGTCAAACCATGCCTCGCGAGCCGAGCCGTGATAGGGGTCTTCAGTGCCAGCGAGATGGGGTCGCAATTGATCAAGGGGTCGTTTCTCGTCGAGAAACCTTTTGGCCGCATCTTTCAGCATGCCAGTTTCTTCGTCAAAGCCGAAGTCTCTTGGTTGTGTCATATGGATAACCTATTTGGTTTTTGGCAGACCCAGCACGCGTTCGCCGAGAATGTTTCGTTGAATTTCGCTACTGCCGCCGGAAATTGTGCCGGTATATGTGTTCATGTAACCGAGTGCCCATTTGCCATCATCAATCGCATGTTCGTCGCCGACATAGAGACTGGATTTTAGACCTAGCACGGACAGAGCAATCTCGTTGAGCTCCTGGGCGATTTCACTACCGACCACTTTTCCTTGTAGTGGCAAGCGCATCGCGCCGCCGTTGAGCGCCTTGATTCTGGTTCTTCGTGCGTTCTGCATGGTCGCTTCAATGCGTACATAGACGTTGACGATGCGGTCTCTTGCCACGGGATCATCCCAAACTGTGATGCCGTTTCGCTTGGTTGTTTTTGCGAGCTCAATCAATTGGAGAACGGCTGTCAGAGGAGATTCACTGCTGGCAACAGCACCAACCCCTGCGGCGGCGCCTCTTTCGCTGGTCAGCGTCGACATCGCCACCTTCCAGCCAGCACCGACATCATCGATACGATGATTATCCGGAATCACGACATCTTCGAGAAACACCTCGTTGAAACCTGATTCACCTGTCATTTTGTGTATAGGTCTCACCGTTACTCCCTCACGCGCCATATCGGCCATGAAGTATGTAATCCCGTTATACTTATCGTCCTTGTCGTTTCGTGCCAGAAGCAACATCCAACTCGAAATGGCGCCTAAACTGGTCCATACCTTGCTGCCGTTGATAATCCAGTTATCACCATCTTTGATCGCGGACGTTTGCAGAGAGACAAGATCTGAACCAGCACCAGGTTCACTGAAACCCTGACACCAGATCTCTTCTGCGGAAAAAATCGGGGGTAGAAACCGTTTCTTCTGTTCTTCCGTGCCATGAATTAAGAGGGTGGGTGCTGTCATTCCTAATCCAATCCAGTTAATGAAGTACGGCACATTTGCTTTGCGTACCTCGGCACTGGCAATGGCTTGAAATTCTGTGTGCCCATGTCCACCGTAATCTTGGGGCACATCCGTACCGATCAACTGCGCTTCATAACACTTTGCTTGCCAATCGCAGAGGTAAGTTCGGTGGTCGTGAAACGTCACTTCATACGCGTTTTGGGGTAACGGAATTTTTGTGGGCGGAGGGCGATTTTCCTCAAGCCATCTTTGACAGTATTCCCTGAATTCGTCCCTTTCGGACTGTGAGGTTTGCTCGGACATATTATTAACCAACTGTTGTTTCAATCTGTATGCTGCCATGAGTTCCTAAGTAAAACAATCAAGTGTGACTGTTTTGATAATTCTGCTATGGTTGGCGACTCGAAATTTCAAAAAGGTGCCGGAATGCCAGACTTCAAAACCATTCGATACGAGGGTGTCACTAATGGCGTAGCGCGGATTGTGCTATCCAGAGAAAAAGCAAGAAATGCCCAAGATAAGGCCATGACTTATGAGTTGAATGAGGCATTCGATCTCGCCGCTCAGGACGATGAGGCGAACGTAATTGTCTTAGCAGCCGATGGCCCGCATTTTTCATCGGGACACGATCTCAGAGACAGAAGCAAGATCACAGATTTTGATACGGTCAGCAACTGGGGTGGCTTCTCAAAGCCCGGGTCAGAAGGCTCTATGGCCGTTGAGCAGGAAATTTATCTTGGGATGTGTTGGCGTTGGAGAAATTTGCCGAAGCCTATTATTGCTGAGGTACAGGGCAAAGTCATTGCAGGTGGTCTGATGCTGGTCTGGGTTTGCGACATGATCATCGCCAGCGATGATGCAACCTTTGCTGATCCTGTTGTGGCATTTGGTGTTAACGGTGTTGAGTACTTTGCGCATCCGTGGGAAGTCGGCGTTCGCAAGGCGAAGGAAATGTTGTTCACAGGTGAGCCAGTCTCTGCAGAGGAAGCAAAGTCTCTTGGTATGGTAAATCACGTTGTGCCGCGAGATGAGCTGACCCAATTCACAACTGATATGGCCGAACATATTGCGGAGCGTCCCAGCATGGGTCTAAAGCTGGCAAAGCAGTCGGTTAATCAGATGCAAGATAGTCAAGGCTTGTGGCCGGCGCTGCAGGCAGCCATGTCATTGCAGCAGTTAGGTCATGCGAACAACTATCAGATTCACAATATGGCGGTGGATCCAAAGGGTGCAGAAATTATTATGGCTCAGGCCAAAAAGAAGTAATAGTTTCTCTCTTTACAGCGCATACAACGTGCCCCGACCCAAGACTCACCGATAGAGTTTAGGGACGGGGTCGGTCGCTGATATCTAGCCTACATCACAAAAAACATCACACGAGAAGAAACCATGGAACTGATGAGGGACATGGTGTTTTAGCTTGAGATTACATACCTGATTGTTGAGGTCATTCGCAGGGTATATCTGGAGCTCACTCATGTGATCATAGGCGTTGTAAACAACTTCCAGTACATAGCCATCTCCTTCGCTGGTTGCATCGGTTGCCGGCGCGAACATTGGCTCCGATCCGTAATAACCCGGTGGCAGTGTGATGAGCTGTGCATCGCCGTCAAAAGTGATGCGCTGGATAGCATTGAAGAAGCTGTTTGCACCATTGTCAACGGAGCAGGCGGTGTAGTTCACTTCATTTCGTTTACCTAAAAAATCATTATTGAAGGTTGGGAATTCACTCTCTACCTCCGTTAGCTGCTCAGAGGACATTGATCCAGTGATCATGTTGAGTCTGTATCTGTAATACTTCCCCCCGCCAAACCGGTTATCAGGGTTGAAAACGTTGGATAAAGTATCGTTGGCTTCAAAGTTATCTGCGAACATGCCGTCTATAATGATTTCATTGCCTTCCTCGAAGGCGTTACCAAAGTGGATAATGGCTCCAGGGTCTGACTCAAACGTCTTTACGATCTCAAAGCTATCAAGGTCAACAACAATGACCTTGAGTGGAATGGTAGGATCAAATTTGATTTGATCTGAGATGCTCTTGCTGCCGAGCAGGAATGGCAGCATATTGCCAAAGACAATTGAGCCGACAAAGAAAATCGCGTGTCGATCTGTCATGGCAAAGTCATGGCAAAAAGGAAAGCTCTGGAGCGGCACCTGAGTTTTTTTGAACAGCTTTCCCTCTGGATTAATTCTGTACATATTGAGACAGGGTTTCGGACCAGTGATTCCAAACCCCGACATACCCGCCCCGAAGTTGATGTAGTCGCCAGTTCGTGGATGAATCTTGCCGTGGGCACTAAAAACCATACTGGATTCCAGTTGCCCGTCATAGGTAAATTCCCCGACGGTCTCTAGATTAGTTGGGTCCAGCTTCCAGGGTTTACCGCCCTCATTGAGTGCGAGCAAGTGACCACCGTGAAACACACTACTTGTATTAGCAGGATTTGCCGGCATCTTTAGAAAATTAGCCATTAGCCCCCCGGGAAGCTGAGTACCAAAACCGCGGTACAACACTTCCTGAGCAGCAGTTTCCTCGATGTATTTTGGTGTTCTAACGTAGCGATTTTTAAAGTGGGCTTTGCCATTATCAAAGGTGAATGCGCACAGCATGCCATCACCATCAAACCAGTGACCAAAGGGTTGATCACCAATTTTCTGTCGTCCCGGACCATTTCGAAAAAAAGTACCTTTGAGGTTCGATGGTATTTCTCCTTCGACTTCTGTCAGAGCGTAACTGTATTCCTGTTCAAGGTTCTCCAGGCCGCCGTGACAGGTGGGTGCCTCATTGGCCCCTTGGGTTTGAACACTCACGTGCTGTCTCCATTTTTTGTCTGATCATCTGTCGTTCGATAGTCGCCAAATTTTCCATCTCGCTTACTGAGAGCATCTGTTAGTCCAGCAGCGAGTTCCTTGAAATGTGCGCGAGTAGATTCGGTATGGAATGCAAGCGCCTGAATTTCAGTGCCGGATCGAATAGCGGCCCTGACTCCCGTAAGCTCCATTTGTCGGTGCACGGCGCGTTTGTTCATCTGCTGCAAATCTGTGGGTACTCTCGCTATTCGCTCCGCTACTTTGAGCACCTCTGTTTCGAGTGCGTCAACTGGGAAAGCGCGGTTGGCAAACCCGTAGGTCACCGCTTCGTCTCCGGAGATTGCATCTCCTGTAAGCATCATTTCCATTGCCGGACGCAATCCCATCAAATGAGGAAAAAACTGATTGTCCGGCGGACTCATGCTGCGAACCACGGGATAGCCAATTTTGGCATCATCAGCGACGTAAACAAGGTCGCACGATGTTGCTAGCTCGGTGCCACCGGCGAGGCAATATCCGTGTACTTGAGCAATCACAGGCTTTGCTAGATCCCAAACTCGAAAGAACCCGTCAACAACATGTCTTGCCCAGTTGCCATCGCCTGGGGATGTGTGAAAAGGCTGATTCTTCGCGTTGTTCCCCTTGAGGTCATAGCCGGCACAGAAAGCCTTTCCTGCTCCGCGAAGAATTGTTACCTTCACGTCCGGATCGTTGTCGTTAGCTTCCAGCGTCCCGTAGATTTCACTGCGTAGTGTGTTGTTTAGTGCATTTCTCGAATCAGGTCTATTGAGCGTGATCCGTGAAACACCGGGCAGAGGTTCGTCTACCAGAATGTGTTGAAAATCTGTCATTGATGTTTTCCTTTTATCTTTCCGTAACCACACCTGCGGTCACTGACATTGAGTTGTCAACGCGCATGGCGGCACCATTTACAAATTTGGATTCGTCTGAAGCGAGATAAAGAGCCATGTAAGCGATGTCGTTGGGTTCCCCCAACTTGCTGGCGCGCGAAGGCCTGTCCTCTTTGCCCGCCATCTCGGCAGAAGCCATTTTTTCCGGCATGCTCAATACCATCGGTGTGACAATGCCGGAGGGATGAATCGAGTTACATCGGATGTTTTGATTTTCCTGTGCTGCCCAGACAGCCACTGCGCGAGTCAGTGCTTCAACAGCACCCTTGGCGGCGCAATATGCGGTGACGACGTATTCACCCTGCAGGGAAGCAATCGATGCCATATTGATGATGGAGCCGCCGCCGCTTTCGATCATTAACGGGATACAGTTCTGACACCCCAGAAAAGTGCCATCCGATGATACTGCGTTGACTCTGCGCCAACTGCTAAGAGATGTGTTTAAAATGTGTCCCGCCTCAACGATTCCGGCGTTATTGACCAATATATGCAAGGCGCCAAATTTTGTTCTGATGTCCGCCACAACTTGCTTCCAGTTGTCTTCGTCACTCACATCTAGATGCATAAATGTGCCGTTGATGTCTTCGGCTACCGCTCGAGCATCGGGGTCCACATCGGCAATGATGACGGAAGCGCCTTCTTTTGCGAACAATCTGCAGTCCGCTTCACCAAGTCCTTTTGCTCCACCGGTGATTAGCGCTATTTTTCCTTCTAGTCGTCCCATTGTTGTTCCTTGTCGTTTTCATTTAAGTCTGTTGGTTGGTTGGTTGGCTTGCGAAGCCTCAATACTTCTCGATGCTAATATCGAACGCAAAATCATCCGGTTGTGAACAGTTTTTCGAGGTCTTCATCTGCCGTCTCTAGCAAGGTATCAACCCATTGGTGAAAGTCGTGTCCGCCGCCCTCGTTTCTGCCAAATAATATATGGTCCTTGGCGCCGGTCTTCAGCGCGTGTTGCTGTTTGATTCCTGTAGCGTAGTCTTCTTCCTCAACGACATAGCGAAGAAATTTAAATTGTTCGCGAGCAGCTTTTGCCTCTTCCTCGTTAGGTGCCTTTTCCATCATATAGTTCTGAATCGTGAAGGATGTTTGTGGTGTGTCCCCGGGAAATAGCTGGGAGATCATGACAGCTCGACCACCGCCGTCAAAACCAGCGATCGATACATGCGGAAAAATTGTCCATACACCCGAGATTAAATGTTCCGTCGGCCATTCATCTTCGGGCAAGTCTTCATATGCGCTGAGAGAGGCATCTGGTCCGGAAACGCGCTGATGAGGCCCCCATTTGTAGTAAAGCGCCTTGTTGGGAAAATCTGCGCCAAATGTGTCTTTATGTAAAATGGGTAAATGATAGAGATCCATATAACCATCGTAGGCTATTTTCCAATTGGGTCCTGGAACGATTTGACTGTCAAAGTGATGCCAGGATTCAAACCCAAAGTGAGCCAGCAGCTCGTCATACCCGGATAAGAAAGTGCTAATGTCCAGAGTGGATTTTGGGTTGGTCGTCACCCAGATTAAGCCGGCGCGCTCGAGACAAGGTAGTTCCGTTAGTCCATAACAACTTTTATCGATGTCGCCGAAATCCTTATTTGAGAGAATACCAATCAGCTCTCCTTCTCGATTGTAGGACCAAGCATGATAGGGACAGGTAAATCGATGGGTGTTTCCCTTACCTACTTCCATGACCTGTGCACCCCTGTGGCTGCACATGTTGACGTAGGCTTTTACCTGCCCGCTGTCGGTTCGGACAATGAGCACTGGAGTCGTACCTGCATCCATGGCCTTGTAGTCACCTGGCTCCCGTATTTCAGCAGACATGGCAAGCATCAGTGGCATACGCCGGAATACTTTGTCCATTTCTGCTTTCCAGCGTTCTTTGTCGTAGTAATGGGAAGACGGCACTCGATAAACGTCGGGTTTCTGTTCAATGGTACCTGCTTTTGCATGTGCCAGATTTTTGTGTGCCATTTCGATCAATTGAGAATGAGACAACTTGAAATTTCTCCTAAATATTGACTGTGCAGAGATAAACAGTCAGGCTTGACGGTTTCTTAAACATAACAAAATTAACAAGGAATAACATGCTTGAAGAACTTTTTGGTCTCAAAGGTGAAACTGCGGTCGTGACAGGCGCAGGGCGTGGTATCGGTGAAGGTATCGCCAAGGTACTAGCGGGTGCTGGCGCAAATGTTGTTTGTGCAGCACGCCGCACAGATGAAATTGAGCGGGTTGCTAGCGAAATCCGCGAATCCGGGGGTAGTGCAATTGCTTGCACCACAGACGTCACTGATGAGGATGCCGTTCGTCAATTAGCGCAAACTGCTGTGAGTGAATTTGGCGGACTGCATATGTGGGTTAATAACGCCGGTGGCTCGCCTATACAGGCACCTCTCACAGAGTTACCAAGAGAAGAGTGGGAAAACACGCTTGCGCTTAACCTCACCGCTGTATGGCTCTGTACGAAAGTCGCTGCTGAATTTATGGAAACGGGCAGGGTGCTTAATATTTCTTCACTCGCGGCAGAAGACGTTATTCCTGGCAGTGGCCATTATTCAGCAGCAAAAGCTGGCGTGAATATGATGACTCAGACATTTGCGAAAGAGTTAGGTCCAAGGATCAAAGTGAATTGTGTGATGCCGGGCGCTGTGCCCACAGAAATTATGATGCAGGCGCTTAAGCTCAAAGACGAAGATCTGCCAGCGCTCGACAAAATGCTGAGATTACCGTCCGGTCGGTTAGGTACGCCGCGTGATCTTGGTGCTGCCGCGCTGTATCTGCTGTCACCTGCAGCCGAGTGGGTCACTGGGCAAAACATCAGGGTTTCTGGAGGAGGTTAAAAAGTGATTAATAAAAAAGCCGTTTTAGTAACTCGACCCGAGGGTGATTTGAGTGAAGCGAATTTCAAAATTATGGAAGAGGAGCTGGCGGAGTTGCCTGACGGGCATGTCCGCTTGCAGGTAGAGCATCTGTCGATTGATGCGTTTATACGAACCACATTAGATGCACGCGATGGTCACCACGGCAGTATGGCGTTGGACTCACCGGTAATCGCGCTAGGCACCGCACGGGTGTTAGAGAGCAAGTTTGATGGGTTGAATCAAGGCGATGCGGTGTTCGGACCGTTAGGCGCGCAATCTTATGTTCAGTTACCCGGCGAAATGTTCAGAGTACTTGATGAGTCTGACCAACCCGCCAGGGCTTATCTTGGTGCGCTTGGCATGACAACGGGGTTAACTGCCTACAGTGGAATGATAAATGTTGGAGAGGTGGCTCAGGGCGATGTCATTGTTGTTTCCGCAGCTGCTGGCGCAGTCGGTTCAATTGCCTGCCAAATCGGAAAAATCAAAGGTGCTACCGTTATCGGTATCGCCGGCGGAGCGCATAAGTGTGAATATCTGCTAAACGAGATTGGCTGTGACTTTGCGATCGATTACAAGGCAGACGATATTGGTGCCAAGCTTGATGAGTACGCCCCGGATGGCGTGAATCTGTTCTTCGATAGTGTTGGAGGTGAATTGCTGGACCTCGTGCTGGACCGTCTGGCCATGGCTGCCAGGGTTGTGATTTGCGGGGCCATCTCTCAGTACAATCATCTGGAAAATGTCACTGGTCCTTCGCTCTACTTGCGTGTCGCAGAGCGGAATTCAAGTATGCGAGGCTTCACGGTAGATTATTACATGTCTGAATTTCCAAAAATGGAGTCCGACATATCGGGTTGGCTGAATGATGGTTCGTTAAAAATGCCAGAGCAGGTAGAAGAGGGTATCGATAACTTTCCAAAAGCGTTGTGTATGCTGTTCAATGGTGGTCACACAGGCAAGCTGTTAGTCGCACCTTAGCAAGCTTGAAGGTCACGCTGCCTTAAGCGTGCATTATGACGCGAGCAATGTTGCGTTGCTCGCCTCATAACATCTGAATTATGCACTTAGATCGATAATCACCTTACATTGGTTGGTTGGTTGCCTTAGCGCCTCGAATATCGTTGGCACTTCGTCTAATTTGACCACGTTGGTCACCATAGACTCTGCGTCAATTCGTCCTGCAACCATCATCTCGATAGTAAATTCAAAATCTTCCTTGTCGTAACCCACCGCCCACTGTATTCGAAGTTCTTTGCCAAAAGCCATCAGTGGCACAATGGTATCTGGGTTATCACACACACCAATACCCATGATCAAACCTCGCTTTGGCGCGCGGGCAACACATTCCTGCATAAGTCCGACTGCACCGACACATTCGAACTGAACCTCCGGCCCGCCCCCGGTTAATTCAATAAAGGCGGCACCGACATCTTGTTCAGGGTCTACAAAATGCTCAAAGCCAAACTGTCTCGCCATGTCTATTCGCGCGGGCGCGCGTTCGCTTATCACGATATGCCGCGCCCCAAAAAATTTACACCAGATAGCACAGGTTAAGCCTATTGGTCCGGCTCCAATGATCAGAACACTTTTCCCGCTGACCGAGCCAGCCATTTTTACCGAGTGAAGCCCGACGGCTAGCGGTTCTACCAGCGCACCATCTTGATCATCTAATTCATCCGGTAGTTTGACCACGAGGTCGTAGCCGACTTTGACAAACTCGCTGTAGGCACCCGTAACAGCGCCTAATCCAATAGTTTTGTCGCCGATAAAAGGTAACGAAGTCACCCTGTCTCCAAGGTTGAAGTTTCCTCCGGCGAGCTTGTCACCAATTTCGACAATTTCTCCAGAGAACTCGTGTCCAAAAATAGTATTAGGCGGCGCCATGAAAGCACCTTGCCGAGAAGCGTGAATGTCAGTCCCGCAGATACCACAGCGACTCACCTTGACGAGCATCTCGTCCGACTCGATGGTGGGCTTGTCTACTTCTTGAATCTGGAGCGGTTCGCCCGGTCTATTGAATACTGCTGCTTTCATGAATTCTCTCCGTATGTATATGGTTTGAGTTCTACCGCTATGGCATCACTGAAATCGCTTGTCATTGAGTAAATGTCTTCGCCGATGATGCGTCCATCGGCTGAGAATGGCCAAAAAGTTACGGTGCGACCGGTCGTGGCGTAAAAGGCATCCTCTTCAACATCTTCCCGACCCATGGCCTTGAGCATTGTTCCAGCGAACGGCACTTTGATCTCACCTTCAGTCACCAGGGTGTCGTCTCCGATGATAATACGCTCAATAGCGTATTCGAAACGGTTCGAGCCCGAAGTAATCAGGTTTTCGTAGAAACTTCTCAGATCGTCATATCCTTTAGGACCGATGTCGGTATTGCCCGACCAGTTATGAAATTGGGGATCATCGATCAAGGTGGCCATCAATGCGTCGAGATCTCCGCCGCATTCAGCCTGAACATGCTCTTTTAACTGAGAAAGCATTTGGATACGCCAGCTATCGGTTTCATCTTCTAGCAGGGTGTCTATCAGTGCCCAGTTTCGTCTGCTATCGACTGTTGTCATACGCGTTTCTCGAACTCAATGTTGAGGTCTACGGGTCCGTGCAAAAGAAGACTCGGCAAAAATTTCAGTTCTTCCTCGCCAGCGGGAAGTGTAAAGTTAGTCATTCTTTCCAGAATAACTCTCCAGCTAACGATGAGTTCTTGTCTTGCCAGAGGGGCGCCAAGGCAATGATGCACACCTTGACCGAAGGCAATTTGAGATTTGAGATTATCTCGCGTCACATCGAAATTTGCAGATTGGTCAAATACTAGTTCGTCCCGATTTGCGGATCCAAATTTGATCATTAGTGTAGATCCGGCGGGAATTTCCACGCCGCCGAGTACGGTATCTTCTTTAGCAATACGCCACATTTGTGTCGTTGGTGTCGAGAGCCGCAACATTTCTTCGACCATGTTGGGAACCAGAGATGGGTCTTTTTGAACCTTTGCCAATTGTTCCGGGTGTGTTGCGAGTAGATGCATGCCTTCAGCAAATGTGCTGGTTGTGGTTTCATTACCTGCGACCAGCAGTTGAGAAATTACCGATAAGCACTCGGGTACATCCATTGGCTTTTGGCCATCAGCGCTTGAATTGACGATATCTGATAGCACGTCGTCGGTTGGGGTCACTTTCCGCTCTTCAATTTTTTTCGCAAAATAATGCTGAAAATCGACGACAAGCTGTGCCGTTCTCAGTAGCTCCTGACGTTCTTGGCCCGCTGCGAATTGATAGACGGAAGCGTCTGACCATTCTTTGAAAAGATCTAGGTCATCGATAGGTACGCCAAGGATGTAAGCGATCATTCTCACGGGCATTGGTACCGCAAATGCGCTCATCCAATTACACTCGCCGTTATCAATAAAGGCATCGATAAGCTCGTTAGCAAGACCAGTGATATAGGGTTCGAGTCTGGCGACGCTACTGACAGAAAATGGCTTTTGGCATAATGATCGATATCGACGTTGTTCTGGAGGGTCCTGAGTCAACATGGTTTCAACACTAGGGAAACCCTGCTTTCTAATATCATGAAGTTCTTCGTCTCTCTCTTGTCGCTCGCCACTCTGCATTAGGGCAAACTTGTTGGAGAAAAGCTTTTCATTCTTGGCGACTTCCACCACTAGATTGTGGGTAGAGACAAAGTAAACCCCTGTATGCGGACAATGATAGACCGGCGCCTCAGCTCTTAGCTGCTGGTTGAATTTATAGGGACACGCTAGCACCTCGGGGTCGAAAGGTTTTATGTCGGTGAGTAAGTTAGCCATGGTTTCTCCTTGTAAAGGTTGATCTGAACCAGACGCCCAGTTTTAGGAATGGAATGAGATAGGGAAGCACCTTTAGCAGGTTAATAACTTTCCAGTCAATGAGAGCCGCATCGAGCCGTGAGTACATAGCATGAAACAGTGCCTCGGCTCGCTCCGGGCTTTGATCAATGTCATCCATTGTCATCGTGAACATGACGAGAATAAGAACGAGATTCAGCTGATAGTCCTGCATCATCTGTTTGAAGCTGTAGTCGGAGATGCCGTACTCAACGAGCTTGTCGTGATAAAGCCTTAATAGGTCTTGCTCAGTTTCTCGTCGGTCCTCAATACTGATGCTTTGGGTCATCCAGCGAACGATATCGGTGATAGGTTGCCCCATGCCCGTCAGTTGCCAGTCTATGACAGCAAACCCACCCCCGTTGTCGGAATGACAGAAAATGTTATCGGATCTGAGATCGCCGTGACTTAAAGTGAATGGAAAGGGCGGTGGGGGTGCCATTTTAAAAAGAGGAGGTAGCAAATACATTAAACGCTTCATTTCTGGATAACGGTCAAACCGACCTGTTTCCTCTGCCTGCGTAATACTGTACCTCATCAAATCCAGCCCTTCACTAATGGGTTGTGTGTTGAACAGAGGTTGGGCCCAATCGAGGCCCGCCAAGCGTTCGCTGTTCCACCAAGTTGCGTGTAGCCGGGCAAAGTTTTCGATGACCTCACGGGACGTTTGCTTTGAGGAACCCGCAACCTGGTCACTGGGCACCGAGGGTGCCAGATCCTGAAGTAGCAGCACAAAGTGATTGCTCTCCTCAATATGCAACGCGTAGTAACAATCCGGGGTCGGAATGCCCACATCCTGACCAATGTCTTGGTAGAACCCTATTTCGCGATGGTAGTACCTCTGTTCTCGCGCCATTTCGCGGGTCGCCTCATTTTGCGCAGCAAATTTGGCAATGATAGTGGCAGGCACAGAGTGTGAAGTTCTAATGACATCAGGCGTTGTTTGGGCTTCGGTTGTCAGCGTGACTCTTGCTAACTGTCCCATGAACCCCTCGCCGACGCCGATGATATCAAGATCAAAACCTGTAATTTTTTCATTCCCCAGATGAGCTGCCATAGACTCATTTAGCCACTCAACGCTAACGTCTTCAGCCTGGAGGGGCGGCGAGATCATTTCTTTTTGTCACCTTTGGGGTGGGGGCTGGTTTTGAGTGTATCGGGAATATGCTCGTGGTAGTTCAAATGAGTGAGCGCTGCAGCGGGGTGAAGTTTTACCTCGGTGACTGCGCTGTTGTGCATGATGTACCCCGGTCCAAAGACTGGCTTCGTACCGAGTAGTATTGAAAGCGCGTGGGCGATAGCAGCACCGTGACTGACGATAATGATGTTTTCACCCGGGTGCGTCTCTCTTATTTCTGTAATTGCAGACACCATTCGTTGTGCCAGCCGGTTCGGAGATTCACCATTGTGTCCCTCAAAATCATCGTCCTCTATGGAGCGCCGAGCAAATCCAACCTCTGCGAGTTTCTTGTAGGTTATCCCCTCCCAGTCTCCGAGAAACCCTTCCATCAGTCCGTCGTGGGTGTGTAGGGGTAAAGCAAGACTTTGACTGATTTTTCCGCCCGTCTGATGTGCCCTGGATAGCGGACTGGCATAAACCCTCTGGTAGGTGCGATCCCAAGTCTTTAGCATCGCCGCAGTATGTTCAGCCTGCTGGATGCCGCGATCATTCAAAGGGCTTTCAGTTTGCCCGTGTGCGATTTGTTCGCTATTGCCAACAGTTTCTCCATGGCGTACGAACATAAGGTGAGAGCCTGTCATCAGGACATCTGCGACATGAAGGTCTGCAGATCAAAATAGTCACGCCAAGCCTTAATTTTGCCGTTCTCTATTTCAAATGTTCCCATAACGGGTAGATCTATTTTCTTGCCACCGGCAAGATCAAATCGATCAATTCTTTCAGTCAGCACTTTGTTACCCGTTTCTGCGATGGATAACGTCTCCCAATCAACACCTTCCGGCTGCATGCCAGTAATAAATGCGGTGGCAGCTTGTTTACCTTCCAGCTTTTCCATAGGAATATTATGATAGATAACATCTTCGGCTAACGCGTCAATCACTGCGTCCCAGTCCATTCTGTTCCATGCATCAATAAAGCTTTCTACAATTTCGGTGGGTGTTGCACTCATTTGATCTCCTATTTTCTTCCTGTCCACCAACTGGCTAGGTCGGTGGGGTATAGTTTCTGCGCTTTGCGCATTCCTTCGTTCATGTCGTCGGTTAGGGCAGGATCCTCAGTGTGCGGCAGCGGGTTCGCGTCTTCCACAGGATCAAGATATTCAAGGCTAATCGATTTGAGTACGTCGGCAAAATCATGACCTTCGTGATGATCCGAGTTCTGATGTCGATAAAACGCCCATTTGTCTTCGAATGAAAGTAGACAGTAGTAAAAGTTTGGTTTTTGACCCTTAAAATACTCGTAGCGCAAGACACCGGTTTC
Organism: uncultured Gammaproteobacteria bacterium; assembly: GCA_913050215.1. Classification (GTDB taxonomy): domain Bacteria; phylum Pseudomonadota; class Gammaproteobacteria; order Pseudomonadales; family Azotimanducaceae; genus UBA4582. Next base: position 23,848 of record CAJXBG010000057.1, read on the forward strand.
TTCGGTGAAAGTCCGGCCGACCATGTCTTGCATGATGGCTTCCCACTTTTTTTCCTTACCTTCGTGAATTTCGATGTGAGCAATAATAGTTGTCATCGTTCTTCTCTTTGGCCCTTTGAAACAGACGCGTTAATGAAACGTGATCGTATCGTCAGCAAACAAGCGTCGACCGTGACGGTCTAATTAGGCAAATGCCCCATATGCTGTCCACCTGACAGGTCCATAAGCTGGCCAGTGACGAAGCCCGAGGCTTTTTCGTCCGCCAGATAAAGTACCGTCTCGGCGATATCGTCTACCGAACCCATACGTTTCAGTGGGATTTCTGGAATAAATCGATTATCGGTCGCATCATCCTGAAACATAGCAGAGGTCATATCGGTATGAATCAAGCCAGCCGCGATCGAATTAAAGCGAATCTTCTGAGGGCCGTATTCTAGGGCTGCGACTTTGACTGCATAATCAATGCCGGCGCGCGCTGCTGAATAGACTGCAAGTGCAGGGCCAGGCAATCGTGCGGTCAGGGAACTGATTGTCACAATTGAACCTCCCTCAGTCATGTTTTCCGCGGCATACCTGAAAAAAAGCAGGGCGCCGGTGAAGCTGACATCCAGAGTCGGCTGTATAAGTTCTGTCGTTAGCATGCTGATAGGGGCCGCGGCGAGTTGACCGGCACAGTTAACGGCGATATCCACGCGTCCAGTCTCGGCTTTGGCATTCTCGAACAGTGCTTTCACCTGAGCTTCGTCAGAAATGTCACAGCTAATCGCAACACCATTGATCTCGGCCGCAAGCGCCTCGAGTTGTTCTTTTCTTCGAGCAGATACAACGACCTTAGCGCCTGCTGCTGCAAGCCTTTTAGCTGAGGCGACACCGAAACTCTGGGTGCCTGAAGCACCAATGATTACTGCTGTCTTTCCCGTTAGGTCTGACATAATGAGGTCCTTATTAAATTGATTTTGCCAGGTAACCTATAATCAATCTCACCGCAGGATTAGTGTGCTTTTTCCCCTGGTGAGAGAAAGTTATAGGTGTATTATTTTCCGTTAAGTTTTTCTACTACAGCCGCAAAGGGTTCCATCGCGTCTTCTCCGACAGTGATGTAAGAGATGCCGTAAGCTTCCCTGCGCCTGATAAGTTCGTCTGCAATCTGATCGACACTGCCAAACAAAGCATGTGGATGGGCTGCCATATCTTCTTCGCTGAGACCGAACATTTGTGCGAAATTCGACAACACCGGTGACGCGTCATCCATCACGAAGGTGAAATACGCGCCTACCTCGATTTCGATATCATCAAATCGTTCTCCCGCACCTTCTTTGATCCAGCCAATTTTTTTCGCTGTCTCATTTGCGGTAGAACTGTTGACGCCTGCCGGGCCAATCATTCCCGATGAATTGTTAAAGTTAAGACTGACAATATCGGCTTCTCTACCAGCCAGACCAAGAATTTTGGGTGCACCGCCTCCAATCATTAATGGTGGGTAGGGTTTTTGAATCGGTTTTGGAGATCCGTCAAATTCATTCCACTGTAATGTGT
>CAJXBG010000058.1 GCA_913050215.1 uncultured Gammaproteobacteria bacterium
AAGCCAGAAACCTAAGAGCCTGGGTAATTGAGCAACCTGAAGCGGTTCTCGAGGCCAATGATTGGATTGGCGTAATAGACGAGCAAATAACATTTGTTTTGAGAGAACGGCCAGCATTGGCCGAAACTTCGGAAACAGGACAATTCCAGGCAATCTCCTCGGTACCATCAGCACAAGCCGCCGACATTCGGCGAAGAACGGATGCGCTCGATCACATTGCTGAACTGCTTGAATGGCTGCAGTCCCAAGCTATCGACCCAAGTCGCGCGGAATTTAGCGTGCCTTCTCTAATCGTTGGCAAGTCGGCAGAGTTCTCACAAACCTTCGTTGTTCCAGATTTACCGTTAGAGGGTGCTCTTTTCGTAGTCGCTAGCCCCGAAAGACTGCCGTTCAGGCTGCAAGCTTTAGATAAGGAGGCAAACAACTTCGTTAGCGTGACCACGACCGGTGAGGCTAGCCTTGAGCTTGAGGCTTACTCACTCACCAGCGGTGGTGAACTTTTTCCGGCGGCGAGAGTTGTAGAGGGCGCGCTGAGCAGTGGCGATACCGTCACCATCCGATACCAGAATTTTCAGGTACCAGAGCGCACGCAGGCGAACTTCATTTTACCTGTATATCTTGTCTATCCGGAGTTTTCACAACCCTACGCGATTCCCGCTGACGGTTTAGCCATTGTTGCGGATAAACCCGTTAGCCTCCGATCTATTGCGCCATCGATTGTTACGCCGGGACAGAACTTTGAGGTCAACGTGCAATTGGTTGATCGTTTTGGGAACCCCTCATTTGGTGCGACGCCTTCTCTCGATTTGTTGGTAGATGGGGTGTTCAGGCAGCGAATTGATAGAAGTACTCGAGCAGAACAGTCTTTTATGTTCAGTCTTGATGAGCCGGGTATCCGGCAGCTCGCTTTGCGTTCCGGGGGCGGGGGACTGCGAACGTCGGTAAATCCTATTGGCGTGGTTCGGGACCCTGAGTATCAGCTCGAGTGGATTGACCTGAGCAAGCGTGGTCGTCGTGGGCAAGCACCACTCGGTTTCCTGAGCAATGCCAGTCTGGCGGCGTTTGAACTTGATGCGGAATTGATTGCTGGCGGTAATACCGTTGTGCTGACGCGAGCGCCAGGCAATTTTGAAACTCGAGAGGCTCAAATTTTTGCGCTGAGCAACTCAGACATAGAGGGTAGTGCTGATGATCAACTTCATATGGCCGTTCCCTATGCACCAACAGATATCAGGGCATTCAATCCCACTGCTGGCAGGTTAGTTGAAATTATTTCAGGCGACGCTACTTTTGCCGAGTTCGGTACAAGACACGCATTGCAGGGAAACAAAATAGGGTTTACCGGCTCCGCCAGTTCAAACCAGATGTTTTCCGGTAAACCAGCAGTTTCTGGCGCAACAGCCGTATGGTTTAAGGGTGGAGAGTCCATATTCGAGGCGCTGGCTGAATCCCGAACTTATGTCACCAGCGGTGCCAAGATACTGCTGGATGTCGAGGTGAATGGCGGCATGCCAGGTTCGAGGGTGGTTAACGACACGCGAAGGATAATCTCTGGCAGAGTGAGTGGAACCAACGGCATAGTAGCAGTAGAGTTAATGAAGAATGGCCTAGTGGTAGATCGCATCACTTATGGCGATGAAATTTTGGCGAGCGATGAAATTGACGCGACCATTGCAGAAGATGTTGAGTTCAATAAGCGCGACAATAAAAAGCAGCAGTTAAGAGTCTCGTTTTATTCATCTTCCGCGCCTCATCGGGATCAGGTCGACTATCCGCGTAATGGTCGTGAGTGGATCGGATATCTCAAGTTAACGGGTGGTGATTTACAGCGCGTAAGTGCACCGGGATTTCGAAATAAGCGAAGACAGGGGATTGCGATGCACCCCACAGAAAACAACCGAGTGGATTTTATTACATGGACCCGTGGGCAAGAAAGTAGTTTTCTTGTTCAGGCGGATATGACTGACGACAATGCTGTATTCGAGATCAATCTGAAAGAAGGCCGAGAGGATCAGACCAGTAAAACTAGCTTAAGAGCACCCGCCAACTTTACAGGTTCGCGTCAGCTCCTGAGTCTTGCCGAGCTGCAAAACGGCCCGATAGACAGGATAGTCGAGGTGGAAGGGTATGATGACAGGATCAGATTTGAACTGATCGATCAGGAATTACCAACCAGTCAGATGTTCCAGTTTCAGGATAATGACGTCAAAAATGCTAAAGCTGGCGATTTCTATCATGTCAGAGCTATCCAGCTAGATGACCACTTTGCGATATCCAGTCCCGTGTGGGTCGGAGGCTTCGACGTTCTTCGCTAAACGCAGGTCGATGTCGGCGTCACGACAATCCTTGTCAATCAGCGCATTGATTGCGCTTTTTTTTCTTCTAGTATCCTGTGCGAGTGGCCAGCAGGCGTCCGAGCGAGTGAGTCTTTGGAAAATCAAGCGAGGTGAGGCTGTTGTTTATTTGTTAGGTTCAGTACATGCGCTTACGCCTGAAGCATACCCGCTACCCAATTCAATGGAGAGAGCGTTTAAAGAATCTAGTCAGACAGTCTTTGAAGTTGACTTAATCCAAGCCAATGAGGAAGTCATCTCGAAACTTGTACGAGAACTGGGTTTCTATCACTCTTCACGCACATTACAAACAGAATTATCTGAAGACACACTGAAACTGCTCAAAAGTCATCTGGCCGAGAAGGCGATTCAATTTGAAGCGGTTCAGACAATGAAGCCCTGGTTTCTTTCCCTGAAATTGGCGATGGAGGAACTCGCGTCTCTTGAGTACGAGACTGAACTTGGGATTGATCGCTATTTTCAGTTAAAAGCCCGCAGCATGGGCAAACCCGTCATGCAGTTAGAATCAATTTCCGGGCAATTACAATTGCTCGCGAGTGATTCGCCCGATATCCAAGAGCTTTCTCTCAGGGCGGGTATCGAAGAATCGTCTAAGGCAGCGCAGCAACTAGCAACGCTTGTTGACGCTTGGCGCATAGGTGATGCTGATGAAATGTGGCGGGTTGCCGTGGGAAACAGTACATATCCGGCTCTGGATGCGCAGATCGAGAAACTCATCGATAACCGAAACGCACGGATGGCGAAGAAAATAGCCGAGTACCTGCAATCGAAACAGACAACGCTTGTGGTTGTTGGCGCACTTCACATGGGTGGAGAGAGAGGAATTCTTAATCTGATGTCAGCTGACAATACAATCGAACAGATGGGACCGGAATAGGGACAAATTGGAAGCTGACGAGACAAGGTATAATTGACACGCAACGCGGATTGGCGTGCTGCCATAAGATGTAAGTGGTTATTACATATATTTCATATACATATAACGCATATTTAATGTATAAAATGCACATACTTACGGGTATGGTTTTAGCTTGTGTCGAGTTCCCCACCGCCGTATTCTTTGGACTTTTAATTAACCGACGGAATTTTCATGAAATATTTACATACCATGGTTCGAGTAGTTGATTTAGAAGCTTCACTCGATTTCTACTGCAAGCATCTTGGATTAGTCGAACTCAAGCGATACGAGAATAAACAGGCAAGGTTTTCTCTGATTTTTCTTGCCGCCCCAGGAGACGAAAGCGCGCAGGTAGAACTGACCTACAACTGGGACGGCGACGAACTGGGCACAGGAGACAGGAACTTTGGCCATCTCGCTTATGCGGTCGAGAACATCTATGAAACCTGCCAGCGTCTGCAAGATGGCGGCGTGTTGATAAACCGTCCGCCCCGGGATGGACATATGGCCTTTGTACGTTCGCCAGACAATATTTCTATCGAGTTGCTTCAGGCGGGGGATGCCCTAGCGCCACAGGAACCTTGGGTTTCGATGGAAAATACGGGCGAGTGGTAGGCTAAATTTATGCAGAATGATGGCGCAGATGGCTCAACAACTTTCTATTTTGTACGCCACGGAGAAATAGATGCGAATGTCGAGAATAAATGGCATGGCTCTACCGATAGTTTGCTGAACGACAAAGGAATCATGCAGGCGAGGGCGATGGCTGACTACTTTCATGAGAATATTGTCGATATTTCAATGGTTTACTGCAGCCCATTAAAGCGAACACTTAAGACTGCACAAACGCTCGCTGAGCGAATTGATGTGCCTCTTGAACATGAACAAGGCTTTAGAGAATTCAGCATTGGGCGGCTAGAGGGACTGCCACACGAGGTGCTGGCAACGAAATACGGCATGTTCGAGTCTATGGCGAAGGATCACCATTTCTCAGTTGAGGGAGGCGAGTCTGTCATTAATGTGCGGGATAGATTCCTCGCAGCCCTGTCTCGACTAAAACACAAACACCAGGGTGAGCAGGTCGCTATTGTGAGCCATGGCGCTGCGGTTGCTATTTTGCTCGCGCATTTTTTTGAACCAGCGCCATATCCATTTCATCACTATCATATGGCCAACACGGGCATCAGCAAGCTGGTGTGGGGTGATGAACCCTTGCTCGAGGTTTTCAACTTAGCGGAGCACATCTAAAGTTTGGCGCGTTTTTTAGAGCGATCGGTTAACGCTGTTTCTTTCAGGGCATGATCGAGATGATTATTAGGTTCAACATTAAAACAATGAGGGTAATGAATGGTAGCCGCGGTAGATGAACATTCAGACAGAAAGAATGAAGGCGTCGCATTAAATTTGGCGCTTGGCATTGATCGTGATGAAATCATCGCGGCGATTCAGGAACTCGTTGACAGATTAACGGCAAATCCAAGAGTACTGGGCATTGTCTGGCAAGAACTTGCAACCGATCTGGCCTCTGTAACGATGGGTATGAGCAGCCTCGATCCTCAGAAAGACAATCGGTTCTCTGACCCAGCCTGGCAAGATAATCCCTTCTATAAGCGCATGGGGCAGTATTACATGGCCTGGGGTAAAGCCCTTGATACTTGGGTCGAGAATTCCGACCTTGAAGATATGAATCGGAAGCGAGCATCCTACCTCCTGGGAATTTTGAAGGACCTTTTAGCGCCTGTGAATAGCCTTCAAGGTAACCCGCAGGCGATGAAAATCCTTTTTGAGAGCCGTGGTCAAAGCCTTTCAAACGGTATAAAAAACATGCTGGATGACTATCGTCACAATTACGGATACCCCGCGGTCGCCGACCGAAATGGATTTGTGATCGGTCAGGATGTTGCAACCAGCGCAGGTTCCGTTGTTTATAGAGACGATCTCATTGAATTGATGCAATACGAACCGATGACCGAGACCAGTCATGAAACACCGTTTCTTTATGTGTTTAGCCAGGTAAATCGGTTTTATTTAGGGGATCTCACCCGAGATCGTAGTCTGTTTAAGGAATTGCTAAGCGCCGGCATTCGTGTTTTTGCGGTTAGTTGGCGTAACCCAACAGTGGATAATAAAGCATGGGATCTTGAATACTACGCTGAGCACGTGATCACGGCGATCAATGTGATGCGTGAGATAACCGATAGTGAGAAAGTCAATGTCATGGGGTTGTGTGCGGGCGGTATTACAACTGCTGCTGCTCTGGGCTTATTACAAGCTAGAGGGGAAGATCTGGTAAATTCGCAATCGTTATTTGTGAATATTCTTGATAATCGCCCTGAAGACAGTGATTTTGGGCTTTTCGTGTCCGAGCGCTCTATCGCTGCACAAAAGGCCAGAGTGCAAACAAACGGTATCTTCGATGAAAAGGATGTCTTTGAAATGTTTGCCTGGCTAACGCCCGAAGAGAGCGTCATGGCGTTCTTCCGAGACAACTACTTGATGGGTAAAAACCCGCCGGTACACCCATTATTGTTTTGGTCGATGGATTACACCCGTGTACCAGCTGGCCTGCAATGTGATTTTCTTGATCTTGCTTGGGAAAACCTGCTGGCAAAGAGGGAAATGAAGTTGGGTGGCAAGCGTATTGACTTGTCCCAGATTACCTATGACACCTACATTATGGCGGGTAGTACCGACCATATAACGCCCTGGCGAGGATGCTACCGATCTACCCAGCTTTTCGGTGGCAATGTTGAGTTCGTGCTGACCAACCAGAATCATACCCAAACAATTAGCAACAAACCGAACAAATACATGAAATATTGGATTGCTGACGAACTCCCGAGTGAGACTGATGATTGGATTTCAGCCGCCGAAGAAGTGTCAGGCTCCTGGCGTGAGCACTGGATCGCATGGTTAAAAGAGAGGTCCGGTGCCGAGGTTGAAGCCGTAAAACTGATGGGCTCTGACAATTACCCAGCGCTTGATAAAGCGCCCGGACGCTATGTTTTAGAGTGACCCGCGCGCAATATGTCGAACAAACTTAATGGTTTGCTTTGTTTGCCGGAACCGGGCACAAGCATTCATTGTTGATCAAGATGATAACCAGCTTCAAGCTGCAGAGGATTAGAAATGGCAACGTATATCATGCTTAGCACTTTGACTGATGACGGTCGAAAGACACTCAAGTCCAGACCGGAACGGCTGAAAGAGGTGAACAAGGAGGTTGAATCGATGGGCGCGCGTGTTACAGCCCAATTTGCGGTCATGGGTGGTTATGATTTCGTTAACATCATTGAAGCACCAACAAACGAAGTGATGGCACGTATCACAGTTGAGCTGGGATCTCGTGGCAGCATCCAGATTACCACCTTACCCGCCATCGAAATTGATGATTTCGTTGCTATGCTTACCGGAGATGGACCTGGCGGAGACTAGGTCATGCCTGCTTACGTACTACTTTCCCGTTTATCAACAGAGGGCATGAAGGCAGTTGTCGAGAAGCCCGAGCGCATTCGACACATCCGTGAAGTGCTTGAGGAATACGAGGCAAATGTCCTGGCCGATTATCAGCTACTCGGTAAATATGATCACTGCACCGTGTTTGAGGTGTCAGACAATTTCAGGGCACAAAAGGCTGCCTTACAGCAGGAATTGACAAGCTCAACTGAATCACTGTTGTTACCTGGTATTGATATTGATCTGTTTGAACGTATGGTCAAACAGGAAATTCGAACTGATGGTCCCCATGAGTGGCAAATATCTTGGTGGGCAAAAACGATCCGCATTCTTTTCCGCTGGCGACACTTTTCTCGTCATATCTGGCAGGCTTGCAAGCCTTTCACCGTGACAGGTAAGGAGCATTTTAGCGGCCTAAAGGGCCCGTGCATCGTAGTCGGTAACCATACAAGTCATTTTGATTCTCTCGCCTTATTTCAAGCGCTGCCGCAGCGAATCAAGTGGAATACATATTTTGGTGCTGCGGCGGATCGATGGTTCCTGAAAAATGGTGGTGGCAGGAAAGAGCTGGAACTCCAGCCTTGGTATAACTCGCTGGCAGGCGCGAGCTTTCCGATTAAGCGTGGCGGTGGGTCAAAAACGCTGGATTACTCAAAGTGGTTACTTGATCAAGGCGCTAACTTGGTTATTTTTCCGGAAGGAACCCGTTCGACCAGCCGCAAGATGTCCCGTTTTAAACACGGCGTCTCGCTACTGGCGCTTGACCGCAAGGTGCCAGTTGTGCCGGTTTATCTGACCGGACTTGCAAAACTTCGACCTAAGGGTACGCGAGAGATTTTTCCGGGACCGGCGAGTGCCAACATTCAACCACCGATCTATTTTGACGAGGGCACCAGCGTTGAAGACGCGACAAGGCAAATTTTTGATGCCTTGAATACTGTCCATCAAAGAGTGCTAGATCATGGAGATGAAGCGGGTCGTTGGGACTGGACGCCCGACCAGTGAGTAGTCAATCAAGTGTTTTTGCAAGCCATGCTAGCAAATCTGTGATCACTTCATCCCGGTTGATTTCGTTAAACATTTCATGTCGGCCGTCTGCATAATAACGCGTATCAACGGTCAGACCCGCATCCCGATATTTTTCCAATAACCGCTCAAGGTTTTTGAGCTCACCGTGCACGGGGTCAGCCGACCCCGAGAAAAGATAGATGGGTAAGCTGGCAGCTATTTTGCCAACGTTTTGCTTTTTCTGGGTCCAGTGTGCACCAGTAAACATCAGCTTTAAAGAAGCCGGGAAGGGCACGAAGCCACACATTTTGTCATCCACGTATACTTGCACTTGATCTCTGTCGCGACTTAGCCATTCAAAACCGTTGCCTTCCGATGAGTTTGTTTCAAAATTCGCATTACTGTTATCAAATACCATTTTCTTTAACAAACCGCTTACCCGTTCATCACCACAGCGCCAGGTCTCGACGATTGTAATGACTCTAGCTAACCAGCTAAGCAAAGGATGAGTAAACCCCGGACTACCAGACAGGACTACGGCGTCAACCGTTTCTCCGTAAAGCTCGATATACTGCTGTGCGAGCATTGAGCCCATACTATGTCCTAGCAATACAATGGGAAGATCCAGGTGGTTAGCTTGATGCGCAATGATCATCTCGCGTAGGTCTAGCAGTGTCCGATTCCAGCCGTCAGGACCAAACTGACCCAATTTAATCGCTGTTTGGCCATGCCCGCGGTGGTCGCTGGCGTAAATGTAATAACCGGCATCAGTTAGTTGACTGGCGACCCAATCATAGCGCGCCGCATGTTCCCCCATGCCGTGGGCGATGTGTATAACGGCTTTCGGCTGCGTTTTAGGTGCCCAATGATAGCAATGCACATCAGTATCGTCAGATGCTTTAAATTTAAATGCTTTCATTTCAGGGAGAGCCGGTTTTTAAGATTCGATCGATCGCCATGGCGACACCATCTTCGGTGTTTGTTCCGGTGACCGTTTTCGCTGCTGCCTTAACAATTTCGTCTGCTTGCCCCATTGCGACAGCGCTGCCGGTAATTTCGAACATGGCCACGTCGTTTTCAGCGTCACCAAAGCTGATGACTTCTGCCAAGGAAATCCCGAGGTGGTCGCAGCTAACTTTTAGCGCCTCTCCTTTATTGGCTGCTTTTGCTGTGATCGTGATGACAACCTTACCGCTCGGACCTATCGAATCGTAGATATTAACTTTATCCGCGTATTTGGGTTTCAACGTTTCCTTAATTTCTTGGTTGAGTGCTGTACCCTGAGTCGCTGCAATACGCGGTGCTGCATGCTTGTCCATTGAAAGCTCGGGCACCCAAATAAGTTCTGACGGCATCTGGGACATATCTGGCTCGCCATCCAGTTTAAGCAAAACGTCGTCATCGATTGAGATTGTTGCGATACACCGATGTTGGTTACAAAGCGAGTAAAGCTCTCGAGTAAAGTCATCGGGTAGACGGTGATCAAAAATATCTGCTTCACGATCTGGCAAATAAACCTGTGCACCGCTACAGGCGATGATTGGTTTGCTGATGCCAATTTGGGCGGCAATTCGCTGTGCCATATGACGCCACCGTGCCGTTGCAATAATAATTTCAAAACCAGCGTCATGGGCAGCTTTAACTGCCACGCGGTTTCTTTCAGAGAGGTCGTCGCCGACCAGCAGTGTGCCGTCAAGGTCTATTGCTAGTGCTTTAAATGTCATGGAGATTTTTCGTCGTAAAAAGTCAGTGCAAAACTAACATGATTGCCTAGTCCAAACCACAACAGGTGGAGCAGGGTCTCCGCTTCAAAAGCTGAGGGGGTTTTTTCTGATAAAACCAGTTTTGGTCTGTATGCTATGAACAATATCTGTTTGCTAAACGTGCCAGCTAAAATAGGGCTGAAAAACCTCTAATCTGCTAGGCAAACACAATCACGTTAAACAGACTCAATTAATCATTAGGTGAAAAAGCAATGACCGAGAATGTCCTTCAACCAACGGGTGACCAGGTGCGTGCATTTCGAGACAGAGCGACAGGCGAACCCATATCTATGTTGAACCTGCTTCGATTCAAGCCAAAAGCAGTCTACGAAGATGGCCGCGAATCAGACCTCAGCGGTGAAGAGGCCTACCAACTCTACGGCGAGGCCTTTAATGAGATCATGGGGCCAAAAGGAGCCCGCGTGATTTATTCGGGCGAAGTTCGAGGTTTTCTGATTGGCGAGGGCGAAGGCGCCTGGGATGCGGTAGCCGTCATAGAATATCCCTCAACGCAGGTAATGCTCGATATGTTCAGGAACGAGGAATACCAGAAAGCCCAGCAGCATCGTGCTGCCGGTCTTGTAGGGCAGATGCTGGTTGAGTGTGGCGCCGGTTTTTCGTTTGGTTAAGCCAAGATTATCCAATATTTCCCTGTTGTCGGGATGCAACAATCAGTGCGCTACCATGAGACGGGCATTGATGCAGTACCTGTATAACGATGCAGACACGCACTGGTGGTATAGTGGGGCGCAATGACCAAAAACAGGCATAGCACTGCCAGCATATTGGGTGGTGTCAAACTCAAACGCATTTTTAGATATTCATTTCCTGGTGTAAGTCTGACAATGTGTTTTTTTCGTAAGTTAAAACATCAAGTTATTATCAAAGTGCTATTACAATGATGAATCGCCGTCTTTGGCTCACCCGAATCGTTAAAGGTTTCTCAATAACAGGAGCAGGTTTTCTTGCCTTTCCGTTTTTTCGCGCGCTAATTCCGACAGCTGATGATGAAACCAGTCTGGAAGTCAGTGTCGATGATTTAAGGCCGGGGCAATCAAAAATTGTTCGCTGGCGAGGCCGGGATCTCGTGATACAAAAACGCTCTCAAGAGATGATAAAGACGATTGAGGAAGGGAGTATTGATCTAAAAGATCCCTCTTCTTTGCAATCACTTCAGCCTGCCTTTGCTGAAAACGAGTACAGGTCGTTAAGGCCCGAAATTTTTGTGACTTACAATTTATGTACGCATTTGGGGTGTCAGGTAGTGAAATCGAAAGATACATCTCTGGGTTTCTCGTGTCCCTGTCATCAAAGTGACTATGACCTCTCTGGGCGGGTTCTCAGTGGCGCAGCCGCGCCCACAAATCTCGAAGTGCCAGCTTATCGATTCATCTCAGGAAACATCTTGGTATTAGAAGTCGTCGAAGTATGAGGTTGTTGCAAGCCGACGGCGACGAAGGGGTCTGCTGGCTGTTTTTAAATGTCGCCTAGTTATCGGGTAAAGAAATACAATATCGTGATGATAGTAAACCTTGGCTAATGCCTTCAGCGAGTATTTGAAAAGCGAAAAATGAAACATCTGTTAATCACTTATCACAGTAAAGAAGGTTCTACCGGCAGGATGTGTGAACGTGTTCAAAAGGGCGCGAGGCATCCGGATATTGAAATTGAAGTAAGAGTCCGCCTGGTTGGTGAGACTATGGCTGAAGACATGCTCTGGGCTGACGGGATCATTTTCGGCACACCCGAAAATTTCGGTTATATGTCTGGGGCGATGAAAGATTTGTTCGACCGCACGTTTTATCCGTTAGAGGGGCAGCTGGAAGGTATGCCTATCGCCATTTTTATCAGCGCAGGAAATGACGGCACAGGCGCGCTAACCAGCATCCGGCGTATTGGCAACGGCTATGGCTTTAAAGAAGTTCAGGAGCCGCTGATCGCTGTTGGCGAGTTGACAGACGAAATACTGGATGACTGTGAAACGTTGGGTATGTATCTCGCCGCGGGTCTAGAGGGCGGCATATTTTAGTGCGTTATTCCGGCGCATGGATCTTTAGATTTGATCTCCCAATTTGATTTTTCAATAGCGCTAATCGTCAAAGACCAAATGGACTCGGCGATTTCTCTTCCCTTTATTTTCAATTTTTGAAACCCTTACGGGTCCAATCTCCGATGTATTGCTAAGGTGTGTTCCACCACAGGGCTGGTAATCAATATCGCCGATTCTTATCATGCGTATAGTTCCTGCCCCTCGTGGTGGTTGAACTGACATCGTTCGGACCAGACTAGGATTCTGATCCAACTCCTCATCAGTAATTGATTCAAGGGCGAGTGTGGTTTCGGATTGAACAAGTTCGTTTAGCCGGATCGTAAGATCCTCTTTGTCTAATTGATTGTCTCCTATATCGAAATCCAGTCGACTCTTTTCGGCGCCGACGGAACCGCCTGTCACAGGGACTGGTATCAGCGAACCCAACAAGTGCATGCAGGTGTGCATTCGCATGTGTTTATAGCGTCGCTCCCAATCCAGCTTAAGGGTAACTTCGTCGCCTATCTGCAGTTCATGCGTTTCAGATTCAAGCTGATGGCTGATAGCGTCTGCTGTCTCACCTTTTCGTGTATCGACAATATTTAAAGAAGAACCGTTACAGGAGACCGTGCCCTGATCACCAGGTTGCCCGCCACCGAGTGGATAAAAGATAGTTGCTGCAAATTCTATGCGGTCAGCCTGCACTGCGGTGATGGTTGTATTGAGTGTTTGCTGGTAACTGTCTTGATAGAAAACTTTTTCTGTCACGTTAACTCCTACTGTTTTGCTAGTGGCTGCCTGCTACTTGATTTGTTAATAACCACATGAGCCGAAGGTATTCAAAGTATGGCTCTACCCTCAGATACTCATCATTGCCATGGATGCCGTTGTTGTCGCCGAGGACAACGCCGGGTCCAAATCCGTACGCAGCGATGCCTGCGGCCCTGAGTTGTGCCGAATCGGTGGCACCTGTCAGCATGCTCGGCAATACAACAGCACCGGGATGTCGCTCGGTAAGGATATCTTCGAATGCTCTGAACATATCATTTTGGAGAGGTGCGGGGTCGTGCGCGGGGCGCGTGACTTTCATGGGGATAATCTGAATAGAATCATCATCAATGATAGCCCTCAATTCTTCCCACAATTGTTCCGGGTCTGCTCCCGGTAAGGCTCGAATGTCGAGTGTAGCGCCGGCACTTGATGGGATTACATTACGTTGGTAACCGCCGTTAATAATCGTAGGTACGACGGAAGTGCGGATAATCGAGAAAAAAGCGGGGTTGATATCTTGCAACTTTGCTTGTGTAGCTAAGTCAGGATTCGGTTTAAGAATATCCCGATAAACACTAGCTTCCGCCTCTGGACGCGTTTCTGCCAATCTACGGAAGAATGTTCGGGTGGTTTCGTTCAGCTCCATCTTCAGAGGCGTGTCGACAAGTCTTGCAACGGCTCTGGCGATCGCACCTATCGCATTGTCGCGCGTTGGTACAGAGCCATGACCTGCTGTGCCACTCGCGAGAAGTCTTGCACGCCGAGGCGTTTTCTCGGCTGTGCCAATAGAAAAGTTGACATATTTTCCGGTGCTTGGATCGATTGATCCCCGGCCACCTTCGTTGAGGGCAAATTCGGCTGCAATCTCCTCAAAGTGATTTTCCACCATATAGGTAATGCCCAGTCCGCCACCGCCTTCCTCGTCCGCAACCCCAAGAAATATCACATCGCGGTCCAATGGCACCTTGTTTCTATGCAAAGCCAATAGTACCTCTAGCGATACAGCGACAATGCCTTTGTCATCAGCGGCTCCACGTCCGAATATTTTGCCATTTTTGACCGTCCCACCGAATGGGTCGAATGACCAGTTTTCCGGTTCTACGGTAACGACATCAGTGTGCCCTAAAAGTAGCAGGGGTCGTTTACTGCCATTACCCTTGATTCGCGCCACTATGTTTGTTCTGCCGGTCTTTGCTTCGAAGGTTTTAAAATCGACCCCTTCAGCTTTAAGCCGCTTACCAAGATAGTCTGTGGCGAGGTACTCATTGCCAGCCGGTTGCGATGTATCGAGTTTTATGAGGTCGACAAGTGTGTTGAGTGAATCAGATTCGAGCCGCTGCCAGTCAGGCTCCATCGCGCGAGTGCCTAGAGAAAACGACAAAAGCGCTACCACTACAGATAAGAGAATAAATCGCATAGCCATTCCTGCAAGTTTTGGGCGTTCATATCGGAGCGCTCAAGATAAAATCGGACACGAGTTTAGTCTGTTAAGGATAACTGGCTTATTTCCAATAGTCAGTAAGGGAATAGGCTCGACGATTTTATGCTCACTGTGTTCGGAGCGACGTGTACATTCGCCGTGTTATCAGTGCAGGTTTATTGGCCTAGTGAGCGTTGAAGTTTATGACGGAAACGGAGATGATCTCGGTTTATGCTGACTCATCTTCATTTCAGTAGAGCGACGTCAGAAAAGCAAACACGAGTGGGCGCGTATTTTAACGAATAGCTTGAAACTGCATAATGTGTGTTTAGCCGGTGTCAGTACGGCCATTTCGTCGTGGTTTGAGGTAGGAGAGGTCGATGTTTAATCACGATATGTCAATACCGAGTATTGTCAAAGTGAATGAAACCGAGTGGCAAGCGAGTCCTTCCAATACTGTTCGTCGGAAGCGTTTCCATCTTGTTGGTGAACCTGAATCAGGTCAAGTGACCTCTCTCGTGGAGTATCTTCCAGGGGCTTCTTTTCATCGTCACGGTCATCCAGAAGGGGAAGAAATACTGGTCTTGGAAGGCATATTTTCAGACGATGTAGGTGATTGGCCGGCGGGATCTTGGCTTCTGAACCCCGAGGGATTTGCTCACGCGCCTTCTTCTCGTGAAGGATGCCTGCTATTTGTAAAACTGCGTCAATATACGGGTGCCAAACACCTGATGCTTGCATGGCCAGGGCTTACCCCCGAACCGAGAACGTTTGATCCCAGCGAGCAGGCGTTAACCGAGCAGATAGAAAACGTGATATTTCGCGTCTTGCTGGATCAGTCCGGCGAGTCGATTTCAATCATCTCCCTGGGTATTCAGCTGGGCGCTATTCCTTCGGCAGCAACCCACGCGCCTGAGGGTTTACTTCGAAAAAAATATGAGGGCGGCGTTGAGGGTTTTGTGCTCGAAGGTATCGCCAATATGAATGGTGAGATGCTCACCCGACATGATTGGTTCAGATTACCGCCCGGTGCGACCTTAAACCTTACTTCCAGAAGCTGTACACTCTATCTTAAGGAAAACAACGTGAAACGATTGAGAAATGCCAGCTGATGACGAGTTTTAGGGGCAGATTCAGGAGTACGAGTACCAGCCTTTCGGTTATTGAGAGCGAGCGTATGGTCATTCGCGTTCTGGATCCCTCGCAGGCGGAGATGATGGTCAAGTTTCGCAACGAGAACCGGGAATTCCTGACTCAGTGGGAACCTGCGAGATCGAGTGAATATTACACGCCAGCTTTTTGGCAGGTTCAGTTGCGGATGGCGCTCAGACAGTTTCGAGAGCAATCACATTTGAGCTTCTCCATGCTGAACAAAGCCGAGACAGAGGTGCTTGGGGTATGTAACTACTCCAATATTGTTCGTGGTACATTTCAGTCCTGCCATCTTGGCTATGCCACAGCTGAGAAGCACCAATCAAAAGGGTATATGGCTGAAGCGATCAATGCATCCATAGGCTATGTATTCAATGAGCTGAAGTTGCACCGAGTGATGGCGAACTATATGCCGAGAAATGCGCGTAGCGGGGATCTGCTCGCCCGTCTCGGTTTTACAGTTGAAGGTAAAGCGTCGCAATATTTGCAAATAAATGGCGTTTGGGAAGATCACGTGCTGACGTCGCGAATCAACCCAAAAGATCAATAAAACCCAGAACTTTCCAATTTGGGCTGAGCCCAACGTGTCCGTATTTCGTCAAGATACAATCCCAATAGCCTCATAATGATCAGAATCAGTCAGTCCGCTGAAAAATTTTTTACCCAAATAACGTTACGCTGTATCAATCGTCTCATTCCACCACGTTGATATTTATGCTGGTTTTATTGGGGCAAGGGCTCATCGGACTTTCAATAGCAGTACCAGCAGAATTGGTGTGCCAACCGCTTGCAAAAGCATAAATCGAACCAGTACCTGTGTGTTTGACCAACCCAGCTTGTGCCTCACATGATCATGCAGCGGGTAACGTATTTGCCGAAATATACCGATTTTGAAAAAACGCAGCAGTGCAACCTTGATCATGCCGGTTGCACCGTTTACCAGTACCATAAACGCAACCACAAGAATCAGGAATGGGTTACCACAGGCGAGCACCAGAATCCCCAACAATAAGCCGATAGGTCTTGAACCCGCATCGCCCATCAGCACAGCGCTGGGGTAGCTATTATGCCAAAGATAACCGGCGAGGCAGCCACTCATCACAAAAGCCATGATTGCCCAGTCTGCGCCTTGTGCATAGTGAGGCACCAAAAGGTACTGAGATATCTCAGCATGACCAACGATGCCGTACAGGATGATGCCCAGGAATATGATACCCATACCAGATAAGCTAGCGGATAGGCCGTCGACACCATCGGTGCAGTTGGTGGCATTAATTGAGACCCAAATAAGTATTGTGGCTGCTGGAATGAAAAGTATGGGCTCGATATCGATCGCATCTTTAAACAGCGGTAACCAAATTGTATAGCTCTCCATTTGGCAGATGATGATCGAGGCAAAGAGGGAAATAACCAGATCAATAGCGCCCAAGCGATACTCGCTCCAGCCACCGATAGCCCGGTCGTCTAGATATCCAACGACCATAGCCGCAAATACGCAGGCGATTATGCCGAGGAATTTCCACTCGAAAGGCACAACCAGTAACGCAATGATAATAAATATTGGAATAAACAGGATGCCTGCGCTCACGGGCTTGCCAATACTTTTTGCGGCATCCACTGCAAATTCACGACCACGGTCTCTTGGCAACAAGTGCCAGAGTTTGGGTAGATACCACCAGGTCGCAAATGCTGCTAGCGCAGTACCTAGACCCGTTAAAAATATATAAGAAGTGAGAAGTCTGAATGGACCGGCGATTTCAGCAAGATATTGACCCAGATAGTGCAGCAAAGTGTTGGTTTCCTGTGTTCGAGCAGAAAGGCGTAAACAACAGATTATAGGGAACTATGCTGGTAAAAGAATGAATGCTTGTTGGAAATAACGCTAAATTCGATGTATTGCACCATGTCGACAGCGCAGAAACGTTAAATTACCCATAATGGCGCGCGTTGGAAGGATAGATTGGTTGAAAAAGTTTCTCAGGTTTCGCCGTCTCCGATCCATTTCGTCGCATTGGATGGCTGGAACTTCTGCATACGATCAAGCACTGCTTCAGGCGAATGATCGGAAATCAGGAGATTTCGGTGCGCTGACTTCACAAATTGCGCCTTGGCCGTGTGGTCAAGAAAGGTGAGCAAACCATCGTAGTAGTTGGCAACATTCACCAACCCAACCGGCTTTTGGTGAAATCCCAACTGGGACCAAGTGAGCATCTCAAATAATTCTTCAAGTGTGCCAAAACCGCCGGGTAACGCGACAAAACCATCAGATATTTCTGCCATGAGCGCTTTGCGCTCATGCATCGAGGAAACAACATGCAGCTCCGTAAGCCCCGTGTGGGAGACTTCTTTGTCAGCTAGCGCCTGAGGTATCACGCCGATGGCTGCGCCGCCTCCCGCCAAAACAGCGTTGGCGATTTCGCCCATAATGCCCACGCTAGCGCCACCATAAACAAGAGAAATTGATCTCTCATTCATGGCATTAGCTAATTGCCGGGCTGCCTTGGCGAAAGCAGGCTGGTTTCCAAAACTGGAGCCGCAGTATACGCAAATGGAATTCATTGTTCGGTGCGCTCGAGGCGAAATAGGCGTATCAACGTTTTTTGGCCTCAGCGTCAAGGTCCGGCGCATTGTGCGACTGCATGGCAGATTGTGCATTTGCCTGCTCTTGCATTGCTGCAACCGCATCATCGTTTTCCATTATTTTGGCAACCACTGCCTGACCTGCGCGATCAAACACCTCACGGTGATTGACAACGTAGTCTTGCGACTCTCGATACTGTTTAAGATATCCGTTGATTTCTGGCACAACGTAACGGGCAACCATATCCCAGCTGTTGAAGTTATCTTTAGGCGTTGTCCAGTCATGGATAAAACCGATGACCGTACCGAAGCCACCGGTGACTTCCACCATTTTTTTGACCGCATTAACGAGGTCGTCTGGTGTGCCGATAACGACAGCTGAATCATCACCCTCGGCCATCATTTCTATTGCCTCATCTGGTGACTTAAATGCTTCAACATTAGGCCGCATAAGCGTGCCCACGGTGTATTCATTATGCCAGCGCTGCAGACCATGTTTGGCTTGTTCTTTTGCCTGCTCGCGGCTCTCAGCGATATGCCAATTCATGACAACGCGCCAGTCATCTCTGTTGACTGTGTTTCCACTTTTCGCTGCAGCTTCTTCGGCAAATCCCCATTGCGTAGGGAGCGCTTGTAAACCAGCAGTTGATGTGGACCCAATGGAGAGAACGCCCGTGCCGTGTTTACCGGCTAAAGTCATTCCCGAGGGGGATATCATAGAAGCAACGGCGAAAGGCATATCTTCCTGCAACGGCAACAATTGCAGGGCGGCATCTTTCAACGTAAACCACTCACTCTCATGGCTAAAACGCGCATCACCCCTGAGGAGTTTTCTAATGACGCCGATTGCTTCATCTTGGCGATCACGTTGGACCATTGGGTCAATTCCAAGGGTATGCGCATCTGAGGGCAGGGCGCCGGGACCTGAGCCAAAAATTGCTCTGCCTCCAGTCATGTGATCAAGTTGCACCATTCTCTGGGCAACGTTGAAGGGATGATGGTAAGGCAGGGAGACAACGCCAGTGCCTAGCTTAATTCGATGACTGCGCTGACCTGCCGCGGCGAGAAACATTTCTGGCGAAGCGATAATCTCCCAGCCAGTGGAGTGGTGTTCGCCACACCAGAACTCCTCAAGCCCTAATCGGTCAAGATGTTCGACAAGATCTAAGTCCCTTTGAAATTGCAGCATAGGGTGTTCCCCAATCGGGTGATGGGGAGCGAGGAATGCGCCAAATTTAAGTCGTGACATTGAGATCTCCTGTTTGTCTCTTACTATAATATGCTGTCCAGATCTGTTGTAGGCAACCTTTCAATCCGAGGGCGTGTCTCGCGCCGCTGACTTGAAAGGTATACAAATGACCTTTTCAGATCAGCTGATATTGATCGGCGTCCTTCCACGCAGGAAACTTAGCGCGGTAGACCTCCAGCGGCGATTTATCGAGCGTGACGGACAAGATACCGGCCTCGTTACCCATGTCCTCAACAAATTCTCCTTGATGATCGATCACACATGAATCGCCGCGATAAGCGATGTCGTTACCGTCGGTGCCAACTCTATTTACGCCAATAACGTAGGCCTGATTCTCGATAGCCCTTGCTTGTAGCAATGCTCGCCAATGAGTAAATCTCGCAGCTGGCCAATTCGCAACGTAAAGCAGTAAATCATAAGCCGCTGAAAGTTCCCCGTCGATTCGCTGCGTATTTCTGCTGAACACCGGAAACCTGAGGTCATAACAAACCTGGGGACAGATTTTGAAACCGTTAATATCCAAGATGATCTTTTGATGGCCAGGTGAGTAGTTTTGGTGTTCCTCAGACATTCTGAACAGATGTCTTTTATCATAAAACTGCACGTTGCCGTCCGGTTGGGCCCAGATAAAACGGTTATAGAAGTTGCCGCTGTCTTTAATGATCAAACTGCCGCATACAATTGAGTCGAGTTCTGCGGATCTAGCAAGCATCCATTGAACCGTCTTATCGTCCATCGATTCAGCGAGTTGCTCAGATTGCATTGAAAACCCGGTGCTGAACATTTCTGGCAGCACCATCAAATCTGATTGTGCAACAGTGCTCATTTGTTCAGTGAAATGGTCCAGGTTTAGCTGTTTGCTTTCCCAAATAAGATCTGTCTGAAACAGCGTAATGGTCAGTGACATTGTATTCTCAAATCCCCAGTTGCAGATGCTCAGATACTGGCAAGTTTAGTTGCCGCTGTTGTTAACGTCTTTTCATCTTTGGCGAAACAAAACCGAACAATTTTTTGCTCCGGAGGCGACTGGTAGAAAACAGAAATAGGAATTGCAGCGACACCAATTTCCTGTGTAAGCCAGTTAGCAAACTCAACATCTCCCTTGTCTGAAATTTCGCTGTAATCCGCGAGCTGAAAATAACTGCCCTGACTAGGAGACATTTTAAATCTTGAGCCAGACATTTCTTTTAAAAACCAGTCGCGTTTGCGCTGATAAAAACTTGATAGTTCGAGGTAATGTTCGGGACACTCTTGCATGAAATCTGCTATTGCCCACTGAGACGGCGTGTGAGTGGTAAAGGTCACGTACTGGTGAATTTTTCTAAACTCGTTAGTCAGTTCGGTTGGCGCGATACAGTATGCGATCTTCCATCCCGTGGCGTGGTAGGTTTTACCAAAAGAAGAAACGACAAAACTTCGCCGTCGCAGCCGCTCGTTGCATAGCATGCTGAGGTGTTTTGCATTATCGAAAACCATGTGTTCATAAACTTCATCACTGATGACATATAGATCATGCTCTTCTACGATCCTTGCAAGCGACTCCAGATCAGCGTCCGTGAGGATGCTGCCGCAGGGATTGTGTGGTGAGTTAAGGATCAGTAATTTAGTCCTGTTGTTGATCGTTGCTTGAACGAGCTCCCAATCAATAGTGAAATTTGGACTGCTGAGGGGAACGTGTGCGGCTGAGCCACCGGCCATGATAATGGCGGGTTCGTAAGAGTCATAGGCAGGGTCGAAAATAATGGCCTCATCGCCTGCGCTTATGACCGTTTGTATTGCGACGAATAGTGCTTCGGTTGCACCGGAAGTCACCGTGATCTCTGAATCCGGGTCAACGTCGCAATGGTAAATATTCGCCACTTTTTGCGCAATCTGTTCTCGCAGATGTGGAACACCCGTCATCGGCGGATATTGGTTGCGGCCATCGTTCGCATGCTTTGAAAGCAGTTCAAGTAGACGCGGCGGGGCGGAAAAATCCGGGAACCCCTGAGAGAGATTGATGGCGTTGTATTCCTCAGCCATCTTCGACATTACCGTAAATATGGTGACGCCGACATTGGGTAAACGGGAGACGAGTTGGCGAGATGAGCTAGATGACACGTAAGAGCGCCTCGATAACATGTGGGAGACTGCACTTTAATGAGAAGGTCACAGGTTTTCAATCAACAGGGCTAAATGTCTGGTAATTGCTGGCGGAATAACCTAACTGCCAGCATGCGCTTAAGCGGAAAATCTAAGCATGCCCCGCCCATAATTTTCATCATATCGGCAAACGTATATTATGCAGTCTTATTTTTCTTGCTGGGATCACCAACAATGAGACACGTTATTGTTATTTGGTCACGTCTTTACGCACTTGGCGCGATAATCTCTCTGACGGCGGTGGTTGCCGGTTGCGGCGTGCCCGAGAAATCTGCGTCTCCAGAGGCGGCAGTCATGGCAGAGTCAGTCAGAGGTGAATTGACCGATGCTGACGAGAAACCAACGGGTAAAACTTTAGCCAATCGATATCTGCTGGTAGATACGCATATCGATGTGCCATATCGCTTGCAGAATATGCCGAATCAGGATGTTAGCGGAAACACGATGCGAGTCTGGAGAGAAGTTGAGGCTTACGCTGCCCATTCTGAATAGTTCAGTTAGTCGAGGTTTATCCAGTCACGGGCAGGCAGATAGTCTTCGTAAAGTTTGGCTTCCGCCGAGCCTGGTTCTGGTTGCCAATTGTACTTCCATATTGCCCGTGGTGGCATAGATGCCAGAACAGACTCAATACGCCGCCCCGTTTGCAAGCCATAACGGGTTCCCCTGTCAATCGCGAGGTTGAACTCGGCATAACGCCCTCTTCGGTAAAGCAGAAATTCTTCTTCTCGCTCACCGAATGGTGTGTCTTTACGCTTTTCAAGAATTGGCACATAGGCAGGTAAAATGTTGTCACCGATGCTCTTTGTCATTTCGAAGCTTCGGTCGAAACCTCCTTCAACCCAATCATCAAAGAAAACACCGCCGACACCGCGCGCCTCGTTTCGGTGAGTGAGATAAAAGTAATCATCACACTGTTTTTTTAGCGTCGAATAGACATCAGCGCCAAAGGGATCACAAGCTTGCTTTGCACACTGGTGCCAATGCACTACGTCTTCTTGAAAAGGGTAGTAGGGTGTCAAATCAAATCCACCACCAAAATACCAGTGGGATTGATCAACAAGGAAAAATCGCAGGTTTGCGTGGAAAGTCGGTACATAGGGATTACGCGGATGCATAATCATGGATATTGCTGCCGCTTGAAATCCTTTACCCGAGAGTTCGGGGTTTCTCGCCGTTGCGGCGGGTGGTAATGAATCACCAAGACTATAGGAATATTGCACCGCACCGCGTTCTATATGTGTTCCCTGATCAATGACACGGGGTCTGGAGTGGGCACCAGTTTCCTGATGGATGTCCTCGATGCTGAATTCAGCGCCGCCATCAATGGCAGTCAACCGGTCACAGATATCCGTTTGTAGTTGAAAGAAATAATCCCTTACCGGTTGGATGTCTACGCTCATCTTACTCTCTACCCGTGTACGCTCATCAAAGGCGCATAACATAACGGAAAGCTGTTGAATTTGCACTTGAGATGGGTCAAGGATTCGCTGTATCGTGCTTCGCGAATAGCCCGTTAGTCTTTATCAGCGGTTCGCATTACCGGATCGAAACAAACGAACAAATTCACGGGACGTCTCACCGTCAAATTTAACGGAACTCTCACAGGAAATCATCGTGCAACTATCTCTCAATCAGGATCAACTGGAACCACTACTGTCATTACTTGCTTCATCTAATAACGAATTTAATGCGCGATTTCCCGGAGTAAAAATTCAACGCCAACCCGTGCATACCGTTTACGGAGGCGCGAATTTGTTTAAGACAGGCACAACGGAAAAACTTTCCAAGCTTGCGCAATCACACTTCGCGACCTATGCACCAGATCACAAGGTGATGGCAGATATGCTCGGATTGCCCGCTGCAGATACCATCGGTATCGAGAGTAGTGACTCGATTACCCAGCGAGTCTACGACAGAGTAAAAAGTAAACTTGAGATGGAGGCGGTTGAAGACCATCGGGTTGATTTTGAAGATGGCTATGGTTCGAGGGCAGACGAGGAAGAGGATGGTCATGCTGTATCTGCGGCGATAGCCATGGCCGAAGATCACAAATCCGGCGCGCTCGCCAGATCAACAGGCATCAGAATCAAGTCTCTCGCAGAGGAAACCAAACACCGTTCCCTTAGGACCCTGGATATTTTTGTGTCAACACTCGTTGAACACACTGAAGGCGAGATTCCTCAACCATTTTTGGTCACACTCCCCAAAGTAACGACGCCAGAACAAGTAGACGTCTTGTGCCAGTATTTATCTCTTCTGGAACAAAAGCATGGCATACCGTCGCACTCGCTTAAACTGGAATTGATGATTGAGACCATTCAGTCGATCGTTTCAATAGCTGGCCAAATAAACATTCCGGCGTTAGTTGATGCTGGCGCTGACCGGGTTGTCACAGCAGTCCTAGGTACTTTTGATTACACCGCCAGCTGTAATATTGCAGGCAATTATCAGGACCATATGCACCCCGCAGCGGATTTTGCGCGCCAAATCATGCAGGTTTCGCTGACCGGGACTAAGGTGACCCTCTGTGATGGCATAACGAATGTGATGCCCATCGCGCCGAACCGGGGAAATTCCCTCAGCGATCGTGAGCTTGCAGAGAATAAAGATGTTATCGCTAATGCGTGGCAGGTTCACTTTGGAAACATCATGCACTCGCTGCGGCTGGGTTTCTATCAGGGCTGGGACCTCAATCCTGCGCAGCTGCCGATTCGATTTGCTGCTGTTTTCTACTTTTTTCTCACGGGCCTCGATGATGCGAGCGCTCGGCTAAAAGCGTTTATTGACAAGGCTTCTCAGGCATCGCTAGTTGGTAATACATTTGATGACGCTGCAACGGGTCAGGGGCTGGTTAACTTTTTTGTCAATGGCATAAGTTGTGGCGCGCTGACCGAACAGGATGCCCTCGATGCAGGGATAACGCTAGCGGAGCTTAGGGACCGGTCGTTTCTCAAGATTGTTGAGAACCGATCGAAGTCGGATTAAGCCAATGTGATGTTAGACAACCTGAAGTGAATCTTGATATATTCCGCCGATCAAAATTTAGTGGTACTGGAGACAGACAATGGACATGAACTTTAGCAGCGAAGACTTCGAATTTCAGAAAGAAGTTAGGGATTGGATATCAGAGAATTATCCAAAGGAAATGCATGACCGCCATGCTAAAAGTGCCAACGGTCATCTTACTAAAGAAGATCACGTCTATTGGCAGAAAGCGCTTCACTCAAAGGGCTGGGCGGGTCTTAACTGGCCAAAGGAATACGGTGGCCCAGAATTTACCCATACACAGCGATATCTGTTTGACCTAGAAATGGCTGCAGCGGGAACCCCTGGCATCATGCCTTTTGGCCAATCAATGGTGGCCCCAGTGATCATGAAATATGGCACGCAGGCGCAAAAGGACAAATATCTGCCCGATATCCTTGCCAGTAACCAGTGGTGGTGTCAGGGATATTCAGAGCCCGGTGCAGGTTCAGACCTCGCGTCATTGCGCACCAAGGCAGAGCGTGATGGAGATTACTACGTCGTTAATGGGTCCAAAACCTGGAATACACTGGGCCAATACGCCGATATGATTTTCTGTCTTGTGAGAACAAGCGACGATGATATCCGTCAAATGGGCATTTCATTCCTGTTGATCGATATGACAACGCCGGGAATTGAAGTTCAGCCGATTGTGACTATTGACGGTCCTGCTAAAGGTTTCCAGGAAATCAACATGGTGCATTTTAACGATGTTCGTGTGCCCGTTGAAAACCTCATTGGTGAGGAAGGGAAGGGTTGGACATATGCCAAATATCTGCTCGAATTTGAGCGAGGCAATGCCTATTCACATGGTTTGAAGGCAGGTCTGACGGGTCTGAAGCAAGTCGCCGCTGAGGAAAAGAGTGGTGATGGTCGATCTCTGAGTGAAGACCCTGCGTTTCAATCTAAAATAGCGGAAGCCGAGATCGCTATTTCAGCCCTTGAATTCACCGAGTTACGAATTCTTAGCAGTTTGAGTACTGGAAAAAATGTCGGACCTGAGTCATCGCTGTTGAAGTGTCGTGGCAGCGAGTTGCAACAGGTACTGACGGAGCTCTATTGCGAGGCGGTTGGAAACTATGCGGCCCCTTTCGATAACTCCGGACCTGTTAAGGGATCAAATGTCGAACCCATTGGCCCTGAACACGCAGCGGTAGCAGCGCCTGCATATTTTAATACCCGAAAGGTTTCAATTTATGCGGGTTCAAACGAGATCCAGCGAAATATCATGGCAAAAATGGTTTTGGGGCTATAACAGGCGCCTGTGACCGAATGGCTATCGGAGACATCTAAGTGGAATTCCAACTAGGTGTCCTCGATTAATCGCCGACTCGTTTTGGCGGCAATGAAAATGATGCACTCAACTAATCATTTCGTTGTGTGCAAGGATTGTTTCCCTAAGGATTGCAACTGCGCACTCAACT
>CAJXBG010000059.1 GCA_913050215.1 uncultured Gammaproteobacteria bacterium
TGAAGATGAACATGAAGATGAATTAATCAGCGAATATGACGGCGATAGAGAAAGACAGACGACAGCGTATGCTGAAGCGCAGGAAATAACGGTGCTTTTAGTCAAGTATGCGACGCCCATCGCCGCAATTACCCTGCCTAGGAAAATCAATGACGAGTCCGCGCTGCAAGCAGCCTCACCTGCCTACGAGATCACGCGGCTATTGCAAGTCATCGGCATTGGTATTGGCTGGTTACAAGCTTTTGCAGCCATATTGGTAGCGAGTGCAGTGCTATCAATATTTGCCGCGCTCTACGCGTCACTTAAAGCGCGAAGAAATGATCTTGCGGTGTTGCGCTGTTTGGGTGCTACTCGCTCAGAGTTGTTTATGCTGTTGTTATTCGAGGGGGTGATCTTAACCACAGCAGGGATCGTGTTTGGTCTGATCGCTGCCCATGGGGGAATCGAACTTGCAGCTATCGCGCTGGGCGACGCGCAGAATTTCCCTTTTACAGGCTTTGTCTGGGCACCAACAGAATTTGTACTTGTTGGTGGACTGTTAGCTGCAGGGGTGCTCTCGTCGCTGATTCCTTCGTGGCAGGCGTATTCGACTGATGTCCCGCGAACTTTGGCGTTGTCCTAGGAGCCTAGCATGAAAGCAGTGATTTTTGGTTTGTTCGCCCTAACAATCAGCCAGCTGCTTATCGCGCAGGTTGCCGATGATCAGCCCATCACCGCTGAGAAAGCCGAAAAATACAGTCTCACTATGATGGCCAACGGGCTTTACTTGGATCAACAAGGACAGGAGACCGTTGATATTATCGAAGGGGACATAGCCTACCTTGCTGTTTTAGTCGAAACGCCAGCTGGACAATCGGTGCCAGGCGCAACACCGAAGTTTACGATTGAGGGTACGACGCGAATGCTGGTGCCAGGTGAAATCTCGCCTGAGATGAGTACTGACGAAAGCGGCATTCTGGAATTCGAAATCATCGGTGGCGCGAAAGGCCTGAATCAATTGACAGTAAGCTACGGCAATAATTCAGCAACCTTACTGTTAAATATTCTCAGCTCAGATATTAAAGGCTTCTCACCTCTGCCAACACTAGAAGGCGGTTTGAATTGGGCAGCGCTCATGGAAGCAGAGCTTGAATATGCTGAGGATCATGTGCAGGTCATATTTCCTCCTCACATCGCGCAACAAGCCGGAAAGCAGGTGAAACTCACGGGGTACATGCTGCCGCTCGACGCCGATATTAAACAACAACACTTCCTGCTTACATCAGCGCCACCAAGCTGCTATTTCCATATTCCAGGAGGCGCGGCAGGGGTCGTTGAAATATTTTCTGAAACAAGTGTAGAGGCCAGTTGGGTTGCCATTCAGTTAGAAGGACGCTTAAAACTGATCGAAACAAGTGAATCTGGGATCATTTACCAGTTGGAGAATGCGACGCTAATTGAGTAACGAGCCAGACACTGAAGCGGTCTTCCTATAATTCAGTGCTGACTCAGGGTCTCATTTTTACTCTGCGATTCGAACGATGCGGGTACCGACATTTCCGCCAGCCAGTAAATCAACAAAAGCGGAAGGTGCCTGAGCCAATCCGTTAAACTCATCATTGTATGGGGTTAACGCGCCCGATTTGATCCAGCCTTTTATTTCTGTTCTTGCTGCCTCGTACTGAGCCGCGTAGTCGAATACTAGGAAACCCTGCATTCGGATTCTCTTGTTGACTAACAAACCTGGAATACCGCTTGGACCGCCTGCTGGACTGCTGGTGTCGTATTGAGACACAACGCCACAACAAACAATTCGACCATGGGTATTCATTCTTCGAAGGGACATACCAAGAATATCGCCACCCGTGTTGTCGAAATAGACATCCACACCATTGGGGCATGCCTCTTTTAACGCTGATCGAAAATCCTCTGACTTGTAAGACACTGACGCATGACACCCCATCTTGTCGATCAATAGCTGACACTTCTCTGGTGTGCTGGTGATGCCAACTGCCTGGCATCCTTTAATGCGAGCCATCTGACTCACCAGATGACCCACACTACCGGCTCCCGCAGACACCAACACGGTCTCACCTTCCTTCGGTTGGCCAACTGTCAGCAAACCGAAATAAGCCGTCAGTCCATTGGTCCCTAGTGCGCCGAGGTAATGCGCTGGATCAATATCATCCTGTACTTTATTTAATTGGTTCGCCTGCTGAACGGAATAATCTTGCCAACCCGTGCTACAAACGACCAGATCACCCACGCTAAAATCGGCACTATTGGATTGTTCGACGCGTGCAACGCCTGTGCCATTCATCACAATATTCGTTTGGGGGGCACCGGCATAGCTTGCGCTTCCCTGGAGTCCCGCTCGTGTTCCTGCGCCGATCGTGACTACCAATGTTCTGCAAAGCACCTCACCATCTGCTTGGAGGGTGGGGGCCGCTGCTGATTCCATTCGATAATTTGACTCCGCCAGCTTTCCGTTAGGGAGGGAGTCGATCAATACTTGCCGATTTTCCGTCATACTTTTTATCCTTAATTATTTTTCCCGTTGTTTGTTGGTTTTAGCGACCGACGGGAACGCCTGTCTGGTTAACACTAATACAGTGCCGTCCTGCGAACAGTAGATTCGAAAGACAATCTTAATGCGTCATGACGCCTTGCAAGCCCTGATTTGTCGAAAGCCAGGGACAGCTTAAACGTGTTCAGAAACAGGGACAACTTGCCACTGGCAGTAATACCCAAAACGTTGTGTCGAAAGGACGAAAAAGAGAAGTGTATTGTGCTTTTGTAATTGATCAGCGAAGACAATTGAGTGCATCCAAATTTACAATAGCGCTCTCTGAGAGTAGGTCTTGTTTGTGTCAGCAGGACATCTGTTAAGCAGCTAATCCTGCTCTAATTCGGTTAAGCGCACGGAGTGTCTTTCTTGTTCGATGGGTGACAGAGACCATGATTTGAAACGGAGAGCTTGAACCCGCCTTAAAAATTCCGCAGGGGTGTCTGGTTGGGCCAAGCGCTCCCTTGGGTCCCTGAGGTTCTCCAGAACCCCGCCCGAGGTTCATCACTTCAGCGCCTGCGTTTTGCGCAGCCTCAACCCATGTTTGCATTGCTATATGACCCGCGCCTTTTAAGATGCCGCCCGGCTCGACTGCCGGTGTGTGGAAGAGTGCGCCCCGACCGAAAAGAAAGCCTAAAATCATTGCGACGGGTTGGCCATTTTCTAGTACTTCGATGATGCGCACCTGGTCGCGTTCAGCGAGTTCAACGACAAGGTCGCGGGTCCAATCTTGATAGAAATCATTAGAAGAAAACCGAGAGATGTCATGGCGGTCTTTCCAGCGTCGCTGGTGGAGCACAAAAAGGCGTTCAAGGCCTATTTTGATGGTGTCTGTTTCTGAATAAGTATTGATGCGGATGGTCGCGCCGTCTCTCTCTGCGCGTTTAAGTCTGGTTTTGTTCTTCTTTCGTAGTTTCTCAATCTTTGGTGCCGGCAAGGCAACAATCCAAGCCTCCGCCGTTTTTTCAGCAAATACCTTTTTGTCTTGACGCTCAAATGACGCGCCCAGGCCCCCCGCAATTCGACTTGGCCCTAGTGAGACGACATCAGATGCTTCCCTCAGTTTGGCCATGATATCAGTCGCGACCTCAGGATATTCGGGGTCTATCAGGAGGTCTGGGGTGATTGCAGGGCGCCCGCTGCCACCAAGCCAGCGAGCAACGCGAATACCCTTACTGCTTTTTATCTCAAAGGCACCTGCGCCAACAATCTGCTGACCAATATCAGCAGTGATAACCAGAGGTATCGATGATTCGTCGAGCTGCATTGTTGCTCGTAGCCAAGCAGCAGAGCTGGTGGGGTTTGGGATAGGCTGCTTCGATAGCAGTGCGTCCCATTTGCCATCGAGCAAGTGTGCGGCGTCTTTTCCAAGTGCTGCTCGAATATTGATTGCTACTGGCACTGCTTCGCTTGCTTGACCTGATGTGTTCACGGGTAATTGGTTGCTCATGGTTGTCTGATTGCTGACTTGGTTTCAAGTAAGGAGCAGCAATTGTTGTGCCATGCCTGAAAACGAGTTCGAGTTAGATCGCTAGCTTCAGTTCGTCCTCGGGATGTGCCTGCTTGTGCAATAGCTGACCTAACGCGTAAGTTTGTTTAAGAAAATTTCTGAGCTCTGAATCATCGCCCGCGAGTTCCAATTGGTTGCCAAAAACGGAAAGTTTCACGCGGCCCTCTTCAGACAGCGACTTGGCGAGATCACTAATCGCTGCGTTTGCCGGGCGATCGATGTAGTTAAAAAATCGAAGAACAGGATGGCGTGGGATCGAGTCAAGGTCCCTAGTATCCAACGCGCCTTTATTCATCGACTTATAGTATTCATGGATTGCTGGGATACCAGTAACGAGCTTTGTGTACTTGAAAAAGTCAGCGCCCATACGATTCGCAAGATCAATGGCCATCGCCCGGTCGCCCTGAAATTTCAGTTCCAAATGGAAAGCACCCGAGTAAAAATCGCATGCTGCTAAAGCGGCAAACGTCTCACGCAAGATTTCAGCTTTCATGTCTTCAGGCAGATCCGGGCCGTGCAGGTACCAGGATGGTTTAGTGAATTCAGGGAGGAAGTCCGTGTAACACTCCTCTGTGATCAAATGCACATGCGGAGTGCCATCCTGAATGACCCCTTCCACATCGAATTGTCGACCAGTCAGGAACTCCTCGATGATGCAATGCGCCTGACCGAGGTCATTGAAAATGTGATTAACAGCGATCCCAGCTTCAGCCTCAGATTCCACATAGGTTATTCCCTTAGAGCCCTGTCCGTATGGCGGTTTGACAACGGCAGGTAAGGGCACTTCGGCGACCTCGTCAGCACCTTTGATGATTTTCCACGCGGGCACTGCCATACCAGCTTCGGTTAACTTTGTACGCATGAAGGTTTTGCTGAGACTCGCTTGAACGGCATCCTCGGAGAATCTTGTATCGTTGTCGAGTAGCCGGTTTACCTCCGCATAGATTGGAATTAGGTTGTCATCCTGTGGCATGAGCACAGTGTTGCAGCCGAGGTTTCGAGCCGTTTGTAGGATTAAAGGAATATATGCGCGGTCGTAAATGTCGACGGCGCAGGAACGACAAGCAAACCGCCAGTTCGCTTGATCAGGAGACGAGTCAAATAGGAAAACTTTGTGTCCCTGACTGGCAAGTTGTTCCACAAGTTCTCTGGTGTGGAATCGACTGGCGAGGACGATAACCCACGCCTCGTTGCATCGGATCCGGTTTCTTAGCTGATACAAAGGCGAAAGGAATTTGAAAGCCGCTCTCAAATTCATCTTCATTTTTAACTTCAGTGAATGATGGGTCTCTTTCGCGTGCATGAGTCTTGTCTGATTAATTTTGTGGTTGTAGTTGTGGTTGTGGTTGTGGAAGGTTTTGCAATTTCCTTGCCAAGCCGTAAACCCATCTTTGGTTGCAAATTGAATGAAAAAAGCCACCGGGATTCGCGATTTGCAATTGCAAAAGGCGAACACGCGGGTTGGTCGTCCCATTTTGTTGCTGGCACAATTTTTGCTGTCTCCTTAGGACAAAAAGGCCCTTGGTATACAAAACCCATGTGAGGATCAGACATGGTGATGACAATCAGGTAAGAACAAATGAACGCAGAGAACACGGCAACGCAAGCCTCAAATTTTCGCGAAGATCGAGTTTCGGACAAGTCGTTCGATCTCTCTATCGTTGTCGTGAGTTACAACACGAGAGATTTGACCTGTGATTGCATCAGGTCGATTGACGAAAGCAAACTACCAATGCGCCACGAAGTGATTGTTTACGATAATGCTTCAGATGACGGTAGCGCTGAATTAATTGAATCACTGTTTCCCAAAGTAAAAGTGATTCGGTCTGATCAAAACGTTGGCTTCGCCGCTGCAAACAATATTGCAGCCGAAACAGTGCGGGGGAAATGGGTATTGCTTCTAAATCCGGATACTCAGGTGCTCGATAAAGGCATCGAACGATTGTTTCAGTATGCCGCTAAGACGAATGAAAGGGGGATTTTTGGCGGGGCCTCGATAACACCCGGAGGCGCTGTTGATTTCAGGAGTTGCTGGGCAAGGCCCGGTTTGTGGGGGCTGTCTATGAGGGCGTTAGGTATTTCCAGTCTCGCTAAAAACTCCAAGGTACTCAATCCTGAAGAGATGCCCGACTGGCAGCGGGACTCAATAAAAGAAGTAGATGTTATTACAGGATGTTTTCTGATGTTAAAGAAAACCACATGGGATGAGCTTGGCGGGTTTGATGTCGATTACTTCATGTATAGCGAAGAAACAGATCTCTGTTTACGAGCCGCAAAACATGGCATCGCCCGCATTTTTTTTCCGTACGCACGTGTGCTTCATATCGGTGGCGCATCAGAACGTTCTAAACCCTACAAGACAATCAAGTTATTTCGCGGTAAGTGCCTTTACTTCGAGAAAAATTATGGCTGGCTGGTTTCAACTAGCGCAGCGCTCATCCTTAATATTCACGTATTGACTCGCCTGCTGGTCTTAGGCGCGAGGCGCCTCCTGACCAATAATATGACAGACGAATTTCATCATTGGCTGACAGTTTGGCAACAAAGAAAAACCTGGAATAAGCCAGAACATCATATCGGCCGAGACCTGAAATATACCTGCTCTGCGGTAAATGAGCAGCTAATGATTTGCACAGTTAACGACTCTATTTCTCTCGCGTCTTGATGCGGCGTCATCATAAGCACAGTCTCTGGTGCTTTAATTTGTGCCTTTCAAATTCAGGTGCGGCGGCAGCGCATCAGCCTGCATGAAGTGTAGTGAACAAAAAGGAGAAGGAAAAATTAGGATCCTGAAGCAGTTTGCAAGATGTATGAAAATCTTGATTGCACCGCTTTTACTGATCTCCTGCAGTTCGAATCAATCCCCGATCGATGCGCCGATCAATTACAAAGAGGTAGCGCTGGGTGAAGCGGATAAAAAAATCGACCAGGCGGCAGTGAAGAGACAGCCAGTGTCAGTCAAGCCTGTTACTCGAGACAGCGCGCCACCCTCAAGCAGCGACTATGTATTGGGCCCGGGAGATGAATTGACAGTTAACGTCAATGGCGAAGAATTCATGCAGGCGCTAAGGTTGAGCGTCGATGGCAGCGGTTTCATTCAGTTGCCTATCGTTAACCGAATCAGTGTGTTGGGGCTGAATGTTGCGGAGATTCAGGAAAATCTCGTTTCCGCTTACTCAGGAGAGTTTATCAACCCCTGGGTTGTTGTTTCCATTTCCAGGTATCGAAGTCGCCCAATCTACATGCTTGGAGAGTTTCTGTCCCCTGGCGTCATTCATATGGAAAGACCCACCAATATCACGCAAGCGCTTGGCCTTGCCGGCGGGATGACGGACAAGGCTTACCTAGAAGGTGCTCGGTTGCTGAGGCAAGAAAAAATCGTTGCGGTGGATGTCGAAGCGCTATTGAATCAGGGAAGGTTCGATCAAAATGTACGGTTACGCGCTGGAGATACGCTATACGTTCCAAGCACTGAAGATTTAAAAATCTATGTCCTTGGTGCTGTGGAAGATCCCGGTGTTCAGCCTTATCAGAAGGATATTGGTGTCTTGGCTGCGATAGCTGTTGCCGGAGGCGCAGTCGATGGTGAGGCTAAACTTAACGACACTCGGATTATACGTACCTACTCTCCTGTAAAAGGGGAGTTGTTGACGATAGATGTGACTGATTTTTTGCGAGGTCGTCGGCCGGATTTTCAGCTTCGGCCGGGAGACATTGTGTTTATTCCTAACCAACCGATCGCTAATTGGAATGCAGTGATTAGTCAGATTGCCCCGACTTTCCAATTGGTGAGTAATGTGCTCGAACCTTTTGTGCAAATTGAGTTTCTAAAATAAAGCGGATAATGACGCATTAGGCCTGACTAAATTTTGGGTCATTGCTCGACATCTCGCTCATCATCAGGCGCACCCTGTTTGGGACCAAAGCTTTAAGATGACTGACCGTCCGACGCAATGGTCCAACAGCTGAATTAGGGCAGGTCACGACCAGGGTTAGATCGCACTGGGAGACAACAAAGTCGGCTGCGATGTTTTTACCCAGCGTTCCAATATTGACGATGATCACATCGTAGTTTTGCGACAGTTTTTCAACCGCTGCATGGATCTGGACCAGCGACATTTGCTCCTCGGTGATAGCATCGCTAACACCAAGTGGCATGACTTCGAGGCCATGGTCATTTGGCTCGGTTTGCACATCGCCATTCACGACATATTCCCTCCAGCCGGCGGCTCCGGTCTCGGTGTCAACAGAGGCAGGCTCTAATATGGTATTGATTTGAAGCGTCTTTAATCCTGAAGTCGAAAAGCTTGTGGCGAGTTGCGAAGCAATATTTTCACTTTTGACGCGTTCGGAATCCGATGTAACTGCCATCACTTTTGCGCGCCGGTTTTCATTTAATAACGGGATGCCGGCTAACTGTATGTTGTTTCTAAGGCGGTAGACATTCATGTCTACAGTATCGACTAAGGGTCCTGAATTAAGCGCTTTTAGCTGTCCGATCAGCGGTGCTTCCCGATCAAACGTATCTAAGTCGTCAGTGTACCTAATCTTTGGCATCACGATCAGTGTTGCGACAAAAAGTCCGATGACGCTAGCAAACCCAAAAACAAAGCCGAGTGCACCGAATATCTTTCGTTGGTCCTTAATGGGCTGGAGCGGAAGAGGTGCGCGAGAAACCAGTTCAACAGAACCAGGCACATCTAAGCGGCTTTCCAGCTGCACTTGTTCCACCGCTCTCTGCGTCTCATCAAGTAATTCTCGAAGCATTAAAGACTCTTTCTCGAGTGTGCGAAGACGAATAGTTTTTGCGTGTAGCTGTCTAGCCTCTTGCTCAAGCTTTTGTTTTTGCGGTTCCATTTTGTCGAGCTTTTCCTTTAGCTCTCCCACCCGGCCTTGCCGTTGAGTCGCATCTGTAGGGATTTCACCGCTCATTTTCAGGGCTTTAATTTGTTCTCGCCGGTCTTCCATCGCTGTTTCAAGTACTGCGACGGCAGCTTTAAGCTCAATGACCTTTTTGCTGGTTGGTTGATAACGAAGCTCTAGCGTTGCCAGCAGGCTAAGTTTTTTACTGCGCTCAAAAAGCATAAGGTCAAGGGCATGATCCTCAACAAGTTCCTTTAGTAAAAGATCGTCTGCGATACCTGCGCCCGTCGCTGTCCCATAGGTTTCAATCTCCAGAACCGTTCTTTTCAATTCTTCGATGGTTCTGGTCAGATTTTGTAGTACCTCGAGTTTATCGTTATGGGCTTTAACCACTGAATCTAGGCCATATTCGCCACCGAGGGCCAGCGTCTCCTCATTTTTTTCAGAGAGTCTGGTCGCCAATTCGCGCTCTCGATTTTTCAATTCGCGAAGACGGTAACTGCCCCGATCGCGTACTTGATTGCGTTGGGCCTCCAGATAATTATCCAGCAAGGTGTTGGCGTACAGGACCGCATTTTCAGCGTCATCAGATGTTGCGGTAATCTTAATTACGCTCTTAGATTCCGATATCCGCAGTAGCTGACTCAGACCGATGGGACTGATACTATTTTCCGGGTCGAACTCATTAATTGCCTTTGCCGACTCCTCGATAAGTCCTGGGCTCGAAAGCATACCAACCTGAGAATTAACAAAAGCGTCAAAGGTACGAGACGCCATAGAGTTGCCCTCGTACATGATGAACGGCTGTGTGGCGGCAATACGAATGATAGCCTTGCTTTCATACTTTGGACTGGCGAGTAGAAATAACGTGGTGCCTAGTAAAGCGCCGAGTATAAACCCAGCGGCAAGCAGCATTTTGATCTTTCCCCGAAACCCCCGAATGAACCAATTGACGATATCAGGCGCTGGCTGATCTTCGTCAATCAAATGGGTTACTTGTGAAATTTGGCTCTCAAAGTGAGCACCTGGCAAGACCGTCGAACCATCGCGCCGCTCCCCGTTAGGATCGGCTAACGGACGATTCATGCGTATTCTCTGCTCGTTTCATCTCGCTCCCACGAGTCGGATGCTTTGGTTCGAGTGAGTAGACCTTTGCATCTGATGTATCCACTGAGCAGTAAGTAGACGGGCAAACTGAGCCATGCAGACGGCTTACGTATTACTCGAGCCATGAATTTGGAAAATCGTTTAAGCGAAGCGCCATCACTGTTGGCATAGCCCATTTTCTCGAGTTGGACAGTGCCTCTGATGGCTCTTAAGCGAATTTTTATGAGTCCGTCCAGTGTTAGCGGTGCGGTCATTTTAAATGAACAACTTTCAACATAAGCCCGGTCAGTAGCACAAAATTTGCGCCGAACCAGTTCATCATCGTTGACCACATGAGGAAATGGAGTAATGCGCGCATGACCGCGCTCAGAGACGGAGAAAAGTCCGCCGAACTTGCCTTGCTCGAAATAGCTATTGTATTGCCAGACGCGATAAAACGCCTTAACAGCCACATTCGAGCGTGACGCGTCTATTTCCATTCGGCCACAAGAAGCCAGTGCTTTGTTATCTTGTAAGGGGCTAATCAGTGCCCTCAAGCTATCTGCGGAGACGGAGAGATCCGCATCAAGGAAAATTCTGGGAAAACATCGGGCTTCCGTATCAGCATAGTTCAATGCATCGACCTTGGAGGCAACCGGTGTTTCTAGTAACTTAACCAGCGGAAAACACGTTGCCACGACTTTGGCTGTGTCATCAGTGCAGCCATTACAAACAACGATCACCTCGAACTCTCCTGGCTTTATCGAGTTGTAAATACTCTCAAGACAACGGCCAATGACTGAAGCCTCGTTGTGAGCCGGAATAATAACGGTCGCTAGCGCTGGAGAAGAGTCTGATCCCGGCTTGTCCTTTCTCATTAGGCTATGCGCTCAGACTCAGCGGTGTTTCGTTCAAGCCGATGAAATTAGAGATTGAGGAAATAAGCGCTTTCCTTGAAGCGAGCTCGCTTTCTATGGTGATACTGTTTACCGACAAAGCTGCATCGATGGCTTCAGGTAAATGCGCTTCGCTCTCTGCGACGAAAACATTACTTAACTTGCTGAATTTGCTCACAGTAGCCATTTGATGATCGTTGCGATGCTCACCAAACTTCGCCAGTCTGGGCATCACTACGATGGGTTTGGACATTTCCATAGCCGTAATGATGGAGCCCATTCCTGCGTGGGAAATCAGCAGTTCCGCAGATGCAACCCGCTCATCAAACTCGTCAACGCCCAAAAATTTTAAGCTGGAAATTGCGGAGGGTTGGTAATTGCTTGCGCCTGTTTGCGCGAAAACGTCGTGTGTTTGCGTTTCAAAAGCCCATTTTTCAACCGTCTTCACAAGACGATCGAAGGGTAACTGAGTGCCTACGGTAACAAAAATCATGGCTATTCCTCGTATCAAAAATTGTGTGCATGCCTGAGTGCAGGTCTGTTATTGCGTTGCAAGTGACATGCCAACGGTTGCGGCATGGCGTGTAGGGAAAAATAAATGACAAAAATCAGTGAGTTGAGAATCTCGGTGACAGTCTGTATCTGGTTGGTCGCCTGTGAGGGTTCTATTTTGCATCGCAAATAGCGTTGTACATTGCGCGAGGGCGCCATGCTGAGTGCTCTGACGCAATATTTTGCAATCTGTCATTGCACCATGCAAAGCCGGTCGCTTTTTTCGTGATTTGCAATGAGAAAGCCTTTGTTTAGGTGCTCAAAACAAACCCGCTATCGTTAAAACGGGTCTTGGGCATTCAAAATAATTGCGGCATCACGACGTTGTCTGACAGCGTGAATAAAAATTTGGCATAGGAATTGCTTTTCTGACATGCCACTCAGCCAGTTTTTGCAGCAATGGAAATCGTCCGCGCGAAAGCAACACAAAATTTTACAGGAGCGAATGTCGTTTCTGCTGCCGCGCCTAGAAATTTGCGAGATAGCAGACGAATTTTTATCGCAGGGATCAGCTTGCTTGCTGGCAAGTTCAGGTGCCTGAATGTCCATCTTGTGGCTGTCGCGGTCTGCTGGCAAGGATGCCTGTGCTCAGCATGGAAAGTTAGCGATAAAAAAATGAAGGATGGGTTCATAGCTGAGCGCTTATCTTCTGAATTCCTAATATTCAAATCTTCTAAATGAGCATCGGTGTTTCCATTAGGGAACCTGTCGCGAAATTTTTGTCGAACAAGTTCATCTACAACGGTGCATTGCTTTCCATCGGCGTGGCACTTGTCGCTGTCTTTACTTTTGTGCGAAGTTTGGTGCTAGCACGCGGCATTTCACTTGAAGACTTCGGCATTGCAACAGCATTGCTCACCTCGATGTCTCTCGTTCAGATGGCAACGGCCATCGCGGGTGAAAAACAAGTACTTCAAGACGAAGACGGGGGAACTGATCAGTTTCTAGCCGCGGTCCACACCTTAGCCGTCATCAGAGGTCTTTTTTGTGGCGTCCTGATGTTTTTTGCATCGGGTCCCATTAGCAGCTTCTTCGGTTTGTCGGACGTGCTCTGGGCATTTCAAGTTGTGGCGCTGGGTCCAGTTATCGCTGGCTTTACTCATTACGACTACAGCGCAATGCAACGCCAATCGAACCATAAGGCCGCTATCTTTGTTTCGACAATGCCAGATGTTCTCGTGACCATGCTGACCCTGCCCGCGGTCGTCATCTGGCCGGATTATCGTGCTATCTTCCTCGCTTGCCTGGGCTGGCCGTTGATCAGGTGCGTGCTATCCCACACAACATCTCAAAGACCGTACCGACTGAGCATGAATTCGACACTTGTCGTAAAGCTGCTGAAGTTCTCCTGGCCATTGATGTTAAGCGGACTTTTGCTCTTCCTCGTTTTCCATGGTGATAGAGCAGTTGTTGGCCACTACTTTAGCATGTACGAATTGGGTTTCTTCTCGCTTGTCTTGACGGCTTTCCTACTGCCGAGTCAGCTTCTCCACAAAGTCTACGACTCACTCTTTCTCTCTCCTTTGTCGAAGGCCTTTCAACAGCGCGATAGATTCGAATCGCAACAATTTTTGATTTGGTACTCTGTCTTCGCACTAAGCACTGCCTATGTCTTGTTTTCTATCTTGCTTGGGCCTTGGCTTTTCATTTTTTTATTTGGCGAGAAATACGCGCCAGGTCTGAATCTGCTTCCTTGGATCGTGCTGATGGTGTCTGTGCGAATTTTACGCATCGCCACATCCATGCTCGCCTTGGCAACAGCCCAACCTTACTGCGAGTTATACGCGAACTTGGTTCGTGCCAGCGCGTTGCCCATAGCAATCATCGGCTTGGCGATGGGCTATCCGATTGAATGTGTCCCTATTGCCGGCATCATTGGAGAGTTGCTTGCCTTGTTTGTGGGTCTGGTTTCGCTCAACTTGCCCGAGTCCCGCGTGGTAAAACCACCGGCTATCCCTGGAATGATCATGCTCTGGTTGACGTCGATGGTGTTTATTACGGCTGAGATTGTCATCGACATCAATCCTCCCTATGTTTCTGTCACCCTGGCGGCAGTTTTGCTGATCACGATGATCTTTTTTTCCATTAAGCAGTATTCAAAATTTACGATAGAACGGGGATTTCCTAACAATGTCTAACCACACAGAACTCGTATTTATAATCAACGATCCTGTTGTCGGTTTAGGGCTGCTCAGAACCGCAAGGTTTGGAGGCTACAAAGTCAATGTGATCGCCCGTAAAGGTTGTCGGTGGCTCAGATGGACTGCTGCTTGCCAACAGTTCTTTGAAGTCGATGAGTCGCGCATTGAGCAGGAGCTGTTGAGCGTATTAAGAGAGAGAGGTTTCGATGAGCCTGGCTATACCTGTCTGGCCGCGGGCGATATCGCCACACAAGCGCTGATAAAAATTTCCTCAGCTCTCCGCGCCGGGACGCAACACGCCATGGATGCTGAAGCCAGACTAAGCATCGGGAACAAGGCGGATTTTTCGAAAATCTGTAATAAACTCAACGTCCCCACGCCGACCACCTGGATCGTCGATAAAAAGCAAGCCTTGCTCGATTTGTTAGCCGACAAAAATTTCTTATTTCCCGTCATCGTCAAAGCGGTGAATATGAGCGGCAGCATCGGTATAAGAAACGCCGAAAATAGCGCGGAACTCCATGAAATCGTTGATGACCCAAACTACAATTTTTCACCGCTGGTCGTTCAGGAGTTCATAACAGGGTACGACGTTGGCTTCAGTCTGATTGCTGAGAATGGTCAAATTCGATCGGGTTACACGCAAAAAAGAGCAAAGGGAGGTGATACATTTCCTCGCCACAATGCTTTGCTCGAGTATTCACAGTTACTTTGTGAGTCAATGAACTACTCGGGACCGGCAAATATCGACGCACGGATAGATGCCGACGGCAATATTTACGTCATTGAGTGTAACGCGAGATTCTGGGCAACGAGTCCGCTAAGCTATCTGTTAGGTATCGATCTTATAGCGGAGGGCCATACTCGCTCAAAAGCGGGGACCGACGTCATGCATCACCACGACAACACTTTTTTTTCTCTGGGTAACGCATTGAAAGGAATGCTGTTTCTTGGACCAATGGGCTCTGAAAAAGCGCGCCGCTACTTCAAATCAATTTTCGCAGATTTGCCGGGCCTCCTGTTTACAAAAGTGCCTGCTTCACGAAAATATTTCGCACGCTGATCGTATTAAAAGAAGGTAGAGCGCCAAAGAAGTGTTTTCTAATTTGCAACGGGATCTGCCGCTACCTGTGGCCGCAATGCTGATTTCTCTCTTGTTACCGCCCGAGTTATCTATTGAGCTGGGCGGGCTTCGACTCTCTGGGTATCGTATTGTTCTATTGATCATGTTTGTTCCGATGCTGTACGCGCTAATGTTGCGCCCTGGCATTCGAATGTCGTATGCAGACTGGGGTATGATTTTTGTCTCTGTTTGGTCCTTGCTGGCGCTGGTGGTGCACGAAGGCCTTGTCGAGGCAATAGAAAAAGGCGGCATACTGATCGTAGAGATGTTTGGCTCCTATCTCGTCGCGAGGATATATATCACGCGGTACCAACAGTTGTTGGCGGTCGCCAAGTTGTTAACGATGATGGTGGCGTTTGTGCTCATCGTGTCTATCCCAGAGTCGCTGTCCGGTATTCACTTTCTGCGAGGTTCGGGTATAACCATTTATCCAGAGCGACTCGGCTTGCACCGTGCTTATGGTCCTTTTGATCATCCGATATTACATGGTGTTGTTTGCGCTTCGGTTTTCTCCTATGTCCATACGCTCGTCTCGGCAGATAAAAAGGTAGCGCTCGGCAGATGGACACCTGCTTTGATTGTTTGCGCTGCAACGTTTCTGTCTTTATCTGCCGGCCCATTTATTGCTCTTGGTACGCAGATCGGTCTTGCTTTCTGGGACCATCTTTCGAAAAAGCTGAAAAATCGTTGGTGGATTGTGCTTGGCACCCTATGTTTTTGCTATATCGTAATTGATCTTTTTTCTAATCGTTCGCCCGTTGCGTTGTTGATTAGTTATCTCAGTTTCTCTGGCCAAACTGCCTATATGAGGCTGCACATTTTCGACTACGGCAGCGCAGAGGCGCTGAGGCATCCTTGGCTTGGTATTGGTTACGGCGATTGGCTAAGGCCATCCTGGATGCCGCCCTCAGTAGATAATTTCTGGCTACTCACTGCCATGCGATATGGCATGCCAGCAAGCTTCGGTATCATCGCGGTCATGGTGTATATGGCACTGCGCATTGGCGGTATGGCCGCAACAATCCCGATTCGAGATGCTGGGCGCGCGTGGGGTTTTACGTTGGCGGGTTTTGCACTTGTTGGTTGTACAGTCCATTTCTGGAATGCGACGTTTGTTTTGTTTTTCTTTTTCTTAGGCTCTGGAAATTGGATATTCAGCCAAAAGAAAATGGGTTGCGATTCACCGCGATTACGTCGTGCACCCAGAATTTCCGCTTACCGAGCAAGATCTACGCTCTTTTAAGTGCAGGACGCAAGGCTGCGCGCCACGGTTGCAAAATGCGAAAAACAGAATTGCAAAACGCGAATCTGGCTTGGCGCTTTTGGCATTTCGCAAAACTTGCGGGCATAGGATAAGGAATGAGACAACATGTCATTAGCCGTGTCGACTAGGAAGGTCAATGCACAAATAGTCGCAAATGATAATGATTTGCATTAGCAGCAGAGCTTATAGTATTCTATAGCCAGATAGTAGCAGGTCCCGATTATTCCAAGCGCCTCATCCTACTCAGTTGTTTTCATTGATATTAGTTTCTGCAGCGAAGGCACGTGACAAACTTCGAGAAGCATACCCTCGCGAAAAACGAGCGAGACCAGGGATCGCAGCACCTGAACAGCGCTAAATAAAGGTTTATATGGCATAAGAATTGCATTTGTAGCCTATCCAAATAGGTGCTAATAAATGAATAAAAAAGAAAAAATACTCATGGTAGAAGATAGCCAGTCACTCGCGGCGATCTATGCTTCTTATCTTTCCAGCCAGCATGTTGATCTCCTGATTGTGGATAATCTGCAAACCGCACGTGAGGAGTGGATCCGTACACAGCCA
This sequence comes from uncultured Gammaproteobacteria bacterium, assembly GCA_913050215.1. Lineage (GTDB taxonomy): Bacteria > Pseudomonadota > Gammaproteobacteria > Pseudomonadales > Azotimanducaceae > UBA4582. The sequence goes on from CAJXBG010000059.1 coordinate 16,545, forward strand.
GATTTGGTTTTACTGGATGTCGAACTTCCCGATGGTAATGGACTGGATCTCCTCAAAGATCGGCCGCGGGAGGAAAACGAAGCTGATGTTGTGGTGATGACAGCCTATGGATCAGCAGAAGCCTCGGTTGACGCAATGAATCTTGGCGCGGTGGATTATTTGTCTAAGCCTTTTGATGCCGATCGATTGAAGGTAACGGTTACAAACACACTCAAGAATCGCGCGCTCCAAGAAGCGGTCAAAAAGTACAGCTCCCTTGATAGGAAAAGATACTGCGACTTCATCGGCAAGTCTTTACCGATGCAATCTGTTTACAGAATCATAGACTCTGTCGCGCCCAGTAATGCGACTGCGTTCATTGTTGGTGAGAGTGGAACCGGTAAAGAGCTGACTGCCTCAGCGTTACATGAGGTGAGCAAGCGAAAAAACGAGGCATTTTATGCGGTCAACTGCGCCGCGATACCGCGTGATTTGATGGAAAGCGAATTGTTTGGGCATGTAAGAGGCGCGTTTACTGGCGCAACCACTCACAGAGATGGCGCCGCATCAATGTCGGATGGCGGCACCCTGTTTTTAGACGAGGTTTGTGAAATGGACCTCGAACTTCAGAAAAAAATGTTGAGGTTTATCCAAACAGGTGAATACCAGCGTGTTGGTAGTAACAAAGTCGAAAGAGCCGATATCAGGTTTGTTTGTGCGACCAACAAGGATCCGTTGGTCGAGGTAAGAGAAGGTCGTTTTAGAGAGGACTTGTTCTATCGTTTACATGTCGTACCAATTCATCTGCCTCCCCTACGAGAACGAGGCGAAGACATTATCGATATAGCAGAATATTTTCTGAATTATTATGCAGCGAGAGATGGCAAATCCTTTTCGATGATTAGTGACAGCGCGCGATCCAAAATGTTGACTCATCAATGGCCGGGTAATGTGCGTGAGCTACAGAACGCGATACAAAAAGCAGTCGTACTCAACGAAGGTAATTACCTAAGAGGTCATATGTTGCAGCTTGAACAGTTGCCTGTGATGCGAAATCGGCTAGTACACAAGACCGATACGCAACAATCTAGCGCGGGTGTGACTGTCCCATTTTCCCCAAGAATAGAGGTGGAACCTCTGTGGATTGTGGAGAGAAATACGATAGAGCGAGCAATTGAAATTTGTAGTGGTAATGTCAACAAGGCCGCGAGCCTCCTAGAAGTCGCTCCCTCAACAATCTACAGAAAGTTGCAAGCCTGGGAGGCTAAAGACAATCGTAATACAGGGCATTCATGTACGGCTTGATACATGCAGCCCTTCGGGATCTCATTCTTGAAGATCATGGCGTGGAGACCTGGAATCAGGTTGTTCTGCAGTCCGGCGTGCCATCGAATTCTTTTCTGACGATGCGATCCTATAGCGATGAAACCACGATGGCATTGGTCGATGCGGCATCACAAGTTCTGATGTTGCCTACTAATGATTGCTTACAGGTCTTCGGGCACTACTGGGTTGCCAGGTTTGCGCCGAAGGAGTACGGCGGGCTTCTCGATCATACCGGGGGCTCCCTGATTGAATTTTTTCAGAACCTTGATGCGCTTCACGATCGGCTTTCAACTTCCTTTACGGAATTTAAACCGCCGAGTTTCAAGGTGAAAATAAATACTGCAAACTCTGCTGTCATAAAATACGTGAGCAGTCGGAAAGGATTAACACCGTTTGTCATCGGTATAATCACTGGCATCGGCGAAAGGTTCGATACGGCTATTCACATCGATGCGGTAGATTCGAGTAACTCTGATCAAGGTGAAGTGAGTGACATTCTAATTTCAATGGCGTCGAATGGATAGTGACACGACAGGCCTGTTAGAAAAGCTGTTCCCATTCACTTTCACAGTAGATAGTGACCTACTGTTGTCTCAGGTATCACCGAGACTGGGAGATCTATGTCCAGCGGCCGTTTCTGGACTTGATTTCATGACGGTTTTCCGGTGCCACCGGCCAAGAACCGTCTCCTGTTATGAAGAGTTATTAGCAGCAGAAAATACGCTTTTTCTACTTATCAGTCATGATGAGCAGCTAGCACTGAAAGGTCAGATGCTACTGAGTGCTGATGGAAAGAGGTTACATTTTGCGGGTATGCCTTGGTTGGAATGGATGAATCAGAAGGCCCCTCAAGTAAGACTGCACCTGGGCGATTTTCCAAAACTAGACTCACAAATGGATCGAGATTTTCATCTGATAAGTCAGCAATCGATGGTCAATGAGCTTGAGTCTTTGAATGAGAAGCTAGCAAAAGCCGAAAGAGAATCAAGAGATTCCATCAAAGTGCAATCGGAGCTCTTTGCTGTGATGAGTCACGAGATGAGAACGCCATTAAATGGTGTGATTAGCGCGCTTTCCTTGCTATCTGAAGAGTGTAGTTCGGCTGAGAGAGAAAAGATCACAGAAGTTGCAAATGAATCCGCCAACAATTTGCTCAGCGTCATCAATTATGCGCTTGATTATTCCAAGATCGATGCGGGAAAAATGCCGTTGCAGATGCTCGATTTTAGTCTCACGAGAATGCTCGATAGCGTCATCGCTGTCACAGAGGGAAGAGCGAAAGAAAAAGAGATTGAGCTTTCGTATTTCATGGCTTCCGACGTTCAGAAGCTCGTCGTCGGAGATGAAGAGAAAATACGCCAGGTACTGATCAATATTGTTGGTAACGCGATCAAATTTACAGAGGTCGGCGCTGTTAATGTCTTTGTAGAACAAAAAGAAAACCTGTTCAGCTTTATTATCACTGACACTGGAGTTGGGATAGCAAAAAAAGATTTTCCAAAGTTGTTTAATCCCTTTTGGGGAAAGACAAAGAGTGATTCCGAAACAAGCACCGGGCTGGGTTTGAACATCGTTATGCGACTGGTGGAGCTTATGTCAGGTGAGGTTAGATTTGAATCTGAGGAAGGAGTCGGCACAAACTTCCGGGTAGAGATTCCGCTTGAAGTGGGAAAATTGGACAGCATTCCTGAAAAAGAATCGGCTATGGATGCGTTACCATCGACTTTTTCGGGACGTGTTCTGTTGGTTGACGACAATCAGGTTAATCTCATGCTGGGTAGGATGATTCTCGAAAACCGCGGTGTATCTGTCAGGACAGCTAGTGATGGCGAAGAAGCAGTAAAAACCATTAAAGATGTCTCTTTTGACCTTGTACTTATGGACATATCGATGCCAGTGATGGATGGCGTGGCAGCGATGCAGGAAATAAATTTGTTACCGTCACCGCCCCCTGTTGTGGCGTTGACAGCTAACGTCGGCGATGATTTTGCAAAGCGATATTTTGATGCGGGTTTTAAAGGGTACTTGAAGAAACCGTTAGAGCAAGCAGCGATGGTTTCGGAGCTGAGTTTTTGGTTGAAGCCCAGCACGCTCGATGTCGCGGGCGCCATAGTTTCAGGCGAAATGCTGTTTAACTCCGATGTAGTTGAGGAGCTAATTAAACAGATAGGTAACGAGAACTACTTACACGTCAGGTCGCTGTTTATTGATGAATCACAAAGCAGAATCACATCGCTTTCAAATGCCTGGTTAAGGCGAGACCTCGAAAAAGTGAGAAAAGAGGCACATGCACTAAGTAGCAGCGTTGCTAGCTTTGGCTGTGAAGACCTGAGTTGGAGATTAAAAAAGATAGAAGCGGCAGCATGCCTAGGTGATGCAACTGAAATAGTGAGATATATGACAGACATCGATAGCGCATCCAAAGACGCATTGGACATCGTTTTGCAATATGGCGAATCAGAAGAGGCGACAAATCGATGATAGTTTTGACGAGCAGTTAGTCTGCATCGCAGACATAGACCGTTCAATGCAGAATCTCCTGCATAGCGTTTGAAAATCAGCGTAAGGATTGTGTCGCCCAGACAGGGAAGAAGCTGTTGTGGACCTTCGAGGATATGTCCGCCTGCGACCCAAACGGAGAGTGGAATCGTGCTGCGATTCCTAGAAAACTAAATTTGTCACGAGCCACTCGCAGCCAAAAACAAACTGATACGCGCATAGATCGCCTTTTGATAGCGTACTTTTCCAATGCAAGCTCATCACCGCGTCATCAGGTGAAATGATTCTGTAGATTATCCTGTTTTTACCTGGCCACCAGCCTCGTCAGCACACCTTATCTTTGAAAGCAAAGTAAAAAGTATTTCAACAGCAATAAGCCACACTAGAAATTCGTTGTTAGTGAGAGGCGAGCTGGCATGGCGTTTGCTTCATGGGAATGGTTGTTAGTCCGGACTTTGCCAGTATGCGCCCTCGAGCGATCTTCTCTTTCGATAGCCTCGCGAATAAAAACGAAAAATGCGAAACAAACTCAGCAATGCAAAAGTCAGGAAAGCCTCGTATTGCAGAATAAAACCCGCGTAAAAAACGAACAAACAGAGGGGAGGTATGGGTAAGACTAGCTGTGATGTGAGCTTTAGTGGTGCAGCATGCTTCGCTGATCATCTGGTATTTACAAAAAAGTCATATGCGCGGTTGAAAAAATCGGCTTCAATTAGCAATGGTTTTGTTTGGCTGCTGATCACTGACTGGCGCGAATAAAACCAGCCGAGGACAAGACGATGTCCATGGTTAATACCAATATCGTCGAATATGAATAAATTAGGTGTTTGAAAAGATATAAAATGTCGGGAAACGAAAATAATGAGATAGAGCGTCACCGTTATCTTGAAATATTGCACAGATTCACCATTGACCAGGCCCCATTGTCGAGTCTCGAGAGTATCTGTTGGAATATCGCAAAAACAGCGATTGCCCAACTCGGGTTTTTCGACTGTGTCGTCTACTTGTTAAAAGAAGATGGAAAATCTCTACAGCAGATAGCCGCGCATGGTCCCAAAAACCCCGAACTGAGGCACATTTTTAACCCGATTGAAATTCCTGTTGGCGAAGGTGTGGTTGGGCATGTCGCCCAAACGGGTGAAGTTCAGCTCGTCTCGGACACCCGAAATGACCCACGCTACATTGCTGACGATGACTTTCGTCTCTCTGAGCTAGCTGTGCCCATAGAACATGATGGTCGAACGATAGGCGTACTTGATTCAGAACATCCGGACGCGAATTTTTTTTCAGAGGAAGATATCAAGCTTTTCACGACGATCGCATCTCTGGCCTCTACGCGTATAGAAACAGCGATTATGATGGACCGCCTTGAGGGCACTGTCCTTACGTTGAACAATGCGCAGGCAAAGCTGGAATCACAGGCGAGAGACCTGAGGTTGGCGCGGAACAAAGCGGAACTTGCCTCTGAAGCGAAAAGTGTTTTTCTTGCCAATATGAGTCATGAGATTCGTACTCCGATGACGACAATTATGGGTTATGCAGATTTGCTCGCTGATGGCAGAGTAGAGGAAGTACAAGCTGGACGATGGCGAAAGCAGTTGGTTGAAAGTGCGCGCCATCTGCAGGAGTTGATTGGTAATGTTCTGGACGTGGCGGCGGTCGAAGCGGGCAAAGTGACGCTACAAAACCGTGCCGTTGAACTCGTCGAATTACTAGAAAGTAATGTGGAGTTATTCAGGCCAAAGGCAGAGTTGAAGGGCCTCTGCTTGACGCTTCGCAGCGAAGGAAAGGTCCCTTCAACGATTGAAACAGATTCAGTAAAGCTAAAGCAGATACTGACGAATCTCATTTCAAATGCGATCAAATACACGTCGATCGGTTCGGTGTCGGTGATCATTTGCGCTGAACAAAAAGCAAAGCTTTGTGAGTTAACGATTAAAGTCGCGGATACGGGCGTCGGTATGACCAACGCGCAATCGCAGATGGCTTTTGAGCCGTTTTCTCGGGTGCATGACACCGCTAATATGACGCATATCGAGGGAACTGGATTAGGGCTTTCGCTGGTGAAGAGTTTTGCTGAACTAATGGGTGGTGAGATAGAAGTAAAATCGACCTTAGGGGAGGGGTCAATATTTACTGTCAGGCTTAATGCTGCGGTGCCGTCGGACGCACGTTGGCGACCCATTGAAGATGGGAGGCAACCCATGGCCGATCCTAGCGGAGTGAAATTATCAGATTCCGACATTGATCTTGAGAGTCATCGGATTCTTGTTTGCGAAGACAGTGATAGCATCGCGCAGATTATCGTGATGGTGTTAGAGAAAAGAGGCGCAGTCGTCGAACATGCTAGTAATGGCCTGGTTGGCTTGCAGCGATGTCAAGCGCTCAAGGAAAAAGGGAAGTCGTTTGACCTGATCATCATGGATATGCAAATGCCTGTCATGGATGGTTATAAGGCCGCCAGTCAACTCAAAGCACGAGCCATCAATAGCCCTATTTTGGCGCTGACAGCACAAGCAATAAAGGAAGATAAGTCAAAGTGTCTCGCAGCCGGTTGTGATTTTTACTTAACCAAGCCTATCGACATCGCTAGCTTCGTCGGACAGGTGTACGAGATAATTTCAGAGTTTAAAAAAATAGCATGAGGGTAAGTGCGCGTGAAATCGTGGCTTCCCGAATAAATAGTCTAAAAGCAGGCGAAGATTAAACGCGCCCGGCCGAATGTTGACGACATAGATTGAAGACATAGATTGAAGAGATAGATTGAAGAGATAGATTGACGACGTTTGCTACAAGACGATAGATGGGCAATCTCGCGCCCGCAATAACGAAACTCAAGATAATGCTTTGCTGTAATTGACGTATTTCAGTTAGAGAACGGATCCGTAGTATTGAATCGCGCTGCCGTCTGAGAGCTCAGGCCATTGTGTCAGCATCACGTCGGCATGTGACACCGCAAGTTCACCGGATAGAGAAAGTTGTTCCGCATTGGCGATAGAGTCGATGAACATCGTTTTTGCGCCTACGATTTTTGCGAAGCGAATCGCCAGATAACCATGCGCGGCGCCCGTTGAAATGACAATGTTAGGCCTAAGCCAGAGCACAACAAACAGAATTTTAAGTGCAGCGATTGCCAATTTAACTTTAGCTTCTCGGTTGGCATCTGGAACGTAAAAAAATGCCGACGGAGAAACGGCGCTAGCGTATTCTTTATTGACTGAAACGTATGTGCAATCGCAAGCGCTAAAAGCCTGTTGTAATCGTAGAAGTTGTATCCAATGCCCCCCTCCCGAAGCAACGGCTAATACTTTCTTTCGATTTTTCTCCTGTCGGCCAAATATTTTCATTTCGCTGCTCCTGATGTCCCCTTCTTAAAATAGCAATCAACATGCCAACCCCAGAAATGGTTTTTGAAATTTGAAAAAGTGCTAATAAACAGCAGTTTATAGGTCCACTGTGAAGAGTTGGCTGTCGCGCTAGTGATGGGCAGGTTCCACTTTGCGATGCAAAACGGGCCGAGCATTGCAGATCGCAACCAACAAAGTCGTAACCAAAATCGAACTATGCTTGGTGCGCTCGTTTTAAGCATTCAAAATGCACCCTTGAGTAAATAGCGGGAAACGATATGCAATTGTTAAGAAATATAATCACGATAGGTTTTTTGTTAATCAGCCCGATGGCCATCGCAGATTTTGAGGTAAGTCCGGCAGAAATGCAGGTTTGCAAAGTGCGTGAGGGAAGGTCAGCTGACGATTTAAATGCCTTTTTTCTGCAAGCGAACCGATGGTTTGAGACGTTAGGAGAATTTGACTGGTGGATGGCTACGCCGCATTACCGTCGGCCGAACGAGTACGCATGGGATTTTTTGATGATGGGCTTTTGGCCAAATTTCGATGAGCAGATGAAGGGCCTTTCGGCGTTTTACACAACACCCGAGGGTCGGCAGATTGCAACCGAATATAGTCAGGTTCTAGATTGCGCTGGCACGGTTCATTTCAACACCATCCGGGTGCGTGAAGAGAAACGCCCTAAAGATTTCAATCAGGGGTTCGGACACATGTTCGATTGCGTCATGAACGAAGGCAAAACGCCCCAGGACGTTGCGGCGACTTTCCAGAAGTGGAACCAATATCTTGATGCGAAAAAAATAGATCACAATGTGACCGCACTGTTTCCGCGGACGGGGGACGATCAGATGAGCCCCGGCGCGTTTAAGTTTCTCTGGGGTGGTCTGTTTGGCAATGTCGCAGAGACGTTGGATTTCTTGACACAGGATGAGGCTCAAACAACGTGGGCAAATATTATCGGCGAAAGTTTTAGTTGCGAGGCTTACGACCGAGGCTACTTCTTCCAGAAAGTGAGCCAGTAAACACCCCCCTCCTCAGGGGTGACCCGTGCCAACTAGGTGCGTATTTGATTGCTACCTTTACT
>CAJXBG010000060.1 GCA_913050215.1 uncultured Gammaproteobacteria bacterium
CAATAGAAGCTTCAGCGATCTCTTCCACAAATGCTTCATCGGCCATTGAGCCTCCGCGAGGATCATTCGCTGCGCGTCCCCATGTGCTTGGATGTACTGCATCTATGGAACGAACCGCAGGTGCCAGCGCTGGAGCAGGTGTGCTGGGTTCAACATTGGTCAGTACTGGACTAGCTGCCGATACAGTGGGGTTGTCTCTCGGATCATTTGCCGCTCGACCCCAGAGTGATGGATGTTCTTCTGGCGCTTGAGTTTCCTCCGCAACGGACATTTCCGAAACAAGTGACGCAGCATTTGAGTCTTGTTTAACCAATGTTTCATTGTTTTGAGCAGGAGGTCTCTCAGCTGCAGCGCTATCCTGGTCGATCTCTTTTTCTACTGCCACATTGGTGGCTTGAGCCGCGTTCGTCTCAGAAGCCTGTTTTTCAACTGCGACCTGTGACTTTACTTCGGTCTGCGGCTGCGCCGGGCGATTGTCAGCCTGTTTTCCGTCGATAGCCTCGGGCAGTTCGGTCGTGACTGTATCGTTGCTGGCAGCACTTTGCTCTGAAGCATTCGTCTTTCTGTTGCTCCTGCGGCGTTGCCCGCCTCTTTGACGATTGCCCTGATTTCGCTTATCACCGTCATTGGCGTTTTTGTCAGTACCTTGTTTGTTGTTTTGTTCTGACTGCGTTTGTTCGCGGTTAACGTTCTGGTCTTCCGCTTTGCTGCCGTTTCGTCCCTGGCGTTTATCTTTGTTAGCTTCGTTCTTTGGTTTTGAATTTCCGTTTCGCGTGTTGCCCTTGCTCTCGTTTTGAGAACCATTTTTACTTCCACGGGCATCTTTACGATTGGGCTCGTTTTTATTGTCGTTACGTCCGGAGTTTCGGCTGTCACGATCTTTGTTATCCCGTTGGTCGTTACGATTACGGTTGCGATCATTGGTCCGACGACGATTGTTGTTTCTATTACGGTTGTTACGATTTTGTTTCTTGGGTGTTGGTGCTTCTTCGGCAGGCGCTTCTCCGGCTCCGGTGAGCATACCCATCAGCGAAGCGAAGAATCCTTTTTTTGGTTTTGCTGCAACGCTGGCTTTCGCAGGCACTGGTACTGACTTTTCTGCCGGAGCAGGGGGGGCCGGTTGGGCAATTCTCTGGACAACCGCCTGCTCTGCAGGGGCTGGTTTGTTTTGTCTCTCAAAGGTTTCCGGCTCAACTTCGCTTGCCAGATCATAGCTCGCCTCGGCGCCTTCATCGTCAGCTGATCTGATACGTTCAACCCGATAGTGGGGTGTCTCGAGTTCCGCGCTAGGCACAACGACCAGTCTAACGCCAGTGCGTTGCTCTATTTGAGTTAAGCCTTCTCTTTTCTCATTGAGAAGGTACGAGGCAACAGAAATCGGTACAAATGCTCTAATTTCTGAGCTGGTATCTTTCATTGCTTCTTCTTCGACCAAGCGCATGATGGCGAGTGCTGAAGATTCAATATCCCGGATAGATCCCAAACCGCTGCAACGTGGGCAAACAACGCCACTGGTTTCACCAAGGGATGGTCTCATTCGTTGGCGCGACATTTCGAGCAAACCGAATCTTGAAATTCTGCCAACCTGAACACGAGCCCTATCTATTTCTAAGGCGTCGCGCATTCGATTTTCGACAGCTCGCTGGTTGCGGGCAGCATTCATGTCGATAAAGTCAATGACGATAAGCCCCCCAATGTCACGAAGTCTTAACTGTCTGCAGATTTCATCTGCTGCTTCAAGGTTGGTATTAAGCGCAGTGTCTTCAATATCAGAGCCGCGCGTCGCCTTGGCTGAGTTGATATCAATCGAAACCAGAGCTTCAGTTGGATCTATGACCAGAGAACCGCCGGAAGGAAGCCTTACTTCCCGCTCAAAGGCTGATTCAATTTGTCCCTCAATCTGATACCTGTTGAAGAGAGGAACATCGCTCTCATAAAGCTTTATGCGTTGGCGGAACTGAGGCATGACCTGATCAACAAACTGCGTTGCGCTATCAAAAGCCTCTTTTGTGTCAATCAGGATCTCGCCGATATCGTCTCGAAGATAGTCGCGAATAGCGCGAACGATAATGCTGCTTTCTTGCCAGATAAGAAACGGTGCTTCCCGTTTTGCGGCGGCGGTTTGGATTGAATTGGCAAGGTTGACAAGGTAGTCAAGATCCCACTGCAGTTCTTCAGCAGAACGACCTACACCAGCTGTTCGGACGATGACACCCATATTTTTGGGGATTTCTAACTGGGACATCGCAGCTTTTAGCTCGTCCCTTTCCTCTCCTTCGATTCGGCGTGAAATTCCACCAGCGCGGGGATTGTTAGGCATGAGCACCATATATCTGCCAGCGAGGCTACAAAATGTCGTCAAAGCAGCGCCCTTATTGCCGCGCTCTTCTTTTTCAACCTGAATAATCAGTTCTGTACCTTCCTTCAGCGCATCTTTGATATTAACGCGGCCGCCACTTTTGGCGTTGGAAGAAAAATACTCGCGGGAAATTTCCTTGAGGGGGAGAAAACCATGACGGTTAGAACCGAAGTCAACAAATGCTGCTTCAAGACTAGGTTCCACACGGGTGACCCGGGCTTTGTAAATGTTGGCTTTCTTTTGTTCTCGTGACCTGTTTTCTATATCTAGGTCATATAGTTGTTGACCGTTTACCAGTGCAACGCGCAACTCTTCAGTGTGAGTTGCATTTATTAGCATTCTTTTCATTACGATATCGCTTTTGTGTGGCCTATTGAGCCGCAAGCCAAATATCGTCAAATCTGAGTGTTAGTTACCGTTTTTTTAATAAAGTAAATTTGTCTCTATAGTAGTTCATTGCGCTAGCGCGCTAGCTAATCATGCATAAAACCATTCAGTTAAAATGTGCATATAAAAAATGTTGCTTATAAAAAAAGCCTAGTGTGAAGAGCTATCCGTATTAAAGGCCATCCTCTGCCAGCCAACTATGTGGCGTCAGTGGTGGTGCCTTACAATATTCTTTACTGCATGATCAAACAGTCCGAGAGAATTGTCCAAGAAGCATACTTTCGCCCGAAAAATTGATACCCCCGGTGTGATGGAGTGGGGTGATGTTCAAATATCAACTAGTTCGCCGGGTCTTGAAAAAGCGTTCTTCTCTTTTTAAATACTCTGTTGTAATAAACCGATTTGACGATTTCAGTCTGCGCATCAAGGCGCGGTTAATTTACCTTTAACACCGGACCACAAGGACCATTGGTATTAAAAGTGCTTAATTCATTCATGAGCGCTGTCTGTTTTGCAAAGTATCTAGACTCTAGCTGCAACAGTCAGGCAGTGCTTACAATGTAATATTAGTTTGTCTTTATCTTCCTCTTTTAACGCTTGTGTCGAAAGAGGACCTTCTCTGATAACGCTTTTAGCGTACCAAGTTACCAACATTTTTAACTAGAAAGAGGATAAACCAACAAGCACAAGCCTGAATAATTTAGCCTAGGTACAGTTCACTGCAAGGCTCCATCTCTTTTCAGCGTTGGAAATTACTGAAGGTATCTAGGGGCGGCGCAAATTATGTGCTTTCCCGCAGATCGTTGTATCATAGCAACAAATGTAAGTACGTCAAAGCGTTATAATAGATAGTTCACGTCGGTTTTCGAACATGAAGGCGACTAAAGGACGCCGAGGCCTCTCGTTGGCAAGCGCTTTAGGCTTGCTGGTTTAGCATTCAGCAGCTTATGTCGTGGCCGATAAGCTCGCACGTTCGTACCCGTTTTTGGATATGAACTATATGCCCATAGGTTCAACTGCAGATGAAAAATAGTGGATAACTCGACAGTCCAGTTTGTTGAAATAGATGAAAATGCCGTCGGCCAGAGGGTAGACAATTATTTACTCAAAATTCTCAAAGGAGTGCCCAAGTCCAGAATCTATAGGATTCTTCGGAAAGGCGAGGTTCGAGTTAATAAAGGAAGGGTAAAAGCATCCGTAAAGTTGCAACTGGGTGACGTATTGCGGGTGCCGCCGATAAGAACATCGAATGACGATGAAACGAAGTTGGCAGGAAATTGGTTGTTGGAAACGCTAGACAAGGCCATTATTTACGAAGATAAACGACTGCTTATCATCAACAAACCAAGCGGCATCGCCGTGCATGGGGGAAGCGGGATTTCGATTGGTGTTATTGAAGCTTTTCGACAATTGAGGCCCGATCAAAAAAGCCTAGAGTTGATACATCGACTAGACAGAGATACTTCCGGTTGTCTAATGATAGCCAAGAAGCGCAGCTGTCTGCGCAGCATTCAGTCGATGTTGTCGAACAAGACAAGGCTTGAAAAACACTATCTTGCGGTTGTGCATGGTAAATGGCCGCGACGTAAACAGCATGTAGACGCGCCACTCGTCAAGAATACGTTAAAGAGTGGTGAGCGCGTCAGCTCCGTCTCTGCAGAAGGAAAATCTGCGTTGACCAAAATTTCCGTACTCGAGCAATCGGCTGATTACAGTCTGCTAGCCATGCAACCCGTAACAGGCCGCACTCATCAACTAAGAGTTCATTGCCAGCACACGGGCTACCCAATCGTCGGCGACGAAAAATATGGTTATGAGGACCAGGATGCACAATTAAAGCGGCTCGGAGTGCGACGACTCATGTTACATGCCAGCAGACTTGTCATACCCGCTGATGAGCCTGGTGAGAAGACGATCAGAGTGGAAGCGCCGGTTGATAACAGTTTTAAGAAGATGACAGAGATGATAAAATAACAATATATATCAATTACTTGTGGTTGTTAATTAAAGTGATGATATAGGATTGATGCCATAATCTCGCAGAACCTCAAGCAGCTGCAACAGAGGCAAGCCATAGAGCGTGTGAATGTCACGCCCCCGCATATCATCAAATAGTGTCAGCCCCAGCCCCTCGGCTTTAAAACTTCCGGCACAATCCAATGGTTGGTCCAGCGCAACATAGCGCCTGATCTCGCTGGTGGTCAACTGTCGAAACTTTACACAGAATTCCTCAATGTAGCCGGTTTCCCGCGTTTCGGTCCCGCCACCGCCCTTGTAAAGGACAAATAGTCCAGTGTGAAAGTTAACCCACTGACCGGAGCAGGCGCTGAGCTGCTCGATTGCCCTAGTGGCAGACCCTGGTTTTGTTAAGACAGTGTTGTTCAGGCAGGCTACCTGATCACTGCCGACAATGATGGTGGCTGATTTCTGCTGTGATGCAGCTTGCTCGTTAACGCGGAAGCCTAAATTATTTGCCACCGCTTGAACTTTGCCCTCGGCTAACCTTAATGCGGCTTTGCTTGGCTGTTCTTCGGGCAAAATCTGTTCAATGTACTCAGGACTTTTTTGCGAAAATGACAGGCCACACTTTGTCAGCATTTCTGCGCGGTATCGCGATGTTGATGCAAGAATTAGATTTGGCGTCATTTTGGTGCTGTCAAACATAGCCGAATGCTCTTATGTTACTGAATTTGTGCAATTTTCTTTTGACACTCCAGATTGTGAAGCCTAATATGCGCCCCTTATGTTTAAGGGCCCCCTTCCAGCGGAAGTTAATTATCGGAAATTTGCCGGTAATAGCACTAAATTAGAAGGTACTGTACCTGTGAGTGCGTTTGGAAGACTTAAAGAGTCTATCGCAAATGACAAGGGTGAAGTACAAGCTAAACTGGAATTTAGACGGGGTAAAAAGCAAAAAACTCTCATTATTGGTCACATAAGCGCAAATCTGGAACTGGTTTGCCAAAATTGTTTAGAACCTTTCGCTACTGGCTTGGAATCTTCTTTTAGGTGGGTTTTGGTTGTAGACGAAGATGCGTTAATAGCGCTGAATTCTGATGATGAAGGGGTAATTTGCGGTGAAGACAGTGTCAACATCGTTGACTTGCTGGAAGATGAGCTTCTAGTGAGTTTGCCGATGGTCGCGAAGCATAACGAAGGGGAATGTAGCTTCGTTGCGCAACACACAGATGACGACGCTATAGCAGCTGCGTCATCTGGTGAAAGCGATATAGACACTTACCAACCGTTTGCTTCCCTGGCGGAGTTAAAGAATCAATTTGATAGGAGCGAATAATGGCTGTTCAGAAAAGTAAGGTAACCCGATCACGACGTGGTCAAAGACGATCTCATGACGCACTCAAAGGGCCAACCCTCTCCGAGGATTCGACCACTGGCGAAACTCATCGCCGACATCACGTTTCTGCCGATGGGTTTTACCGCGGCAAAAAGGTTGTTCACTCAGCAGAAGACTAGTGTCTCTCTTGATTTAAGCAGCAAAAAAGCAAAAGTATGACAAATAGACGCGGAATCCATGGGTTCCGCGTTTTGTTTTTAGAAGCATGTTTGATTTAGGTTATTCACAAGAGGACGAGCATGAGCAAGTTGGCGTTTGTTTTTCCAGGTCAGGGATCCCAAGAAGTTGGGATGCTACAAGATGTGTATGAAACAGGTAACGTTGTATCCAAGACGTTCGATGAGGCGTCTGAAGCGCTTGGTTATGACCTGTGGGCACTGGTTAAAAATGGGCCGGTAGAACAACTTAATCAAACAGAATTTACTCAACCGGCCCTTTTGACCGCTAGCATTGCCCTTTGGCGCTTGGCTCATGAACAAACGGTCCCCACTATCGATGTTGTCGCGGGACATAGTCTCGGCGAATACAGCGCATTGGTGGCGGCAGAAGTCATATCCTTTGCGGACGCTGCAAAGCTTGTCCAAAAGCGAGGTCAGTTCATGCAAACTGCCGTGCCTCTGGGTGAAGGTGGTATGGCGGCTATTCTTGGGCTTGATGACGAGCAGGTCACTGACCTATGCAAAAGCGTATCCGCGCAGGGTGGAGTCGTTCAAGCGGCCAATTTCAATGCAAATGGGCAAGTAGTCATTGCCGGGGACAATGCAGCGCTTGAGCGGGCAATTGAAGCTTGCAAGACGGCTGGTGCAAAAAGAGCAATGCCGCTTGCTGTCAGCGCACCGTTTCACAGTGCTCTTATGCAGCCAGCCGCAGAAAAACTCGCGTTAGAATTAGCTGCCGTTGAGTTTTCGGCGCCTAAGATCAAGGTGGTGCAAAACGTCAATGCTGAAGCCTGCGGTGATCCAACACAAATCAGAAAAAATCTCGTTGCGCAAATGTATAGCGCAGTGTTGTGGACAAATACAATCCAGCTAATGGCCGGTGATGGCATCCAAACTGTAGTAGAATGTGGCCCCGGTAAAGTACTGGCTGGGCTGAACCGGAGGATTGAGAAATCGCTGGTCTCACACTCTCTTAATTCTGCCGCGGGGTTAGAAAAAACCCTCGCTGAACTAGGCTAAATTTATTGGTTATGTCAACTTGATTTGAACGACCCAGACGAAAAGCAACGAGAGGAACGACAGTAGAAAAATGAATGATCTCGAAGGCAAAGTTGCCATCGTTACAGGTGCAAGTAGAGGAATAGGAAAGGCAATAGCTGAGAATCTGTCTGCTAGCGGTGCATTTGTTCTGGGTACGGCAACAACAGACGCGGGTGCTGCTTCTATTTCCAGCTATTTAGCAGGAAGCGGTCGGGGTTTTGTTCTTCGCGTGGATGAAGATGAATCCATTGAACACTTTTTCAGTGCGATAAAAGGGGAGTTCGACGCGCCCCTAATCTTGGTGAATAACGCCGGTATTACCAGAGACAACATCGCACTCCGAATGAAAAACGATGAATGGGGTGATGTCATTGAGACTAACCTTAGTGCTGTTTTTAAAGTGACCAAAGCTGCGCTGCGAGGAATGACTAAGGCCAGATGGGGAAGAGTTATAAATATCAGCTCCGTTGTCGGCAGCATGGGTAATGCAGGGCAAAGTAACTACGCAGCTGCAAAAGCTGGTGTGGAAGGCTACAGCCGGTCCCTAGCCAGTGAGCTGGCGTCTCGAAACATTACGGTAAACTGTATCGCACCGGGTTTTATTGCCACAGATATGACGGATTCATTGCCGGACGAACAAAAAGAAATGCTCCTCTCCAGAGTTCCAGCAGGAAGACTGGGCGAGGCAAACGAAGTCGCAGCACTTGTGAGCTTTCTGGCGGGAAATGTTGCTGGATATATCACTGGTGAGACTATCCACATTAACGGTGGAATGTATATGGGGTGAATGTAACGCTGCGATAGTCAGTATCGTTACTTAATCGCCATCAGGAAATACCGACAAAAACCGATGCCTGAAATCAAACTTAAAAAGACTTGATCGCTTAACTGGCATTTCATTAAACTAGCGCAGCTTGACTGCAATGTATCACGTAGGAGTGAACCTAAACATGAGCACTATCAAAGAACGAGTGATGAAACTGGTCTGTGAACAGTTAGGAGTAAAAGAAGAAGAGGTCACACCGGAAGCTTCTTTTGTTGAGGATCTGGGCGCCGATTCATTGGACACTGTTGAACTCGTCATGGCTCTTGAGGAAGAATTCGAAACTGAAATTCCCGACGACGAAGCGGAGAAAATTACCACAGTAAAAGAAGCAATGGATTACGTTGAAGCACACACATAGTCTGCTTTGTTAGTGTCTGATTAAAAGCCGCGTTTGCTCTGCGAATGCGGCTTTTTCTTTGTCTGAAATTCCTCTGCTGAAGGCCCGGTAAAGCCCCTCAGGCTGGTGATCAGGGTTTTTTGGATTGTATCCTGAGCTCTTATCGACGGTAACATGTTGATCATGGCAGGGCAGCGCATGCGGTGATATTTCCCGGGTTTAGCTAGGTGTTGGTTTGTTGCGTTTTCGTGTCGTTCGATAAGTCGTGAGATATATAACTGGAGATACCAAATGAATAATCGTCGAGTCGTTATTACTGGTCTGGGGATGCTCTCTCCGCTAGGTGCTTCGGTCGATTCGACCTGGGAGGGTATAAAGGCGGGTAATAGTGGTATTGGCCCAATTACCAGTTTTGATACAGAAGGCTTCCCCGTAAGATTTGGTGGTGCTGTGCCGGAATTTGATATTTCCGAATACCTCAATCCAAAAGAAGCCCGCCGTATGGATGGTTTTATTCAGTTTGGACTCGTCTCAGGCATTCAAGCAATGAAAGACGCAGGGCTTGAGGTGACCGACGAGAATCGACATAGAGTCGGCGTCGCTGTAGGTTCTGGTATTGGTGGAATAGTGACGATTGAAACCTGTCACGATGTTTTGAAAGATCGTGGTCCTGGTCGAGTTTCTCCTTTTTTTGTTCCATCATGCATCATCAATATGGTGGCGGGTCATCTCTCAATTATGTTTGGGCTTCAGGGACCGAATATCGCTATCACAACGGCCTGTACAACTGGCACCCACAATATAGGTTTTGCCGCCCGTATGATTGCCGCTGGCGATGTTGATGCAATGTTGGCAGGTGGGGCGGAAAAATCTACTTCGCCAACCACGATGGCAGGCTTCGCCGCAATGAAGGCGCTATCATCGCGAAATGACGAACCGGAAATTGCAAGCCGGCCTTGGGACAAAGACAGAGATGGGTTTGTCTTAAGTGATGGGTCCGCTGTCATGGTGCTTGAAGAGTATGAGCATGCCAAGGCACGAGGTGCAAAAATATATTGCGAGATTGCGGGTTTTGGTATGAGTGCCGACGCAAGCCACATGACATCTCCGAGTGAAAATGGCGCAGGCGCTGCTATGTCAATGCAAAATGCTTTGAACAATGCAGGTATCGACGCTAGCGAAGTGAATTATATAAATGCTCACGGAACATCAACACCACTTGGCGACGTGGCAGAAACAATGGCAATAAAAACAGTCATGGGCGCAAATGTTGATAAAGTTGCGGTGAGCTCTACTAAGTCAATGATAGGTCATTTGCTGGGCGCATCAGGTTCAGTAGAGGCGGTTCTGACCGCTTTATCGGTTCGCGAGCAACTGGCACCGCCCACTATTAATCTCGATAATCCAAGTGAAGATTGCGATCTTGATTACGTGCCACATACTGCGCGAGATATGCCGATTAATGTTGCAGTTTCAAATTCTTTTGGCTTCGGTGGCACCAATGGCACGCTGGTGTTTAAGAAAATCTAGCCGACTCCTTTTCATCTAGTGATTTATTAGATGAGTGTGGGGTGGTGGCTCCTAGACGTACGGCTATGAAAAAGCGCTTACTAATTCTACTTCTCTTTGGTGTCTCAGCTGGTATAGCTACTGGCTACTGTTACATCCAGTTGAATAAACCCCTATCAAGCACCGTCGTTAATCAGAATAGCTCAGGTTCTTTCCAAGTAAGTGAGGGGGCGAGTCTGAATAAGGTGCTTTCATCGCTAGTTAAGCAGGGAATTGTTGATACGCCACTATGGGTGTTCAAAGTTTATGCGCGGCTGACGAGTAGTGAGGGGACGATTAAGACAGGGGAATACTCGTTAGATAAAACTCAGACAGCAATTACCCTGTTGGCTTCGATACGTGCGGGTAAAGTTATTACGCGCACTATTCGCTTTCCTGAAGGCTGGACTTTTACCATGTGGCGAGAAAGCTTCAAGTCACACCCGCTTCTGGACAATAAGTTGGCTGGTTACACGGACTATTCCTTAATGCGCTTGTTGGGCCAGGAGGGCATGCATCCTGAAGGCCAGTTTTTTCCCGATACTTATACTTACCAGAAAGGCGATACAGACATATCCATATTGATCAGAGCGCACCAGCGAATGCGAGATGTGCTTGAGGCAGAGTGGTCTTCTCGAACAGAACACAACGTATTTGCTAATTCGCAAGAAGCCCTAATTCTCGCTTCAATTATCGAAAAAGAAACCGCATGGGAGCCAGACAGGATGCGTGTTGCTGCTGTGTTTGTGAACCGGTTGAAAAAGAAGATGAAGTTACAGACGGATCCAACGGTGATATACGGTATAGATGATTTTGATGGCAATTTACGAAGGAAAGATCTCCGCACAAAAACGCCCTATAATACTTATATCATTCCCGGACTGCCGCCGACGCCAATTTGTAATCCTGGTCTAAGCTCGATAAAAGCGGCGCTTCAGCCCATCACATCAAATAATTATTACTTTGTGGCTCGCGGAGATGGTACGAGTGAATTCTCTGAAACGCTTGCGCAACATAATCGTGCAGTTACCCGGTTTCAAAAATCGGGTAAAATTAAGGATTATAGAAGTACACCGAGTCAATGATGAAACGTGAGTGTTGAATGAAAGGACGCTTTATTACAATTGAAGGAGTTGAGGGTGTTGGGAAGTCGACCAATATCAGCTACATCGAACGTTTTCTGGAATCTCGCGATATCGAATTTGTATCAACCCGCGAGCCTGGCGGCACAGCGCTCGCAGAGAGAATTCGTGATGTGCTGTTAGATAAGGTTGAATCATCTATGGATCCGATGACTGAGTTGCTACTTATGTTTGCAGCTAGAAAACAGCATACGGAAGAGTTGATTAAACCCGCGCTGGAAAGAGGCAAGTGGGTGATTTGTGATCGCTACACTGATTCCAGCTATGCATACCAAGGAGGTGGGCGTGGTCTGGATAGTAAAATTATCTCAAAAGTAGAAAAACTTACGCTCGGCAGCTTTAAGCCTGATCTGACCATTGTGCTGGACCTTCCTGTTAAAAAAGGGCTGGCACGCGCCGGTAATCGTGGTGAACTTGATCGCTTTGAGCTTGAAAGCGAGAAGTTTTTCAAACGCGTCCGCGCCACATTTTTAGCGCGAGCAAAGACACATAAGCGTTATCATGTCATTAACGCTTCAAGGTCGCTAAGCGCCGTTCAGGGAAAAATCGGGGCCGCGCTCACGTGTCTACCTGCATTGAGATCAACCAGGTAAGGGTTTGAATACTAAAAAAAGTAAAAGCAGTTTTAACGTTCAGGATAAGGGTCTAGATCCCCCGGGTCAGACACTCAGCTGCCTGCCCTGGCAGCATGAGGAATATGATCGAATCCGACGCCAACAGGCTAGTGGCAAACTGTCGCATGCCCTTCTGGTGAGCGGGCAGGCTTTCCTGGGTAAATCACACTTTGCACACGCGATCGTCAGTGCGATGCTTTGTGAGAGCGCTGAGTCGATTTCTAACGATGGCGTTCTCGGTCGCTCAGCCTGTGGCGACTGTACAGGGTGCCATTTGCTGGCGGCGGGTACCCACCCGGATTTTCGATCGTTAAGGCCGGAAGATTCGAAACTCATTAAGATAGAACAGATCCGAGATGTCATTGCTTGGGTCGGCCAAACAGCACAACGTTCCGGTAAGAAGGTTGTGATTGTGAATCCTGCTGATCAAATGAACCATCAATCTGCTAATGCGCTGCTAAAATGCTTGGAGGAGCCGGCGGGGGACTCACTTATTATGCTAGTGACGAGTCATCCGGGACGTTTACTTCCGACGATTCGATCTCGGTGCCAGTTGGTCGATTTTCATATCCCCTCGAGGAGCAAAGCGCTCGATTGGCTTCAGCAGCACGGCGCTGATTCAGGCCGTGACAACGAAATACTCCTTGATGTCGCCGGGGGTGCACCGCTCGCTGTGTTAGAACGTTTCGATGACGCATTTCTTGAAAGGCGCAAAGTGATTATTCTAGCGATGACGGATCTCATTTCGGGTAAGAAAACCACCCAACAGGTCAGTGAGCTATTCTCAAAAAGCGGTGCAGCAGATGCCATCGATTGTTTGTATGATCTTTCAATAGACTGTCTGAAATACCTATCCTGTAGTGATATTCAGTATATTAGAAACAGGGACATGTCGAGAGTAATTGAACAGATCTGCGGCGTATATGACATTGACGCAATGTTTAAATTTTGTGAGACGCTGAAAGTTGCCCGTCAGGAATTATCTAGTTCCTCTAATCCGGATGCGGTGTTGCTACTCGAGTCGGTTGTGATCGGGTTAAAGTCGCTTCCTCAAAGGGCCGTTCGATAGCAGTAGTCGATCAATTTGATTTCTTGTAGATTGTCTGATCATCAGGCAGTATTTCTCCGAGCGACGTGAGAGTTGAGCACATGGGTAGATTAGCCAGAGGCGGTGCCAAAAAGACCATGATTGCCTTGACCATCAAGGACAAAGTGGTGCTGCATAATTACTACATGCCTTTTATCAAGAATGGCGGTTTGTTTATCGCCAATCGTACTGAATACGATGTTGGTGATGATGTTTTTATCTTGTTAAACCTGATGGATGAATCTGAGAAAATCCCGGTTGCCGGTAAGGTAGCTTGGATAGCAAAAAAGGGTGTTAAGAGCCCCCACATACCCGGGGTGGGTATTCAGTTTAGCGATCCAGACAATATCGCCAAGGACAAAATTGAGACTTACCTAGCGGGTTCTATTGGCTCTGCTAATTCAACTGCGACTATGTAAAACTGAGAGTAATCAAGACATGCGTGCATGTAATCAACGTGCCATCGAAGCGTTACATATCACGATTAAAATCTGCAAAGTCCCGGACTTCCTCAAACCAAATGCATAACAATTTTTTAAGAATCAAATGACTTACTGCGTCGGAATCGCTGTCGATGCAGGACTCTGCTTCATAGCTGACTCTAGAACCAATGCTGGTGTTGACGACGTCAACACATACTCAAAGCTCTATCGATTTAGCATTGAAGGTGAGCGCCAGATAATTGTGCTGTGCGCGGGAAATCTGGCGACAACTCAAGGTGTCATCACGCAGATAAAACGTGATGCAAAAATGAATGCTGCACAAAATATTCTCAACATTTCTCATCTGGAAGATATCGCCGATTATATCGGAGAATTAAGCGTCGCCAGGCAAGAGAAGCATGCATCGGGATCAAATACTTTCGAAGCGAGTTTTATTGTTGGTGGTCAGATCAAGGGTCACAAACATAACCTTTACCGCGTATACGCCGCCGGGAACCATATAAAGATCTCCGTTTCGACACCATTCCTGCAAATCGGTGAGAGTAAGTACGGCAAGCCGATCCTCGATCGGATTATTGTGCCCGAATCCACATTGGATACGGCGGCGATGTGTGGCCTTGTGAGCATGGATTCGACAATGAAAAGTAATTTAAGTGTTGGGCCACCCATCGAAGTGGTGCTTTACACTCGAGACAGTTTCTCCTCAGAGCGACACTACGTTTTTGAAGAATCGAGTGATTATTTAAGAAATGTGAGTCGAGCCTGGGATGAAAAACTGCGTGCGGCCTTTGCAGGAATGCCACCCATTGCGTGGAGTGGTAAGTGGAACGAGGCTGATTTGGGCAATCGCTGAATCACTTCGCACGTTTTGTTTTTCGCTCGCGTAGAATTAGCTACTAACATGAGGGATGAACCTTTTGGACGAGCTTAACGATCAGCAACGTGAAGAACTCATCAAGGATTTGGAAGATCTTGAAGCGTCTCTTATTGAGCTGCTTGACCTAACCCAAAGTAAAACGAAGCCCGTATCTTTGCGAGAAAACATTGGTCGCCTGAGTCGCATGGACGAAATGCATAATCAGAGTATTCTTTTAGCTAATCGTACCGTCACGAGTAACCGGTTGAAAGCTGTGAAGATTGCTTTGGCTCACGCGAATGATGGTAATTACGGTTACTGCGAAGAGTGTGGTAACACGATTGCTTTTAGGCGATTAAAGGCTTACCCGGATGCATCGATGTGTATTGCCTGCAAAGGCTCCGCTGAATCCAGCTAGCCGTGCCACTCAGTTTATGGATGCTCCAAGGTCAACTCAGGGCTTCGCTTTATTCTGGTCTCATCCAAGCCAAGCATCCCAAATATTTGGTTTTGCGTGGCTTTCAGTATGGCAGCTCGCTCCTGCTCGACAGTAATGCTCT
Organism: uncultured Gammaproteobacteria bacterium; assembly: GCA_913050215.1. Lineage (GTDB taxonomy): Bacteria > Pseudomonadota > Gammaproteobacteria > Pseudomonadales > Azotimanducaceae > UBA4582. The sequence continues at coordinate 14,714 of CAJXBG010000060.1, forward strand.
TTGCAACCGCAATAGCACCGATCATGGAAGCCAGTATTGCGCGGGATTTATCCCTTGCCTGCTCAGGTTTCAGTCTCAGTGGGGCAGTTTTCAGCCTCGACAGCGCAATCAGGCGGTTTTCGAGCAATCTTAATAGGGAAAAATAAGATTCTTCGTAGAGTTTTTTTACCTCAATGTTATCGCTACCGATGTCGTTGGAAAGCAGCGCTTCCGGTCTTGGAGAGCCCGGCATATCCATGTCTCTGAGATTAAGGTAGCCGTAAACCAGATTGGTCAGGTTTTGAATAGAATAGGGACCCTTGATCAGTCGCGAGGCCTGGCTTCGCCTCAATGCTTCTCTAAAGGTTTCTCGATAGAGCGCTTCTTTCGATTCGAAGTGCGTGTAGAAGGCGCCGTGGGTGAGCTTGGCTAGTTTCATGACCTGGTTAATTGACACCCGATCAAAACCATAACGACAAAATAGCTCCGTTGCAGAATCGAGGATTCTACTTTTCGACTTCACCTTATGCTGGCTGGAGTAGGGCATTCTTTTCCGTACCGGTTGTTGAATATTATCTTGATCATATATTAATTCCTAATACGCTTGCGACCAATAGAAATCGAATTTATGGAAGACGTATGGGGAACACGAGAATCGTAGTGACAGGCATGGGTATCGTCTCGCCTTTGGGTTGCGGTGTTGAAAGAGTATGGCAGCGGTTGACCCAGGGCCGTTCAGGTGTGGGTATCATCGATCGATTTGATGTCGATGACTGTCCCATCAAAATTGCCGGATTGGTGCCGACGCTTGAGCAAGACCCTGAGGCGGGTCTAAATTCTGAGGAGGTGATTAGTGCCAAGGAAAAGAAGAAGCTTGGACTGTTTACCGTCTATGCTCTTGTCGCTGCCCAAGAAGCTTTGACACAAGCAGGTTGGTTTCCTGAAGAGGAGCAGGATCAAGCTTCAACAGCAACTATTATCGCAACGGGTATTGGCGGATTTCCTACCATTACCGATGCTCACAAAACGCTGGAGAGCAGGGGTTTCAAGCGTATATCGCCTTTTGTCGTGCCAGCATTTCTCGCTAACTTAGCGGCTGGCAATATCTCAATTAAATACGGTTTCAAAGGTCCCATGGGCACCCCAGTTACTGCCTGTGCGGCCGGCCTGCAGGCTATCGGTGATGGCGCTAGAATGATCGCTAGCGGCGAAGCAAACATTGCCTTGGTTGGTGGTGCTGAAGCCTGCGTCGATCCTCTGTCGCTCGCTGGTTTTCACGCGCTGAAAGCATTATCTACCAATAATGCTAATCCCGAGGCCGCATCGCGTCCTTTTGACCAAGATCGTGATGGCTTTGTTATGGGTGAGGGGGCAGGACTCATGGTCATAGAAAGTCTAGACCACGCCATCGCCAGGGGAGCCACCCCGCTGGTGGAGCTGACCGGTTATGGCACCAGCACTGATGCCCACCATATTACATCGGGTCCCCCAGACGGTGCTGGTGCAACTAGAGCCGTGAATGCAGCGTTGAAAATGGGCAAGCTAACGGCTGATCAAATCGATCACGTGAATGCGCACGCGACATCAACGCCCGTTGGTGACCTTGCTGAAATTGCAACGCTCCGAAATCTCTTTGGCAGTCGAGTTGGAGATATACCGGTTTCTTCCACCAAGTCAGCGACGGGTCATTTGCTCGGTGCTGCGGGGGGTATTGAGAGTATTTTTACCGCTATGGCGGTTCAAAAGGATATCATTCCACCGACGATCAATCTGACGCAGCAGGATGCAGCAATGAACGGATTTGATTTTGTGCCTGGTAAGGCTCGTGATCATCAGGTTAGGCATGCGCTTTGCAACGGTTTTGGATTCGGTGGTGTCAATGCTGGTTTAATACTGAGTAAGGTCAGCTAGTTGATGCCTGTTAAATCAAACAAAGGTCCGTGACGATAATCGTCATCGGTAAAATGTAACTTCTTTGTTAGTTAGCGGTATCAAGGACATCCTCGTTAATCTTATAACTGAACCACGAGGCGGCAATTGTGTTGTGAATATCAGCGAGATCAAGCTGAATATCGTCTATAAAATTGTGAAGTTTATGCTCGGTTAGCAGACGTATGACGTCGGTATCGACTGTACGGATTGCGTGAGTAATCGAGCGTAGCGTCTGGTCCTCGTTTGGCAGCGCATCACAACATACCTGAGCTTCTGATAAACAATGTGCAACGGCTCGAGGAAATTTACGATTCTTGAGCAGAAAATCAACGACATCTTCGCCATTGACCCGGTCCTGTACGTTTTGTCGGTACATTTGATAAGCATTGAGTGATCGTAGGACGTTCATCCAGAGAATATTGTCATAATCTTGCAATTCAATCCGGGTCGTATCCAGCAAATTTAGACAACCTACATCGGTTATTCTGGTTGTCATATCAGCGCGTTCGAGATGGCGACCGAGTTTGATAAAGTTGTAAGCAACGTCGTCACTCATGGAACCCGCAAGCAAACCGGTTAGTTGGTGACATTGGCTCAGAACCTCCGATAGAAATTCGTGTCTGCCAGTGCGCTTCAATCCCTGCTCACCGTTGTTTTTGATATAGAGGTGTAATTCGTTAATACCTTCCCAGGCCTCTGTCGGCATGATTTCCCGGCTGGTTCTGGCGTTTTCTCTGGCGTTTGAGACTGCACTTTTGATGGAATGAAAATCATCCAACAAAAGGAATTTGATGACATTGCGCTCATCAACGACTGTGAACCTGTTTTGAAACTCCTGCTCACAACCGGTGATCTCTATCAGACTGCTCCAGATATGTTTAACCCTTGGTAAGTCCATAATCAAATTAGTATTGACGTTGATGATTCGCGCAGTGTTTTCTGCGCGTTCAACGTAGCGTCCGAACCAGTACATTTTTTCTGCTACGCGAGATAACATAGTTGTTAGATTTCCTTAATGACTATAAGTGAGTTCGTTTGGCTCTCGCCGTATCGTCAGTTTATTTCTGTTCGGGTGTTGCCAGAATCCAAGTGTCTTTGCTACCGCCACCTTGCGATGAGTTAACAACCAGTGAGCCCCGCACAAGCGCGACGCGAGTGAGGCCGCCAGCGGTGATGTAGGACTTGCTGCCGCTGAGGATAAAGGGTCTCAAATCAACATGCCTTGCTTCGATAGCGCCATCGCAATAGGTGGGTACCGTAGAAAGATCGATTATTGGCTGCGCAATATAATTCCTGGGGTTCGCTTTGATCAGGCGTTTCATTTCGGCGGTCCGACGTTTCGATTCTCGGGGGCCAATGTACATACCGTAACCACCGGATTCGTTCGCGGGCTTTACAACGAGACTTTCAAGATTTTGGAGCACATGTTTCTGATGAAGTGGCTCGGAGCACATATAACTAGGTACGTTGGGTAATATTGGGTCTTCATTGAGGTAGTAACGGATCATATCCGGCACGTAGGTGTAGACCACTTTGTCATCAGCGACACCTGCACCGGGCGCATTAGCGAGTGCGACATTACCTTTTTTCCAGGCACGCATTAAACCAGGTACCCCTAGCGTCGAATCTTTATTGAAGACTTCCGGGTCAAGAAACAAATCGTCAATTCGTCGGTAGATGACATCAACCCTTGAAAGTCCTTCGACGGTTTTCATATATACGCAGTCGTCTTCCGCTACAACAAGGTCAGATCCTTCGACGAGCTCGGCGCCCATACGTTGGGCGAGATAGGAGTGTTCAAAATAAGCAGAGTTGTAGATACCCGGAGTGAGTACAACGACTTCTGGATAATCAAGCGGACGAGGCGATATCGAACTCAAAGTGTCAAACAGTTGGGTTGGGTAATCATCGACCGGCAAAATATCGTGTCGTTCGAATAGCTCTGGCAATATCTGTTTGCTGATGTTTCGGTTTTCCAGCATATAAGAGACACCAGAAGGAACCCTGAGGTTGTCTTCCAGTACATACATGGTTCCGTCGCTTCCTCGCACCAGATCAGAACCGCACACGTGAGCCCAAGTGTTGAACAAGGGGTTCATCCCCCGACACTCAGGTCGGAAGTCCTTTGAACTTCGTAATAAATCTCGAGGTACGACCTTGTCTTTAATGATTTTTTCATCATTATAAATGTCGGTAATAAAAAGATTGAGTGCCGTAAGGCGTTGGCGCAAACCTTTCTCGATTGTGCGCCACTCTGATTCATGGATAGCTCTGGGAATAATATCGAATGGCCACTCTCGGTCGATGTTTTCACCTTCACTGTAAACAGTAAAGGTGATGCCCATAGTCCGAATCGCCATCTCAGCTTTGCGGCTGCGTTCTGTCATATCTGCATCTTTCATTTTTCGCAGATAATTAACCAAAGCAGTCAATCCAGGTCGGGCCCGGTTTTTGTCTGTCAGCATCTCGTCGAAAACCCGAGGCGGTATTTTGTAGTTTTTTAGATCCATTTATCGACTAACTCCAGTCAGAACTCTACCTCAAGTAGATTATATTCCGTTTCGATCATGCCTAACGCGTGGTAGGTCTTTTGGGCATTAGTATTCTCTCGTTCTACATACAATCTTATGCCACAGGCGTCTGGTTGTTCTTTTGCGAGCTCGGTGACTCGTTGATAAAGCTTGCCAAATACACCTTTTCTTCTATGTTGTTGGTCAATGAATACGCTCTGAATCCACCAGAACAAGCCATTTCTCCAATCACTCCATTCATAGGTGATTCCCAGACAGCCACAAACTTCTGTCGTATCCTCATCGGTCTGGATCTCTGCGACTAAATAAAATCCCATGGCTGGTTGTTGGATCATTCGCGTCACGCCGTTTTGTATCGTTTCTGTCGGCAGAGTTTTGTTCTCTGTTTCAAGAGCCATCGCTTGATTGAATTGCGCGATGAAGCCGATATCCGAGGTCGTTGCTTGCCGGATTGATATTGTTGAAGTCATGTTTTTGTGCCCAGATGTTGATCAAAGAACCGATCCATCAGACTGTATCGGTGTAGGTTTACTTTTCTCCCGGTAAGTCCGTGTTTTGCGCCGGGATAGTTCATTATTTCGAACGGCAGGTTTTCATCCTGCAGCGCTTTGTAGAGCTTTGTACTATTCGTAAAAAGTACATTATCGTCTGCCATGCCGTGAATCACCAGTAACTGGCCGGATAAACCGCTGATATATGGAAAAACATTGCTGGCGGCGTAACCCTCAGGGTTATCCGCCGGCGACCCAAGGAAACGTTCGGTATAGTGAGTGTCGTAAAGTTGCCAATCAGTGACTGGTGCTACGCTGATGCCGGCTCGGAAGGTGTCAGGAGATTTCATCATGAGCATCAGTGTCATGTAGCCACCATAGCTGTGTCCGAATACCCCTAATCTGGATGAATCTACCCAGGGAAGAGACTTAAGGTAAGCGACTCCGGTCAGTTGATCCTGCACTTCCACGTCACCCAGTTGGCGATAAATCAGTGATTCAAACTCAACTCCCCGATTTGCTGTGCCGCGATTATCGAGTTGCAAGATGCCATAACCCCGCTGGGTCATATAGTGATACCAGGGCGGTATCCACTCGTTTTGAACTCTTTGTACGCCTGGTCCGCCATAAACGACAACAATCACAGGAAACTTGCTGTTTGGCTGTTCGGTCGCTTTGGGCTTGAACAAGCGATAATGCAATTGTTGTCCATCAGTTGCTTTGAGCTGGCCATGCTCGATAGAGGCATTGTGGGATATGTACGGTGCGTATGGGTGAGTGCTGTTCAGTTTGTTTACAAACAGTTCAGCAATGCTGCTGCCCTTTGCATCGATAAGATTGACCGCCGGTGGTTGTTCTGGGTTGGAATAACGGTCGATAAAGAAGCGACTATTCGGATCAGCCTGGAACTGATGGTTGTACCCTGTAGCCGAGAGACGAGCGGGCTGTATATCGTTCGCGGGGTTGATGTTGCTACTCACCGAGTAGAGATGAGTTTCGAGCGGCGTTTCTTTTAAGCCAGAAAAATAAACTAACGACCGCACCTCGTCATAACCTAGAAAAGATTGGACGACCCAATTTCCGGATGTGAGCTGACAGGCATAACTGCCATCTATAGACTTGATATAGAGATGGTTATAACCACTTCGTTCCGATGCCCACAAAAAGAGATTAGCGTCTTTGAGGGAGTGAAAACAATTGTGCAAATTCACCCAAGTATCGGATGTCTCGGTGAGCACAGTTTTAGCTTCTTGGTTGTTAGCATCTACGCCGCATTGCCAGATTTTGAGAGCCAGTTGTTGTTGGTTGCGCGGCTGAACCTGCACCGCTAATCGGGCACTGTCACTAAGCCAATTCACCCGGCAGATATAACTTTCGGGTTCATTCGCCAGATTCAACCACTCAACTGCAGGTTGTTCAGTACCAGCCTCATCGATAGAAATAATGCCTACCTTTACGCTGGCGTTTGGTTGTCCGGCGAAAGGATAGCGCTGGTCGAACACGCCAAATGAGTCGGCATCAATTTCATAGCGTTGCGAGACCTCAATAGGTGATTCATCGACTTGAGTAAACGCAATCTTCGAACTATCCGGCGCCCACCAATAAGCTTCGAATCGGTGCATTTCCTCCTGAGCGATAAACTCGGCGATACCATTGCTGATTGTGCCACCGCCGTCAGTCGTTAGTTGAATCACTTGCTTGTTGGCTATTGTCACACAGAACAAGTTTTGCTTAGCAACATAACTGAGAAATCTGCCGTCTGGCGAGAAGTGAACGTCTGTCGCGAACACCTCGGGAGTGGTCATCTGCTTTAATGAACTGTCGGATAGCGAATAAAGATATAAAGCGCCACTGATCGGAAAAAGAATTGACTGAGAATCTGGTGACCAAAAGTATTCCACAATACCAGTATGCCGAATCCGCTTTCTTTCGCGTACAGCTTTTTCCTCATCGGAGAGTGCTCGATCCTCAAATGCTAGTTGGCTGGACTCGACAAGCAGAGATGATTGGCCGGTTTGAGTTTCGAAGGCCCAAATGTCAAGCCGTTCGAAGTCGTCTTCAGCGGGCTTTAAGAAAGAGACATACCGCGAATCTGGGGAGAATTTGAGAGACTCCGGAGGTGAGCCCGAAAGATCCGGGTCATTAAAAATTCTATCGAGTGTAAGTGATGGCATGATTAGTCCTGCTTAGAAATCAAATCAGAGGTAATGCGTTGAGCGTGAGTTCACAGGCTTCTGGCCTCTGCTTTGACAGCAGAAAACGCGCGTCTTGTCAGGTTCACTGGGGATCCATTCTGTACGGCAATATTGTCTTCGATACGAATACCACCATAAGGCATCAGTTCTTCTATTAACGGCCAATTAACCGCAGTGTGATAAACAGATTGCTTCAACTTTTTGAGCAGCATCGGAATGAAGTACAAACCTGGCTCAATGGTGAAGACCTGACCCTCGGTGATTTCCCGGGTGAGCCGCAGCGCAGGATACTTATCGGGTGCAGGTTTAATGCCCCCTTCATGTGATAATTGATAACCTGCAACGTCATGAACCTGAAGACCGAGTAAATGACCAAGACCGTGGGGTAGGAAATTGAATGTCACATTCGTTTCAACCATGCTCTCTGGCGACATGTCTACAATCCCGGCAGTTTTGAGGATGTCGGCGATTTTGAGGTGCATGCGACCATGTAATTCTGCGTAGTTTATGCCGGTTGTCACCTCCTCGATGATGGCAAGCTGTTCCCGTTCCATGGCGTCAATTAAGTCAGCAAAGATTCCGGGCTTAAACGCATATGTTCTTGTGATATCAGAGGCATACCCATTGTAGGATGTCCCCGCGTCAATCAACATACTCTTCAAAGCTGTGCCTTTGAAACGCGTATGTTCATAGAATTGATAGTGTAAGACGGCGCAATGTTCATTTAGCGCGACAATCGACGAATAGGGCGTATGTTGTTCTCTATGGCCAGAGGCCATTAAAAACTGATGAGCGATCTCGTTTTCTGACGCCCCGTGAAAGAAGGCCTGCTGAGCGGCCAGGTGTCCCCGGGCAGCGGTGAGTGACGCGGCTTCAAGGCAGGCAATTTCATACGGGGTCTTACTCGCACGCTCGAAATGTAAATGGTTGAGTACTGAACTAGGGTTTATGGCCTCTATGCCGAATTCAGTCGCGACCTTTGTTTCCTCCCCAATGTAGATAAACGATCCGGGGTCACCGATCTCATTATGAGCATCTTTCAGAGATTGAATGGGTTGAATATCCCAGTGTTCTACCCAGTATCCAGTGGGTATCTCGGCAACTTTGTGCCAGTAATCTTCTGGTTGATGGAGCAGCAATTTCGGTTTTTTACCGGGTTTAATCAGGAGAAATGAATCTGGCACATCGGTTACTGGCAACCACGCCTTGAAGTGAGGGTTTACCATATAAGGATAGGTACGATCGTCGAGAAATGCGGTTTTAAGAGAGCCAGAAGAGATTAGCAGAGAATGCCCTTCAGACTGCTCAAGTGCATGCGTGTATTGGGCCCTTACATGCTGCAGATGTTCTGCGTATAAGTTTAGCCAATCAGGTGAAGTTTCTGTCATGTGTGAACCAGGTTAGAAAAGCGCCATTCTAATATGAATCAAGCGTCATTGCTTAGCCAAGTGTGTGTTTATCACGTCTTCTTCAAGTTGAATCCGAGAGATTGTAATAAGATATAAAAACGCAGTTTCCTCAGTTTACCTCTACAAAATTTTTGGCTGGATTGATTTCCATTGGAATTGTTAAGCGTCAATAAATGGATATTGAATCGCAGGAACACGACGATTGTCCTGCTTGGCGTCGTTTGGCGCTGACTTTGAACTCATCAATCGGAACGAATTCGATCGGTTGCTAAACGAACTCGACTTAGGTCGAGCGCTAGCATCAATTGACGACCAACTTGTTGGTTGGGGCGAAATTACAATAGAGAAAGCCACACGTTAAAAGTTGCGATAGACTCTGCTGTGTTGATAGTGAATTTAACGGCAGGAGCAGAGTAGCGAATGAGTGTTCATGATGCTGGAGCAGAAGCTAGCAAACAGCAGGATAAAGGTTATGCCGGTAGACTTTGGCAATACAAGCAGGCTGAGACGATTGCATTGATGATCAATGTGGGCCGAAGGCTGGGGTTGTATCCGCTGCTCGCTGGTGTCGGGCCAGTTACCGCCTCAGAGTTGGCCAGTAAAAGTGGGTTGCATGAACGGTGGTTATTAGAGTGGATGAGGCTTCAGGCTGCAGCAAAGATTCTCAATTTTGTTGCGCCAGATAGTTTCGAGCTCCCGGAAGTTGGCGCGGAACTGTTAGCAAATGACACTTCGCATTCGTTTATGCTCGACAACTTTGATGGTGGTGTATCAGCTGAAGTTCTCGAGGGACTACTTGAATCATTCAGGACCGGCATAGGCAAAACCTATGAGTCCGCAGGTCCTGAAGGCGCGCTCCGTGGTGAGGCTAGACATTGGCGTGCAGCGCGCTCCCAGGTGTTGCCAAACATGATTCCCGCGCTTGATGGTGTGCAAGCAAAACTCGAGAGCGGCTGTCAGGTGATTGATGTGGGTTGTGGTGATGGTGCTGTCCCCTTGGCTTTGGCGGAAGCCTACCCTCAAAGTGTTTTTTATGCCTTCGATCCAAATCGCCACGCAGTGGCGCGGGTCAGCCAGGTAGCCGAAGAGATGGGGCTGACAAACATCACCGCCGCTGTCTCTTCTGGAGAAGAGCTTCCTAGAAGTCGGCAATACGACTTGATCATTACCTTTGACTGTATTCACGACATGACAAGACCTCAGCAAGTCATGGGGGTACTGCGCAAACTTATTAAAGATGATGGTACCTGGTTCATCAAGGACATTCGTAGCAAGTCAGATTTCCAGGACAATTTGCGCAATCCCATGCTTGCAATGATGTACGGGTTTTCATTGATGTCGTGTATGTCCTCAGCGATGTCCGAGGAGGGCGGTGCTGGACTTGGTACTTTGGGCTTTAATCCCGAGGTAGCAGAGGCAATGTGCCGTGAGGCGGGTTTTACACGTTTCAAAATGCACGACTTTAAAGATCCGGGAAATTTGTACTATGAGGTAAGTGCATAAGAGGTCAATGTC
>CAJXBG010000061.1 GCA_913050215.1 uncultured Gammaproteobacteria bacterium
GAGGTGCATAAGCTCAAAGAAGTGATGTCGAAATCAACTGAACAGGGCATGCAGACGTTTGATCAGGCGCTTTATCGCCTGTATACCGCGGGGGAAATAACCTACGATGCTGCGATTGCTTCAGCAGATTCTGCCAATGATTTGCGACTGATGATCAAGTTGGCTGGCAGCGCGCCGCCGGCGGCATCGGGGAGTATTGAGGGGCTCTCACTTGAAGACAGCGACGGTGGTATAGACTTCGGGCGCTGATCGGTTCAAGTGCACAATAGTTATTTGATTTCTATTGTGCGGTTTGACCGCTGATCCATTTCGCACGTCAATGCGCGCTTTTTCAGCGGCGAATTATTGAAGTTTAAGCCAAGATTCCAAGATAATCTGCGCTGCAATATCGTCTATCTCGTCACGGGAACGATCTGCAGGACCTCGTCGAGTGCTCGAATGCGATTCATGAAGCGATCTGGCCTCTCTGCTCGTGAGCCTTTCATCAATAGTGTGGTGCGGGATATTGAATCTGCCGGTTAATCGGCGGGCGAATTTCAGAGACCGTTGGGACATTTCACTTTCAGTTTCGTCCATATTGAGCGGAAGCCCAATGACAAATTGAGCGGGTTGCCATTCTAAGATCAGCTTTTCAATCTCGGACCAGTCTGGAACGCCGTCTCGGGCGGAAATAATTGCAATCGGATTTGCTGTTTTGGTGATCAGCTGGCCGACAGCAATGCCGATTTTTCGAGTGCCATAATCAAATCCCATGATAACGTTTTGCGATGTCATAGCTTAGCTTTGCGATGTCGTAGAATGGTACAGGTTTAAATCAATCCCAAACAAAGCCGCGGCTTTTTCTGCCATATCTGAAGGGGCTGTTTCAAAGACGATCTCCCTTGTTGCAGGCGTGATGAGCCAGGCGTCTTCGATCAGTTCATTTTCCAATTGACCCGGCCCCCAACCTGCATAGCCTATCACTGGTAGAAGGTGTTCAGGGATCAATTGTTTTTTTAGATCTGAAATGAGGTCGTCTGAAGAAGATAAAATGACGCCTATGCCCGTATCAAGGCTTCCGGAGTAGGACTTTTCGTCTGAATGCAGAAAAAACAGCCGCGTTTGCTCAACCGGACCTCCTTCAAGCACGGGGGATGTAATTTTAGCCGGCATATTCTCAATCAGGCCGTCAAGTTCAGCATCCAGTGGTCGATTGATCACCAAGCCAAATGCGCCGTCGGCATTGTGCTGGAGAATGAGCGTGACAGTGCTATGGAAATAATCTCCGGTTAATCGTGATAGCGATATAAGAAAATGGTTTGCGAAATACTGATGACGCTCTTCCGATTTCCCCATGTCAGTGTTGATCATAGGATGCATCCCTCTAATAGCTGCGAAGCGAGCGGTTCTTGCGAAACTGCCAGGTACGTATAATTTCAAGCACATCGGTTGATTGCCGAAGTTCGTCAGGAAAAGGGGCAAATGGTGCGGCGAGGCGCACAATATGAATTGCTGCATCATCCAGTACCCGATGTCCGGAGGTCTCCAGTAGCTTCACTTCCTTTAGGCTGCCATCTGGTCTGATGGCAACCATCAGTCTCAGACTACCAAATAAGCTTTGGCTGCTTGCCTGACGAGGGTAATTCAAATTACCGATTTTTTCGATCTTTCGTCGCCAGGAATTCAGATAGTAGGCGTCTGCGCTTGATTTAGTCGACAGACTGGTTAACCGCTTGATACGAGGTCTTTTCGCATAGACCTGACGTTGCTTGTCGAGGTGGGCTTCGAGACTCGCGATTTCCAGTGAGCGCTGCAGAAGCGTTTTGGTAACTGGAATGTTACTACCATCGTCAACTTGCTCGGCAGGATCGGTCCGTGTAGCCACCTTGAGGTTTAATTTTTTGGTGGTCGTAATGACAGTCTGCTTTTGCTCGGTCGTTTTTGGTTGAGTCTGCGCTTCCTCGATGGGTGTTGTTTCTCGAACGACAGTGTCAAAGAACTCGGCTTCAGTTGTGGTGGTTGTGAGTGCTTTCTCTTCTAGGGTGCCGCTGCCTTGCTGGTTAAATTGTGCAAGAAAATCAGCTTTTTTTGGTTGGTTGTTACTGCTGTGTTGCGCGAGTGTGACTTCCATCGTATGCGTCGAGGAGGACCTATCTAGGTAGGTGAAGGTCACGCCGAGTATCATCGCTGCGTGTAGCGCTGCTGCCAAAAAAAACGTAAAAGTTAACCTGTCCGCCGGTGTGATGGCTGGGCTCATGGCCGTCATTAGCAGCAGATACCCTCGATGAAGTCTATATAGTCACCGGCAATATCGATATCGTGGGCTTTGCTAATCTCCCTGATGCAGGTTGGGCAAGTGACATTTATCTCGGTTAAATAATCGCCAATGACGTCAATGCCGACAAAGTAAAGGCCACGGGCTTTGAGATCAGGACTAATTTGTTCACAGATCCATCTGTCTCGATCATTCAGCGGCCGTGTTACTCCCTTACCCCCTGCTGCAAGGTTTCCGCGAGTTTCTCCTTTTGCTGGGATTCTGGCTAATCCATAGGGTATGGGCTCTCCATTGATGAGCAGTATGCGTGTATCGCCATTAACAATATCGGGGATAAATCTCTGCGCCATGGTCTGTTGCTTGCCGTTGTCTGTCAGTGTCTCGATGATGACATTGAGATTTGGATCGTCTCCAGCCACGCGAAAGATTGATGACCCTCCCATACCGTCTAAAGGTTTGAAAATCACGTCCCCATGTTCCTGATGGAAAGCTTTCAGAATACTGGGATCGCGTGTGACTACATGAGGAGGGCAACATTGGGGAAACTGCAGTGCATAGAGTTTCTCGTTACAGTCGCGGATGCTGCCGGGACGGTTAAGGATCTTCAGTCCGTCTTTTTCTGCCATTTCGAGCAGATAGGTTGTGTAAATGAACTCCATATCGAATGGGGGTTCTTTACGCATCAGGACTGCGTCCATTGTGACCAGAGGCGCTGTATGCTCGCCTGTCATGCTGTACCAGTCGACGAGTGCTTCGGTGAGTGCCAGTTTTTTGAAATTACCCTGCACGACACCTTCCTGAATGAATAAGTCGGATTGTTGCAGAAAGTAAATGGTCCATCCCTTTGATTGGGCCGCCAACATCATGGCGAGAGTGCTATCTTTTTTGGGGTTGATGGTCTCCAGTGGATCCATCAGTACGGCAAGATTAAAACTCAAAACGACGATTCCTCATACGGGTTCGATTTAAATAACAAGCGATCCGCTGATTGAATGACGGGCAGTCTTGTGAGCGGGCTTGAGCCAATTGTAAACCACTTGTGGCTGCTTTGTAGCAAAATTCCCCAAGCTGCCTAGTACTTATGGAATGCGTTAAACAACTGTGTTAAAAAACGCGTCCAACTTACCGGCATAGCATGCAATTTTCAAATATCTATCGTTAGTTGGTGGTCGAAAGGTAGCGGGTATGGAAGGGGATTTTCAGGGTATCAAAGTGATGGTCATTGACGACAGCAAGACGATTCGGCGTACGGCCGAAACACTGTTGTCCAAAGTCGGTTGTGATGTTGTCACTGCTGTTGATGGTTTTGATGCACTGGCAAAGATAGCCGACACCCGACCTTCAATTATATTTGTTGATATTATGATGCCCAGACTCGATGGTTATCAGACTTGTGCCCTCATCAAGAATAATAGCGTACTCAAACACACTCCGGTCATTATGCTCTCTAGCAAAGATGGATTGTTTGATCGGGCGAAGGGTCGGATTGTGGGTTCAGATCAGTATCTGACAAAACCTTTCAGTAAAGACGAATTGTTAACTGCGATTCGTGACCACGTTGGATCTGTTGGGTAGCAGGAGGTGAAATGAGCAAAGTACTCCTAGTTGATGACTCACCAACGGAAATCTATCGGCTCAGGGGAATGCTCGAAGACTTGAGTTACGAGGTCATTACAGCAGAAAACGGTCGTGATGGTGTTGCGCTTGCCAGTGCAGAACAGCCTGACATAGTACTCATGGATATCGTGATGCCTGATATGAACGGCTTTCAGGCGACTCGGCAGATATGTCGCGGTTTAGATACCAGCCATATCCCAGTGATTATTGTGAGCAGCAAGGATCAAGAGACAGACAAAGTCTGGGGGCAGCGCCAGGGCGCCCGTGGTTATGTCACGAAGCCGGTTGACGGGAAGAATCTGGTTTCGGTGATTAAGCGTGTGATGGCAAATGAGTGAAATAAGCCCCTTTTCACTGCTGGTTTCGATTGCAACGCGAAGCGAGCAGTTAGCGACCGATTTACCCCGTCGAGAAAATACCCAAACCCATTGGAAAGGCCTTGGATTCAACTTGCTTGGGCAAAGGTTTGTTGTCCCCTTGAGCGAAGTGGGGGAGCTAATGCGATTGCCGAGTCAGACCCGATTGCCAGGGGTAAAACCCTTTGTCACTGGTATTGCCAATGTACGTGGAAGGCTGATGGCTATTCTCGATTTGGCGGCCTTTTTTGGTCAAAACTCTATATTGCCCAAAACCCAGCGCAGAATCCTAGCGATTGAAGATGAGGAACGGTACTTCGGATTCATGATCGATGAGTCACTTGGTCTGCAGCACTTTCCAAGCGATGCATACAGCGAGGACGTGAAAGAGGTTGATGAGCGATATAAACCCTATCTGGATGGCGGATATTTTGTAGGAGGACAGGTTTGGCCGGTTTTGAGTTTGGTGAAATTGGCAGCGGACCCAGATCTCGAACAATTAGCAATTGAAGCATGACAAGACTTGAGAATCACAACATGGTTGAGAGAAGGAAAGTAAACGGTAATACATTGATGACGCCAACAATCCTTGGATTGGTTGTCCTGGCCGCGGTATTAGCGGGTGGCGCGGGTGTCAATTACTATCTTGCTGCGAAAGAAACCAGAATGACCAGCGCTTATACTGGTTATGCGAACGAGCTACAAACGCTCTCGCAGGAAATCGCGAAGAACAGCAAAGCAGCAACTCAGGGTCAGATCGCCATATTCGACGCGCTGGCGGAAAACAGGAGCAACTTTGACGCTATCCTCGGATACCTGATTAACGGCAATCAGATAATGAGTCTTCCTGCATCTCCGGAAGATACAAAGACTGAACTCGATCGGGCAAGTGCCCTGTGGGATGAAACCAGAACGCAGATTGACGATATCTTGAATAATCGTGATGCGATGGTTTCGCTAAGAGACATTGCAGGCGATCTGGCGATTACAATGTCCGCTATTCAGCTGGACAATCACAAGATTGTCGCAACGATGCTGCTTGCCAATGCGCCAGCCAACCAAGTTGCATTAGCACAGCGACAAACTCAATTGATTGAAAGAATGTCCCGATCCGTGGACAAGATAATTGAACTTGGCACCACCAAGGCGCTTTCCGATAGTTTTTCGCGGGACAGTGGAAATTTCACCAGGGTATTAGAAGGTATTGCTAACGGAAATAGAGAGCTGCTACTAACCGCCTCCAATAATGCAGACGTACAGGCCAGTCTAACTCGTATTGATGAACTGTTCCGATCAGTGACAACGCGTATGGTTGAGATCAATGCTAGGTCAGCGCATGTTGCAGAGATGAAAAAATCTGCTGAATCCATTTATCAAAGCTCTGGTGATGTGCGAGACCTGTTTGGTTCGTTAGCAGCACGTTATGAATCGACGCGCGGTAGGGGCATCAAATCTCCGCTCATTGGGCTTGGGTGCTTGATTGCAGCATTGATGATGCTCGCAACGATATGTTTTTTGATATATCGGGAAGCTAAAAAGCACGTCGGGGAGACCGCTTACCAGAATGAGCAAAATCAGGCAGCTATTCTCCAGTTATTAGATGAGCTGGCTGACCTCGCTGACGGAGATCTCAGAGTGCAGGCTACTGTGACAGAAAGCTTCACCGGGGCAATTGCCGATTCGATAAATTTTTCCATTGATCAAATGCGTGAGCTTGTTTCGAAGATAAACGAGACTTCTGCGGAAGTATCAACGGCGGCAGATCAGACTAAAAATTCTGTTGGGGAGCTGTCTACAGCGTCGGCAAGACAAGCAAACGAAATTGCTTCTGTGTCTGAAGCGGTGAATGAAATGGCGGTGTCAATTGACCGGGTATCCTGCAATGCAGCGGAGTCTTCATCGGTTGCCGAACGCTCTGTTGAAATTGCCGGTAATGGTGCGATAGCTGTGCAAAATACGATCGGTGGTATGGATAAGATTCGTGGTCAGATTCAAGAAACGGCAAAAAGAATTAAACGACTGGGTGAAAGCTCTCAGGAAATTGGCGACATTGTATCTCTGATTAACGACATTGCGGACCAGACCAACATCCTCTCGCTGAATGCAGCCATTCAGGCATCAATGGCGGGTGATGCTGGTAAGGGTTTTGCCGTGGTTGCGGATGAAGTACAAAGGCTTGCTGAACGTTCTGGTGCAGCTGCGAAACAAATTTCTGCGCTGGTCAAAACTATTCAGAGGGATACTAACGAAGCGGTAACCTCGATGGAGACGACTACAGCTGAGGTGGTTCAGGGTACACGTCTTGCGCAGGATGCTGGCGTATCTCTTGGTGAAATCGAAGAAGTCTCCAAATCGCTAGCTGACATTATTGAAGACATTTCTGATGCAGCACGCCAGCAGGCAGCTTCGGCTGGGAAGATTTCGAGTACGATGAGAAGTATTCAGGAAATCACCTTTCAAACCACCGAAGGTACGGGTTCCACAGCTACCGCTGTTGGAAATCTGGCGAATATGACGGACGATCTTCGACAATCGGTAACTGGATTTAAATTGCCTGAGTAGATAGATGTTTGCATCAATCCGTTTTAGGTGAGGAAAACGATAGTGAAATCACGAATTGAGCTGGAAGTGTTATGAGCGCCACGCAAGATTACGTAGCCCTTGATTGGATTAAAGGTGAAATAACTCAAACACTCGAACGAGCGCAATATGCGCTTGAGGCCGTTGCCGAGGCACCAGAAGATAAGAGTCACTTACGTTCATGTTTGACAGCGATTCATGAGGCACACGGCACCCTCAAAATGGTCGAGCTTGAAGGTCCAACTCAGGTCGCAGCAGAGATGGAGGCACTGGCGCAGGCTTTGATGAACGGTGCAAGTCCTGACAAGGCAAGAGCTCAAGAGATCCTCATGCAGGTTATTCTGCAGATGCCAAACTATCTAGATAGGATCCAGAGGGAACAAAAAGACTCGCCTGACTTCGTCATTGCAGCAGTCAACAATCTGCGCGTTGCCAGAGGCGCAGCTAAGCTAGCCGGAACCGGTGTTACGGATGCGGCTAAGCAGACCCACCAGTTCGAAATGAGACCAGCAGCGGAAGTAAGCGCCACTTTTGAAAAACAGAAAGGCCATCAAACTGCGCGCAAGATACGACAGAGATACCAACAAGCCCTCATTGCATTGCTTAAAAAGCAGCAGCCGCGTCAAAATCTGAAGGTCATGGGCAAGGCTTTTTCAATGCTAGTTAAGATGTGCGGTGTATCAGCCAAGGGTAATCTCTTTGGGCTTGGACTAGCAGTAGTTGAAGGTATCAACGCGGGAGCAATAAAACTGAATGCCGGCACAGCTGACAAATTCAAGCGAGTAGATGCAGAGTTAAAGGACCTTGCTGTCCGTGGTGCGGATGCCCTAGGCGAAGTTTCAGCCGATCTTGGTACTGAGCTTCTGGCGCTTGTTAATGGTGCAAAAACAGAAACACCACGAATTGCAGACGCTAAGTCGCGTTTTCTCGACAACGACGTAGCGGATTTGAGTATTGAAGATATTAACTTCGGTCCTGACAACGAGACGCTGTCAACAGTGTCGAAAATTATTGTCGAGGAACTACGTGGCGTTACAGACAAGCTGGATTTGTTTGTCAGATCAACTGATCAGAACGCCGTTGACATATATCAGTTGACGCCTTCGCTGGAACAAATAGCAAGCACCCTGACAGTTGTGGGTATGGCAGACAATCGAGCATCGATACTAGGTCAG
Source organism: uncultured Gammaproteobacteria bacterium (assembly GCA_913050215.1). Classification (GTDB taxonomy): domain Bacteria; phylum Pseudomonadota; class Gammaproteobacteria; order Pseudomonadales; family Azotimanducaceae; genus UBA4582. The sequence continues at coordinate 7,983 of CAJXBG010000061.1, forward strand.
GTAGAGATTATCAAACAGCTTGAAACCGATGCGAGGGGGCCTAGCGAAGATCAGCTCCTAGAAATGGCAAGCGCCTTCCTTGAGATTGAATCCTCTCTTACGCTCACAATAGGTAAAGCTGATGAGAGAGGGGAAGGAGACAATTTCGATGATGTTAATCAGGCGATGGCGGCGGTTATCCAGGAAACACGTCATACGCTGGAAATCGTAAAGGAACAGGTCGTCGAATTTATTGCTTCGGGTTTTGACTTGTCCAATATTCAGGCAGTGCCTGGAAACCTGCGAAGCCTCGCCGGTGGATTGAGAGTTATTAACCAACAACGAGCGTGTAACATTCTGAATGCTGCTGCGGACTATGTAGAAAAAGATCTGCTCGAAGAACAATGTCGGCCTGAATTGTCGCAGATGGACGATCTTGCTGATGCGATCACGAGTGTAGATTACTATCTTGAACGTTTGTTTGAGAGCGCGAAGGACCCTTATGTGCAGATGATAGAGGTTGCTGAATCTGCGATTGAAAAATTGGGATATTCCGTTGATCGGTTTGCATCTGAAGGCTCTTTAGAGCAAATAGTTCAACCTTTGCAGCCATCAGAAACTCTAAATGAAACTTTAGAGCCGCGACAAAAGCAGGGAGAAACTGATCCCGTTTGGGATCCGACACTCGATGAAATATTTGTTGTGGAAGCCAAAGAAAAAATCGCAATAATTAAGAAATACGCTGCTAGCCAAGGTGACATTACGCCAGATGTCATAGCCGCGTTCCATACGCTCAAAGGCATTGCAGGGATGGCGGGCGTTACTTCGATCGCTCGTCTCGCGGCACCGATGGAAAAATGGTCGAGTGATTTATTCCTGATTTCCGCTATCGCTTCGGTGGATTACATCCGATCTGTAAACAGTACGGTTGATCTCATGGAAGATTGCCTCAACAACCTGAAGGAATTTAGGTATGAGATGCCTGGTGTGGACACGTTTTTGTCTAACCTGTCAGAGATTGGTGAAACTGATGCAACAGAAGCATTTTCGTTTTTCGATTTTGAGAATATACGGGTACTAAGTAAACCACGGGACATCATTGAAGATTGGAATGAGAGTCAGCTAGGCACTGTTGTGAGGGAGTTGGAAGATGTTCAAGTGCAAGCATCGGAACTTAAACAAGTGTATTTGGAGGAGATGGCGGCGGCCTTGTTGACTGCCTACGGAAACCTCTCTGTTCGCCCAAATAGTGAGATACGATCGCTACTAATTGCTGCTCATGAGCAGCTAATTTTAATGTTTGATTGCGTCGCCGCGAGTCAGGCAGTTAATCCTGCACCAGAACTCGTCCGATCGCTGGGCTCTATCGATTTTGCAGCCCTGAAGAGAGAGCAGGAAAGCGAGCAGGAAAGAGAAGAGTTTGTTGATGCGTGTCGTGAGTTTTTACTGAAGTTGGATGGCTCGCTTCATAGCTGGAGTCAGAACATCAACGATGAGACCTCGGTCATGCCAGCGAGGAAAATCCTCGCGGCGCTGCTAGGAAAATTGAAACAACCTGAACACGACACGCCTAACTTTGGCGCAATGGCCACAGTCGTTGAGTACATGATCGAGCTCTGCGATTTAGTTAGCGCAAATATAGTACGCGCAAATCGAGATGATCTTCGTCTGCTTGCGTCTGGCCGAAGACTAATTGAAGACCAACTACAAGCCTACCAGGCGGGCGAACAGCCGGAGGAAGCGCGTGTGCTGCTGGGTGAATTCAGGAATCGATCGGAAGCCTTGGCAAACTCGTCACACATGCTGTTGGACGTAGAAGTTGAAACTGGCACGGAAAAAATCGAGACGATTGAAAGTGCGGGAACCGGCATCCTGCCAGAAGATGATATCGACATGGACGTGCTCGCTTTGTTCCTTGAGGAAGCAGAAGATTTGATTGAGGGTATTGATCAGAGCATTCTCGAATGGAGCGAGAACACAGCGGATATCGCTCACTTGGAAAATATTCTGCGGTTGCTGCACACCATGAAAGGTGGCGCTAGACTAACCGGTCTGAACAGTCTCGGTGAATTCACACACAATTTCGAAACCGATTTGATGCGCTTGCAGGGCAGCCCAACTCCCCTTGATGATCACTTTTTTACTTCAGTAAATGAGAGGCAAGATGAGATAACTCACAGAATCGGCGTCTATTCACGTTACGCAGAAGGGGCTGCACCAGAGAAAGAGATGTCAGCGATGCAGCAAGCGAAATCGTTGGCGGTGGATCCAGCGCAGACTGATTCAAGCGTATCGGGTAATTTTATTGAACCTGCAAGTGTTGATTCGGATATTGCAATTGGTGCAAAGGCAACGGCGGGTAAACTGCCGGAAGATGATGTTGATTTGGACATTCTTCCCATATTTATCGAGGAAGCTGAAGAGCTACTTGAGTCCATTGATCAAAGCATTCTGGACTGGAGTGGCAAGAGAACCGATCACACCTATCTGAGTAATCTACTTCGCCACCTTCACACACTCAAGGGAGGTGCAAGATTAGCAGGGCTCAATCGCCTTGGCGAATACGCACATAATTTAGAAACCTTCCTGAATGGTTTACAGCAAAATCCGGTTGAACCAAGTAGTGATTTTTTTGCATCGCTCAATCGCCATCAGGATGAAATTACTCGTCGTGTTGCGATCTACAAGAAGATATCGGACGGCAGCGCTGGAGCTGATGAAGTCTCTTCGTTGAGTAATTCAGCGGACTTTTCTGATAGTTTGGTCCAAGGCGATACCACCGATTTTGCTCAAATCCAAGATAGGTCTGCCACCAGTAGGTCACCCGCTCCCGATGAAGAATCAGCGGACAGAGTGCCGGCGCCAAGTCAGGAGATAGTGCGTGTTTCTGCCGAGTTACTGGATGAGTTGGTCAGTCTTGCCGGTGAAACCAGTATTACCAGAGGGCGAATCGAACAACAGATTACCGACTTCGGTGAGTCGCTTGAAGAGATGGAAGAAACTATTGTTCGTATCAGGGAACAAGTGCGGAGGCTGGAAATAGAAGCAGAGTCTCGCGAGACCGTCTTCCGAAGTCAGTCGGATGATGCCGATGCCGGGTTTGATGAGTTAGAGCTTGATCGCTATACGATGTTACAGGAAATTTCTCGCTCTTTGAGCGAAGGGTCATCGGATATGATGGACCTGAAAGACACTCTGCTGGATAAAAGTCGTGATGCAGAAACGCTATTGCATCAGCAGGCAAGACTGGGCAGTGAATTGCAGGAGGGTCTGACAAGAACACGCATGGTGTCTTTCGCACGCCTTATTCCAAGACTGAGACGAATTGTTAGACAAATTAGTGTTGAAGTGGGTAAGTCTGTTAAGTTTGAAGCGTTCAATGTAGAGGGTGAACTCGACAGAAGCGTATTAGAGCGAATAATCGCGCCACTTGAACATATGCTGCGTAATGCGGTAGATCACGGTATTGAACCTCAAAGCGATAGAATTGCAGCCAACAAGTCTGAAACCGGTAGGATCAGTTTACGATTGTCACGGGAAGGCGGGCACGTTGTGTTGACCGTGAGTGACGACGGTCGCGGTATCGATGTTGACGCGGTGAAGAAGAAAGCGCTTGAACGTGGCTTGATTAATTCCGTTGAGCAGGTGACCGATCAGGAAGCTATGCAATTTATTGTGGGTGCCGGTTTTAGTACCGCACAGAAACTCACTCAGATTTCAGGTCGCGGTGTTGGCATGGATGTTGTGAATAGTGAGATTAAGCAACTGGGCGGCTCTCTTTATATTGATTCAACAATTGGTGTTGGTACCGAATTTTCTATCCGAATCCCGTTTACCGTCTCTATCAATCGTGCACTGATGGTTGTTATTCAGGAAGAAACCTATGCTGTGCCACTCAATACGATAGAGGGTATTGTTCGTGTTAGCCCGTATGAGCTGGAAACGTACTACCAACCTGATGCACCAATGTTTGAGTATGCCGGCCAGCCTTATAAACTTATTTATACCGGTAATTTACTCTCGAAATCCGAAAAGCCTTCCTTCGAAGGTCAAACATCACCCTTGCCCGTTATGCTTGCGCGCAGCGGCGACCTCTCCGTAGCGCTTCAGGTTGACAAGGTTATTGGTTCTCGAGAAGTTGTGGTGAAGGCCCTGGGTCGCCAGTTCGACAGGGTCGGTGGAATCTCAGGTGCGACGGTTCTGGGTGATGGTAGCGTTGTTGTCATTCTCGATGTGCTGGCACTCGTACAAAGCGTTGATGCGCAAGCAGAGGTGTTTATCAGCGATGAACCTCTGGCAGACGATACCGGTGTAAAAACGGTCATGATTGTCGACGACTCGGTGACTGTTCGTAAGGTGACCTCCCGGCTCATGGAAAGACAGGGTTGGAAAGTGGTGACCGCCAAAGATGGCCTTGATGCAGTTGAACAATTACAAGATATTTATCCTGATATTGTCCTGCTTGACATCGAAATGCCGAAGATGGATGGTTTTGAGGTGCTTAGAACGGCCCGCAGGGATGCGCGACTCAAAAATCTGCCTATCATTATGATTACCTCTCGAACCGGTGAAAAACATAAGCAGCAGGCATTTGCGCTTGGTGTTAACGCCTACTTGGGTAAACCATTCCAGGAAGCCGGCTTAATGAGCACGATTGAAGAAGTTCTCGCTGAGACGAAGGCACAGGTTCTGAATGAGTGAAAACCTGAACGAGTTGCCGACTTTTTTGGTACCGCTGCAGAAGCGCAGTATGCTTGTGCCTGAAGCAACAGTGGCGGAAATAATTTCTTACGAACCGCTGCAGAGAGTGCAGAATACTGCTGATTGGTTCCTCGGTTTTCTGGCGTGGCGCGGCGTGCAAGTACCCGTGGTGTCATTCGAAATGCTGACAGTGGAACGTGCCAGCTTTTCATTGATGTCAGTTTCATCTGCAAGCCTTGTCGTTATTCGTGCGCCGAGAATGACAGGAGATATTGAGTATATTGCGCTAGTATCGCAGTCGCTACCAAGCCTCGTTCGTATTCATCCGACGGAACTGACGGAATCGGGAGAAAAAGTCGAGCGCACTGAATTGATGAAGGTTCGTTACGGTGAAGAGGTTCTGTCGATTCCGAATCTGGATTATATTGAGTCGAAGATATGTTCGGTGGCCTTTGCCGATGAAGAGAAGTCACCAAATCTCGCCTGAAGAATAGAGAGTACTGCGACCGGCGCGGTATCGGCGCGTAATATGCGAGGGCCGAGTCGCGTTGCCAGATATCCATGGCGCGCCGCCAGTTGGAGCTCATTCTCGCTTAAGCCACCCTCGGGACCGATAAGCACAGATATGCGCTTCGGGTGGGCGATCACCTCCGTACCAGGATACTGATCCATCAAAGAATAGTCACCCGATGGGTCCATTGCCAGTTTCAGCTCAGATGTTTGAAGGGGAATCCACTCTTGAATTGCGACCGGGCTATGAAGTGCTGGCAGCGTGTTGCGTCCGCATTGTTCGCAGGCGCTGATCGCAATTCCTCGCCAGTGATCGACCCGTTGTTTGATGGCTTTTGCCGAAACTGTTGTGAGGTCGGCAATCAGCGGTTGAATCTCACTAACACCCAATTCGGTCGATTTTTGAATGATGGAATCCATTGCGTCCCGCTTAACCACGCTGACGCCGAGGCAAAGGTGTAATTCAGATTCGCGGTTGGCAGGCTCGAATTGGATGACAATCGCAGAAACTTCCTTTTTGCTGACCGCCTCTATTTGTGCGAGATATTCTCCGCCCTGACCATTAAAAAGCATGATCTTGTCGCCGGGTTTTACTCTGAGAACATTGCGGAGGTAATGGGTTAGGTCTGTGCCTAGGGCGTAAATCTGGCCCGCTAATAAGTCTTCCTCAACGTAGAAACGAGAAAGACGCATCCTATTAACCTATAACCCGAGGTCGCGCCATAATCTGATCGTTGGTTTGGACTGATTTAAGGTATAAAAATGTAGGCCCGGTGCGCCTCCGGTTAACAGGTCCTGACAAAGTCGCAGGACAACCTCATGCCCAAACGCCTTAAGGCTTTCTTTATCGTCTTGATAATATTCAAGGTTTTTTCTGATCCATCGCGGGATGTCAGCCCCGCACATGTCTGAAAATCGAACCAAAGTTTGAAAATTCGAGATTGGCATAATGCCGGGGATGATAGGTATTGAGACTCCTTTTTTTTCGCAAGCGTCGATAAAGTTGAAGTAAGCGGCAGGGTTGTAAAAATACTGTGTGATGGCGCTATTCGCCCCCGCGTCAACCTTCGCTTTGAAGAAATCAAGGTCAGACTCTACGCTGCGAGAATCGGGATGAACTTCAGGATAAGCCGCTACTTCGATATGAAAGTGATCGCCGGTTTTTTCCCGGATAAAATCAACCAGTTCATTTGCATAGGTCAAGCGTACGGAGCCACCCATGCCAGAAGGCATATCGCCCCTGAGAGCGACGACACGCGTCACATTGGCATTTTTGTACTCGCTGAGTAACGCTTCAATCTTGTCCGCGCTGTCTCCGCCAAAAGACAGATGTGGTGCCACGTCTGAACCTTTCGCTCTGATATCAATAACTGCTTGTTTGGTGCCATCTTTCGTTGAGCCTCCAGCTCCGTAGGTCACGGAGAAATATGCAGGGCCAAGTGCTGCCAGGCGATCGTGCGCTGAGAGAAGCTTGGCACCTGCCTCTTCAGACTTTGGCGCTGAAAACTCGCAGCTGAACTGTTTTTTGAATGTTGATTGTAACGTCACGTGATAGTCTCAGGTAAAATGCTAAAGCGCTTTGGCCAATGCGTCCGCTTTGTCGGTCTTCTCCCAAGTGAAGTTAGGTTCTTCCCGGCCAAAGTGGCCGTAAGCGGCGGTGTCTCTGTAAATTGGTCGCTTCAGATCTAACATGGCGATGAGTCCTTTAGGCCGGAGATCGAAGTGCTCCGCGACAAGGTCCTCGATCTTCTCGTCCGGCAATTTGCCAGTACCAAACGTATTGATACTAATTGAAGTCGGTTCGGCAACGCCGATAGCATAGGAAATCTGAATTTCGCATCGATCAGCAAGTCCTGCAGCTACGATGTTTTTAGCAACGTAACGTCCCGCGTAAGCCGCGCTTCGATCAACCTTTGACGGATCTTTTCCAGAGAATGCGCCCCCGCCATGCCGGGCCATGCCGCCGTAAGTGTCTACGATTATCTTTCTGCCAGTGAGACCGCAGTCACCAACGGGGCCACCAATCACAAAATTGCCCGTTGGGTTAATGTGATACTTGGTATCGGCGTGGAGCCAATTGTCCGGTAGCACAGGTTTGATAATTTCTTCCATTACGCCTGCGCGAAGATCGTCAAGCGAGATTGAAGGGTCATGCTGAGTGGAAAGCACAACAGCGTCAATTGAGGTGGGTTGACCATTTTCGTCATACTTAAAAGAAATTTGGCTTTTTGCATCTGGTCTCAGAAAGTCCAGCGTGCCGGCTCTCCGCACCTCTGCCTGCTTTTTCACAAGCAGGTGGGAATAAGTTATCGGTGCTGGCATCAGCACGTCGGTTTCGTTGCTGGCGTAACCAAACATCAAGCCCTGATCACCAGCCCCTTGCTCGTGATTTGCACTATCATCGACACCCATTGCAATATCAGGAGACTGCTTACCGATAGCATTGATGATTGCGCATGAGGCGCCATCAAAGCCAACATCTGAACTGTCGTAGCCGATATCGAGGATAACCTCGCGGCAAAGCTCTTCTAGGTCAATCCAGGCGCTTGTAGTGATTTCACCCGCAATAATAACCATCCCGGTTTTTACCATGGTTTCGCAGGCGACACGGGCCTCCTTGTCCTCAGCAATAATTGCATCCAGGATTGCGTCTGAAATTTGGTCAGCCATTTTGTCCGGATGGCCTTCTGATACGGATTCTGAGGTAAAAGTTCTGTTTATTGACATGGGATATTTGTACCTATGATTCGAATAATTGTTGTGTTTGACCGGTGTCTAACGCCCGACCGCGAATTGTAAAGTGACTCAGTGAAATTTGACATAGCAGAGGAGTGATAATAGCTCATGATCATCGTTATTGCCCTTCATACAGAGTCCACAGGGCTGCGAGAGTAATAAAATCTGTGGTGCGCTTGAATTGCGAAATAAATAGCCTCTGGACAGCGTTCATCTGTTGATGTCGTGACACGGCTAGTAGAAAATAGCCGCCTCACTTTTCTGTCAGGTTGACCCTCATGAGTGCTCAAAAAAACCGTTCAAATGCTATTCGCGCCCTTACGATGGATGCCGTCGAAAAAGCGAAAAGTGGACACCCAGGTGCTCCGATGGGTATGGCCGATATCGCTGAAGTGTTGTGGACACAGTTTCTAAGGCATAACCCGCAGAATCCGGACTGGCAGAACAGGGACAGGTTTGTCCTCTCGAACGGTCATGGCTCTATGTTGATCTATGCCCTGCTTCATTTGACGGGATACGACCTTTCGATTGAAGAATTGAAGAACTTTCGTCAGTTGGGCTCCAAAACCCCGGGACACCCAGAGTACGGTTATACCCCCGGCGTTGAGACGACGACTGGTCCCCTTGGTCAGGGTTTGGCAAATGCAGTCGGCATGGCGCTGGCCGAGAAAATGTTGGCTGCGCACTTTAACCGATCAATCGATGGACGTGCGCTCAATATCGTCGACCATTTCACGTATGTATTTGCTGGGGACGGTTGTTTGATGGAAGGTGTTTCCCACGAGGTGGCTTCCTTAGCGGGAACCCTCGGGCTGGGCAAACTGATTTGTGTATACGACGACAATGGCATCTCCATCGATGGTGCCATTGAAGGCTGGTTTGCCGATGACACCCCAAAACGATTTGAAGCATACGGCTGGCAAGTTATTCCTGCAGTTGACGGCCACAATCATGCGGCAGTTGCAGCTGCGCTTGAAGCAGCCCGTGCGAACAGTGACAAGCCAACGCTCATTTGTTGTCAAACCGAAATTGGCTATGGGGCACCGAACAAGGCAGGTACTTCTGGGAGTCATGGCTCCCCACTGGGCAAGGACGAAATTATAGGTGCGAGGGAGAAACTGAGTTGGGGCCACGAGCCCTTTGATATCCCCGCCGAAGTTTATGAGGGGTTTGATTGTAAGGGTAACGGAGCTGATGCAGAAGCGCATTGGCAGCAGACTTTTGCGGAGTACAAAGCACAGTTCCCCGAACTTGCTGCGGAATTTGATCGCCGAATGTCGGCCGAATTGCCTGATGGCTTTGAAGCGTCGATGAAAGCGTTGCTGGAAGCTGTCTATGAAAAAGCGGAATCCATGGCTTCTCGGCAGGCATCAGCAAAAGTGATCGCTGAACTGGCAAAGCTGATGCCAGAGTTGACAGGGGGTTCTGCGGACTTGTCCGGTTCTAATCTTACTAGCTGGCCAGAAATGAAAGCGGTAACACCGAATGATGCAGATGGGAATTACATTTATTACGGTGTCAGGGAGTTTGGCATGACAGCCATGGCGAATGGCATGGCACTTCATGGTGGCATTCTGCCCTTTACCGGGACGTTTCTTATTTTTATGGAATACGCGAGAAATGCCGTCCGGATGTCAGCACTGATGGGGATTCGAAACATTCACGTTTATACCCACGATTCGATTGGCCAGGGAGAAGATGGCCCGACGCATCAGGCGATCGAGCAATTAACCAATCTCCGGACCACGCCCAATATGTCTGTTTGGAGGCCCTGTGATACCGTTGAAACGGTTGTTGCATGGAAAGCGGCGATTGAAAGAAAAGCGGCGCCTACCTCATTGGTATTTTCAAGGCAGAGCCTGCCCTACATTGATAGAGACAAAGCGCTTCTCGAAGAAGTAGAAAAAGGTGCCTATGTTCTCAGAGATTGTTCCGGCACGCCGGAGGTCATTATTATTGCGACTGGATCTGAGGTTGCGATAGCCGTTCAAGCTTTTGAAATCCTGCAAAAAGAGAATATGTCGGTCCGTGTTGTATCGATGCCAAGCGCTGATACCTTCGCCCTGCAATCAAAAGCGTATCAGGAAAGCGTGCTACCGAATAACTGTCGTAAGAGATTAGCGGTTGAAACAGGTCATGGCGATTATTGGCGAAAATGGGTTGGTCTGGACGGGGATGTGCTTGGGATGGCGGGTTTTGGCGAAAGTGGTCCAGGACCTGACGTGCTGGAACACTTCGGTTTTTCAGCGAAAAATATTGTCAAGCGAGTTAAGGAGCTGAATCTTTAATGTCAGTGCTCGATTTTAAGACCCTTGATATTAAAGGTAAACGGGTGCTCATCAGAGAAGACCTCAATGTGCCAATCAAGAATGGCAAAGTAGTCAGCGATGCGAGGATAAGGGCAGCATTACCAACGATCAAATATGCTTTATCTGCGGGTGCTATCGTGATGGTGATGTCTCACCTTGGTCGTCCCGAAGAGGGTATGTCGATCGCAGAGCAGCCGGAAATGAGTATGGCACCGGTCGCTGATTATCTGAGCAAGGCATTAGGCGCCGACAATCGAGTGAAGCTTGTTGAAGATTATCTAAAAGACGCTTTCGAACCTGATTCAGCTAATGGAACGCTTTATTTATTTGAAAACGTGCGCATCAACACGGGTGAGAAAAAGAACGATCTTGATCTGGCTAAGCGACTAGCCGGATTGTGCGACGTTTTTGTGATGGATGCATTTGGTACTGCTCACAGAGCTCAGGCGACCACCGAAGGCGTTGCACAATTCGCCCCGATAGCCTGTGCAGGACCCTTGTTACTCGCCGAGCTAAATGCGCTGGAACTTGCGCTTACGAGTCCGGCGAGACCTGTCGTTGCGGTAGTTGGTGGTAGTAAGGTCTCAACTAAACTTGAAGTGTTAGACGCGCTTGCTGAAAAAGTCGATAGTCTTGTCGTTGGCGGTGGCATCGCAAATACTTTCCTCGCGGCAACCGGGGCTGAGGTTGGAAAGTCACTTTGTGAAATGGATTTGCTTGAAACTTCCCGTGCATTGCTAGAAAAGGTGAACATCCCGATACCGGTTGACGTTGTTGTTGCAAAGGGCTTTGACGATGAAAGTGGTGCTGTCGAAAAACCGGCTGATCAAGTTCAACAAGATGAGATGGTATTAGATATTGGCGCACGTAGCAGAGACGCGATAAGTGAAATCATAAAAAATGCCGGTACGATTATTTGGAATGGTCCTGTTGGTGTGTTCGAAATGGACGCGTTTGGCGGCGGCACTGAACAACTTGCGCAAGACATCGCAAACAATCAGGGTTTCTCGATTGCAGGTGGTGGAGACACCCTTGCAGCAATTGATAAATATGGCATTGGTGATCAAGTCAGTTATATTTCGACCGGTGGCGGTGCCTTCCTGGAATTTGTCGAAGGAAAAACGTTACCAGCGGTTGCTGTACTGCAAAAAAGATTCAGGGAAGCTAATTAGTCCCAAAAAGTGAGTAATCACCGTTTGGCGCTCCTTCGTAATGGGTGCCCATTAGCGTGATTATCAGTGACAAATTAAATCGTGATCACTAGGTTGGTCACGGTAAGGAGAAAAATCATGGCGTTAGTAAGTATGAGACAGTTGCTAGATCACGCGGCTGAAAACCAGTACGGCGTACCCGCGTTTAATGTAAATAACTTGGAGCAGATGCGGGCAATTATGGAAGGCGCTGAAGAGACGAATAGTCCTGTGATTGTGCAGGCTTCCGCAGGTGCTCGAAAATATGCGGGATCCAACTTCCTTCGCCATATGATTCTTGCAGCGATCGAGGAATTTCCCGACATTCCCGTTGTTATGCATCAGGATCACGGTGCTTCCCCTGCATCCTGCCAGCAGTCAATTCAGTTGGGATTCTCCTCTGTGATGATGGACGGCTCTTTGATGGAAGACCAGAAAACACCGGCGAGTTACGAATACAACGTCGAAGTGACGAGACGGACAACTGAAATGGCCCACGCCTGCGGCGTTACCGTGGAAGGTGAGCTTGGTTGTCTTGGTTCCCTCGAAACCGGGGAAGCAGGCGAAGAAGACGGAGTGGGTGCTGAAGGTAAGTTGTCCATGGACCAGATGTTAACGGACCCGGAACAAGCGGCAGATTTTGTTGAACAGACAAGAGTCGACGCCCTAGCGATTGCGATTGGTACCAGTCATGGTGCATACAAGTTTACTCGCCCGCCGACCGGTGATGTGCTGGCTATAGACCAGGTAAAGGCAATACATGCCCGCATACCCAACACGCATCTGGTGATGCACGGTTCATCCAGCGTGCCACAAGACTGGTTGGCTGTGATCAATGAATTTGGCGGTGAAATACCCGAGACCTATGGTGTGCCGGTCGAAGAAATTCAGGAAGGTATTAAACACGGCGTGCGAAAAATTAATATCGACACAGATTTGCGTCTGGCATCTACCGGTTCTATTCGTAGGTTTTTGGACGGCAATCGGTCAGAGTTTGACCCAAGAAAATATCTTGCCGAGTCAATGAAGGCAATGAAAAGCATTGTGATAGCGCGTTATGAAGCTTTCGGCACGGCCGGGCATGCTTCAAGTATTAAACCCGTGTCACTAGAAAAGATTGCGGCCCAGTACGTAAACGGCGATCTGAGATAGACCCAACGTCTATCGTTTATCTACTCTCTGCAAGTAACGCCCGTGGTTGAGCTAATGAGCAATACGTCTGCGGGCCTTAGGGCGAAAATACCATTGGTAACGACGCCGGTAATGTTATTGAGTCGAGCTTCCAATGATCTCGCGTTCTCTGGTTTTATCGTGAGTCCGTGAACATCAAGAATAATATTGCCGTTATCGGTGAAGAAGCCTTCTCGCAATACCGGTTGACCTCCCTGCTTGACTATCTCTCGTGCCACAGCTGACCTCGCCATGGGTATCACTTCTATTGGTACGGGGAATTGACCCAGTAGATTTACCAGTTTTGAATCATCGATGATACAAACAAACCTTGTTGCGACAGACGCCACAATTTTTTCTCTGGTGAGCGCACCACCACCGCCTTTAAGCAATTGCTTTGAAGCATCTGCTTCGTCGGCGCCATCAACATAAAAAGTCATATCCTTGACCGCATTTAAATCAAACACGCGAATGCCATGCCCTTTTAACCTGTTGGCGGATGCGTTTGAACTGGCCACCGCGCCATCAAATTTGTGCTTTATTTTTGCCAAAGCATCAATAAAAAAATTGGCGGTAGAGCCTGTTCCCACACCCACTATTGAGTCGTTAGCAAGATGATTGTCAATGTATTCGACGGCGGCCTCTCCGACCTGTCGCTTGAGGTTATCTTGTGCTGATGTCATCTGTGGTACCTCGGTATCTGACCTATAATCTTGGGCGAAAGAAGAATTCTAAAGGGTGAACGACAAGAGTGCAGCCATTTTGAGCCAGCAGGATTATACTGTCGAGCATGACAGGCATTTAAAGCCAAAAATATTGCGTGCATTTTGAGAGAGTTTTATGCAGAACAAGTACATCAAGAAGATTCTGGAAGCAGATGTGTATGATGTTGCGATTCAAAGCCCGATGGAACAGGCGCAGGTACTCTCCGAAAGGCTTGAGAGTGAGGTTTTCTTAAAGCGGGAAGATCTGCAACCCGTATTTAGTTTCAAGCTGAGAGGCGCTTACAACAAAATCCGCCAGTTGGATGCAGCCTCACGAAAGAGAGGTGTCATCACCGCCTCAGCCGGGAATCATGCGCAGGGTGTTGCGATGGCGGCACAAAAACTGAATACACGCGCTGTCATTGTGATGGGTAAAAATACGCCTTCAATAAAAGTTGAAGCGGTCCGGCGCTGGGGAGCCAGGGTCATTTTGTTCGGTGAAAGTTATGATCAGGCAGCGGCGCACGCGGCAGCTCTGTGCGAGGATCGAGGGTACACGTATGTTCATCCTTTTGATGACCCTGAAGTCATCGCTGGCCAGGGCACGATCGGTATGGAGATCCTGCGGCAGCATACTGGAGGCATCGACGCGATTTTTCTGCCGGTGGGTGGTGGCGGATTGATTTGTGGGGTAGGTACATACATCAAATATTTACGCCCGGAGGTCAAAATTATCGGTGTCGAATCAGAGGGCGCTGCCAGTATGTGGGCCGCGTTAGATGCGGGCAAACGGGTGAAGCTTGACCCCGACGAACTTGATCAATTTGCTGATGGCACCGCGACGCTCCAGGTTGGGAAGGAGAACTTTAAGCTGGCAAAAGATTGTGTGGATGAAGTCATCAGGGTGAATACCGATGAGATCTGTGCTGCTATCAAAGATATTTTTGAAGATACTCGTACCATCTCAGAGCCCTCTGGTGCGCTGAGTATTGCGGGTATGAAAAAGTATCTTGAGCGTGCTGATGAGCCCAAAGGACAACGTTGTGTTGCGGTCGTGAGCGGCGCAAACGTCAATTTTGATCGCCTGCGGCACATTTCAGAAAGAACCGAGATAGGTGAGCGAAGAGAAATACTATTGTGTGTGACCATCCCTGAGCAACCGGGAAGTTTTAGAAAGTTTTGTCATGCCATTGGAAAACGCGCCATCACCGAGTTTAACTATCGTTATGCGGACAAAAACAGTGCACAGGTGTTAGTCGGTGTTCAAACGAACGCAGACTACGCTGATAAGAAAGCGTTGTTAGAGAAGCTTGGCCGAAAGTACTCATTTATAGACCTGTCCGAAAATGAAGTTGCCGTCCTACATATCAGGCACATGGTTGGGGGACGTAGTATGGGTCTAAACAATGAACGACTTTTTCGTTTTGAGTTTCCTGAGCGTCCTGGTGCGCTCCTGCGATTTTTAACAGGGATTGGTAGCCGGCATAACATCTCCATGTTTCACTATCGAAATCATGGATCAGCATGGGCGCGGGTGCTGGTCGGGGTTCAGGCTGCCGATGATGAAATGATGTCACTACGCCGAGAATTACGAGATATTGGTTACCGGTTCTGGGAAGAGACCGATAACCCCGCATATCGATTGTTGCTGTCTTGATAGATGACGGGTTCAGCGTAAACGCCAAACAGCATCGAAGCTTTTAGACGCAGGAATTATCACATTTGGGGGAATGCGTCGAATTTAACAAGTTATTGGGTTGCTTTTAACACTTTCCTCAAGGGAAAAATTAGCAACTACCGGTAAGTGTCAGAACTAACTTTATGGAAAATTTTTACGTAAAAGATAAAGTCCTCCCTTGGGGAGAAGTCTGCGCTAATACTGTCTCTCTGGCATAAACACGCGTATACCCTCGAGTGCCTCTGATACCTTAATTTGGCAAGCTAGCCTGCTGTTCGTTTTAACGTCAAATGCAAAATCCAGAATATTCTGCTCAAGTTCTTCAGATTCTCCACATCTGCCTTCCCACTCCTCCGGAATATAAATGTGGCAGGTTGCACAGGCGCATAATCCACCACAGTCACCCTCAATCCCTGGAACCATTCGCGCAACTGCACCATCCATTAATGATTGGCCGCTCGGTACTTGGACCTCATGTTCGGTGCCGTTTTGCTCTACGTATATTATCTTTGGCATTGAGATTATGAACCGGCTAGTTTCCTGGCTTCCGCAATCAGATAAAGCACATGATTGCTATTGTTGAAAATCGGTGTCAGAGAAAAATCGAGATCAAGTGCGTCAGAACCAGCGTCTAAACTTGTTCGTGTATGGACGGTATTGCCTAACATAGCCTGATGAAAGCGACCACGCAGCCTCTCTTCGAATTCAGACTGCTCGCTGCCATTTGATGAGTTCCACCATGGAAGCCCCCAGAGAGGTTTGTTGATGACGGGTTCGTCGATAGGCAACATTTCTCGGGCAGCCTGGTTAATCTCGAGTACACAGCCTGTGTTGTCGAGCAAAGCGATGGCTTCAACGGCATGATTGAATACGGCGCTGAATCTTGCTTCCCGTTCTGCCAAGTCAACCTCCACTTTTTTTCTTTGGGTGATGTCACGGACTTGTGCACTCAGGACGAGCCTGTCACCGATATATGTTTTTGTAATCGATGCCTCAAGTGGCATGATCTTTCCAGACTTGTGTTGGCCGGTGATCTCACCCCTTTCTCCCATAGATCGGGAGGGCTGCTTACCGCTGCTGAAAGTCTGAATACTCGTTGTGTGTTCATCGCGAATGTTCTGTGGAAGCAGCATATTGATATTGGCCCCCATTGCTTCTTTTTCTGTATAGCCAAAAAGTTTTTCGGCTCTTTGGTTCCAGAAACAAATGTTATTGTCTTGATCTATACTTAGTACCGCGTCCTCGCCAATCGCAATAATACGATTAGCGATAAGTTGCGAGTGTCTCAGCGCGGTTGTTTGTTCTTGTTCCTCTGTCACGTCGCGTAGCACAATAACGAAGTAGATCCCTCCTAGGTCCTCGCTACGAGACACGCGAACCTGATACCTACGCGGTTCGCCGCTTTTTCTCACTCCCTCGAGCGTCAGATACCGAAGTTGTCCCGGATCAGGGTTGTCCGCCCAACGCCCAAACCACTTGACTACATCTACCTTACGCCGACTCGATTGCGGCAATAACCGTGAAACGTGATCGCCAATTATCTCCTTATGAGTAAAACCCGACTGGGTCGTAGCAGAACGATTGAAGTAAACGATTTCGCCCGTG
>CAJXBG010000062.1 GCA_913050215.1 uncultured Gammaproteobacteria bacterium
CGCATTCAACTAATAATCCTGGCCTTGTTTGAAATCGGTTGCAGTATCGGTTTTGTATTGTCACCAACCTGGGGCTGGGGCTCGAGCGGCGTCGAAATTTGATTGCGTTTCGGTCTAGCAATGGGTGGACGAACCGGTTGGGTTAACGCTTTGGCGATAACATCCGATATGCCAAGCATTTTTAGAATTGCCTGGGTTGCATCTTCAATCGTATTGTTTTCGACGTTTCCGAGTCTGATTTCGCTGCTAATGTGTTTCACCATCGCTAGAATTAGGCGCTGGGTGAACGGAATATTCCCGACCTTAAATCGACCCGCAGCGACGCCGCGTTCGATGTCCTGATAACATTGGTCGGCATCTTGATGTAAAAAGTACTCGTCGCTTAGGCAGGTCGCTGATACAAAACTATTCCAAGTTTCGTGGTTTTGGGCTCGCTCAAAACAATGGTTGAGTGTAACCGAAACGATCATTGCAGGGTCTTTGAGTGGCGCACGAAGCTTATCAAGTTCCTTGGCAAACTCCGCCAGCATGTTCTCAGCAATCGCTTCAAATACTTTGTTTTTGCTCACGAAGTAATTATAAAAGGTGCCAGAGCAGACGTTTGCACGATGCGTAATATCCTGAATTGTAAATTTTTCTTTCTCGCGCTCCATGACCAAGGCTTGGGTTGCCTCAACGAGTGCCGCGCGCGTTGTTTCGCGTTTGTATTGCTTTTCGAGTCTAACGCCTAGTTGATCTTCAGCGAGGGCATGGTCTGACTCGGAATCTTCGAGGGACGTCGCTTTCTCGTCTTTGACCCGAACATCATCGGGGGGCGTATTATATGGATCCATTGATAACGGATCTTGATCTTTTGCAGGTTGCTTTTCGATCATAAAAGTTGTCCATAAAGCGGCTCGCCGCTATCGTTCTAGTTTGCTACAGTTCATTGGCGACCTGTGTTCAGCTTACCGATTCGGACTATGGCTCTAGGCAGTAATCCAGCTGAAACTGGGGTGCGCGCTCTGCAGTTCTATTATTGGAGGACTAGACTAACAATTAAACCTGCTGGAAGACTGAATAGATAGTGGAAATAGTCAAGAATATGTTTGGAAGCAACACGATATCGGCTTATTTTGGTAACTAGTGAGCCAACTGGCACCGGAAAATGCAATTCCAGTGAAGATCACGAACAAACGAAACATCCAAAAGTTTTGAAAATTGATAGCATCAAAGGAAGAAAAACGTGACGAGCAACGAACAATTAAGCGAAATCAGAAGTGCTGTGCAAAAGGTCTGTGAGAATTTTGACGATGATTATTGGGCTGAAAAAGATGCCTCTGGTAGCTTTCCCGAGGAGTTTGTTGCTGCAATCACAGAGGGCGGATGGCTGGGTATCGCGATGCCGACAGAATACGGTGGCGCAGGACTTGGTATCACTGAAGCTGTGGTGCTTGCTCACACAATAGCTCGGAGTGGCGCTGGAATGAGCGGAGCCTCGGCTGTCCACCTTAATCTGTTCGGGCCTAATCCTATTGTGATATTTGGTAATGAGGAACAAAAGTCGAGGTTTCTGCCTCCTCTGATCAAAGGACAAGACCGAGCTTGTTTTGGCGTTACTGAGCCGGATGCCGGTTTGAACACGACCAGACTCAGCACGCGAGCGGTTCGAGATGGGGATAACTATGTGATCAATGGCAGAAAAATGTGGACCACCACTGCTCAATCGGCGACTAAAATCCTGCTCATTGTACGCACTACGGATCTTGAAGATTGTAAAAAGCCAACGGATGGTCTGAGTCTTTTTTACACGGACCTCGACAGAAGTGCGATTGAAGTCCGCAAAATACCCAAAATGGGACGTGAGGCGGTCGATTCAAACGCGCTTTTCATTGATGATCTGGTGGTTCCAGCAGCTAATCTCATTGGAGAGGAGGGTGCTGGATGGAAATATCTGTTGCACGGTCTGAATCCAGAAAGGATATTGATTGCCTCGGAGGCGGTAGGGCTTGGACAACTTGCTCTTGAGCGGGCATCACAATATGCAAAGGAGCGTGTTGTTTTTGACCGAGCCATCGGCAAGAACCAGGCAATTCAGCATCCCCTTGCGGTTAACTGGATGGAGCTAGAGGCTGCCCAATTGATGGTGAACCATGCGGCTGCACTCTATGACGCGGGTAAACCCTGCGGTGCAGAAGCCAACTCGGCTAAGTTTCTCGCCGCAGAAGCGGGTCATAAAGCCTGTCAACGCGCAGTGCTGACACACGGCGGTATGGGATACGCGAAGGAATATCACGTTGAGCGCTACTTACGGGAAATCATGATTCCGGTGATAGCGCCGATCAGCCAAGAGCTCATCAAATCCTTCATCGCTGAGCAAGTGCTGGGGCAGGAGAAGAGTTACTAGGCATCTTACGCTGCGCAAAACCGTCGCAGCCTGTTAGATGTAAGTCATTGCGATCAGCTGTCATCGACGACTTCAATGATCAACCGGACAATATTCCGCGTTGGCGCAGAAAAGCGGAATGAAAGGTTATTTTAGATCTGAGTCAGTAGCTTGGTCAGTCCCAGATTTCTTTTGTCTTCTCTTTTCTGCTTTTGATTGCAGTTTCTCAAGAATGCCGTCAGTTCCGTGTTTGAGTTCGGTGATAAACCCTCCTTTTTTGTACTCGCTTAGTATGAGTGATTCCAGCTTTTTGACGTAGTCATCCGAAGTTACCGTTCTAGAATCTGCAACGTTGGCCGACGATAAGACGATTTCTTTATCTATTTCATCGATGTCTGGTTTGGGCCCGAGTGTTTCCTGCTTTTCTCCGAACAGATTAATAAAGTGATCTGAGTCACGTCCAAAACGCATCAGGCGCCGAAAATATTTATCTGGTTGCTCTCTTTGCACCAAGATACCGTAAAGCACAAACCCGATAGATACCGGACTTAACAGCAGATCCCGTAATCCATCCATGGCCAGTTTAAACTGAAATGTAATCAACCGGCCGATAAGTGCCCAATGCGTATTTGATGCTGTGTCTTTTGTGTCGGCTTGAAATGCAGGGTCTTTATTGTCTGTATCGCGATCGCTCATTTTCTCACCATTGGTCTACATACCTATTATCTGATGCGCTAGATGGGATGAAACAGAAACGTGATCGATACTCATTTGCCGCCCGTAAGCGCGCACGTTTATACAATGTTACAGGCCGATATGTATATGCCGAAAGCTGCATTTTATCTAGCCTATGATGAGATCGATGGGCAACCATCTAGACAGTTTGGATTAAAAACGTATCAATTTGAAAGCAATTTTCGATGAATACCCGCGTAGCAAAGACGGGTGGAAGAGGGCAGTTTTATGGTTTCTTCGGTGAATAATCTGCGTACTCCAATAACCCTTCCTGCGTGCCGGAACCGATAATTCTCGACTGCTTTTTTGACAGTTGATATTCGTACATTGGGTCATAATATTCTTCGAGCAGAACGCGTATCCAAGCATTGTGGGCGGAAAAATCCCCGGTTTTTTGTATCTGAAAGCCAACTCCCATCAAATTCACGAGGCTTCTGTGACGTTCAGGCCCGAGACGTTTTTTTATCGCGCCGAGTGAATCCAGAAAAATGCGCTCTAGCTCGTCTTGCGCTTTGGTGACCGAGCCGGTTTGTGCGCTCAAAGCTTCAAATTGCTCTACGAGGTATTCCTTGTTAATGCGGGCAATTCGATTCTCAACACTGTCCTCGAGCAGCACAATCGGTGCCTCAGCCATTGCTTTTTGTAGCAGCAGAGGCAGATTAATCCGCCCGATAAGTCGACTTTCGTCTTCTATTAACACTGGGCCTGAACGCAACTTAAGAAAATCCAAGGCAACCCGGTTTTCAAAGTCGATCTGAGCCGGTTGCTCCGATAACTGCTTTCCAAATGCAGAACCGCGGTGGTTGGCGCGGTATTCAAGATCAACCTTATTCGGTACTCGGGCGAGGAACTCAGTTTTACCAGTACCGGTTTTACCAGCGACGACAATCAGCTCAGGTAAGTCTTCGTAAACAGCGAGCAGACTTTGCCTTAGCGCTTTATAGCCACCTTTGATTTTTTCGATTTGGATTCCGCGATCTTGAATCCAGTGTTGAGCCAGCGTTGATCGAAGTCCGCCGCGAAAACAATAGAGCTTTGCGCCAGGATTCTGACTGATAAATTCACACCAAGTGTCGATTCTGTTTTCTCGTATGGCGCCAGAGACTAGCTCATGGCCCAGTGACTTGGCGGCATCGGGTCCTTTATCTTTGTAACAGATGCCAACGAGCGCTCTTTCATGGTCATTGAGAATCGGCATATTTCTGGCTGAGGGAAATGAGCCGGCCTTAAACTCAATCTCTGCACGAACATCTATCAACGGTGTGTCGGATAACAAAATAGATTGTAGTGGTAGGGGATTCACTCAGCCATTGCCTGTGGGTTGATTCAGATGCGTGTTGCAGATTATCGCATGTTGCATTTATCGAGGGCGAACCTATTTACAGTTGCTGGCAGGCATATGTCGGTTGGGGACGTTCGCTTATTCTGATGACCGGCCTAAGATTGTATAATTTAACATAATATATATTATGCGCACTTATAGATATGGCGCGCGTGCAGTAAGGGCCAATAAAGTAACCTATTACGAAACAAGAAAACGTTGCAGGATGACATTCCAAGATGCCACTAATGCGCTTGGTAAGTTCGCGAAAACTTCATGCCTGATGCAAATTGCTCATGCATGCATTGTCAGAGGTAACTCAGTATACTTTGCGCGTTCTTGTTGATCGTATACGGAGCGCTCAGGTCCACGAATTCAGATTTAATTAAAGGTGATACAAATGGAATGTCCAAAATGTCATTCAACAATGGAAGAAGTTACTTACGGTCGGAACATGGTGATAGACCGTTGTACAAATTGTAAAGGGATTTGGTTTGATGCAGGTGAAGCCGAAACTTTGAAAGGCAAATGGATGTCGGAATTTATAGACAGCGGTGACCCCGAGGTTGGGCGAAAATACAATAAAATCGAGGATGTCGATTGCCCCAGATGCGGCAAACGCATGCTGAAGGTTTCTGATCCAAAACAGTCTCATATCTGGTACGAGGCCTGCGAAGAACATGGCATGTACTTCGACGCGGGAGAATTTACCGACTACAAGTACGAAACCTTAATGGACAAGTTTCGTGATTTTCTGATTGGACATAGAGGCTAGTTTGTTGCGTATCGTCTCTTTCAACGTCAACAGTGTCAGAATTCGTCTGCATCAAT
Organism: uncultured Gammaproteobacteria bacterium; assembly: GCA_913050215.1. Taxonomy (GTDB): domain Bacteria; phylum Pseudomonadota; class Gammaproteobacteria; order Pseudomonadales; family Azotimanducaceae; genus UBA4582. Next base: position 5,253 of record CAJXBG010000062.1, read on the forward strand.
TAGCAGCGGTAATTGAAACGCATAATCCGGATTTTATTGGTTTACAGGAAACCAAAGTCACCGATGAGGAATTCCCTGTAGAGGCCATCAACGCGTTAGGCTATGAGGTTATTTATTACGGCCAGAAAACCCATTACGGCGTTGCCCTCCTTTCCCGTGTAGCCGCGATCGAACCGGAAACCGGTTTTCCGACGGATACCGCAACCACTCAACGAAGAATGGTTGCGGGCAAGTTTATGCTCGAAGACGGTCGCACACTCAGCGTGCTGAATGGTTATTTTCCTCAAGGAGAAAACCGGTCTCACCCGGATAAATATCCGAATAAGCGTGAGTATTATCGCAATCTCTCTTCATGGCTGGAGGATAATCACAACGCTGACGATCCTGTGATTGTTATGGGAGATGTGAATGTGGCGCCGCGTGATATTGATATCGGCATCGGCGAACCTAATCGTAAACGGTGGTTAAAAGACGGGAAATGTAGTTTTCTGCCGGAGGAACGCGAATGGCTCCAGCACGTGATGAACTGGGGCATGATAGACACTTTTCGTCAGATTCATTCTGAAGTGGATGACAGATTCAGTTGGTTCGATTACCGCAGCAAGGGCTTCGAGCGTGAACCACGTCGTGGTCTCAGAATAGACCTCATCATGGCTTCTACTGCTATTTGTGAAACCTGCACAGACGCCGGTATAGACTATGAGGTGCGCGCGATGGATAAACCTTCCGATCATTGCCCTATCTGGGCTGAATTCGACCTAAAACTCGCCTAATCAGCTTGCCTGCTCGAAGATCAAAGAGAATGTTACCGGTACCGCGGGGGTGATCGTTGCCAGTTGTGCGATCAATCGCAGTGCTTCCACGCCTTTTGTAAGCCCAAACTGACTCGCATAAGCAATGACCGGCTTGGTTGTAACAACTTGAAATCGCTTTGAAGAGAGCCGAGTCACAACCAGCGGTAACAGTATATTGGCCTCGGTACCATGCAAACTGATCGTTGCAGGTACTTCGAGGTGAGTTGAGGCACCCTCCTCCATATTTGCTAGGCTCTTTGTGTCCAGTTTTGAGCTAATATCAAGACTTGGAAACTGGTCAATATTGAACAAGAGCGTGCCCATGCGCTCGTTTCTGATCGGAATTCGCGTCTCAACGCTTGCGAGATCAACCCGGATATTGGCAGCACCGGACAGCGTGACTTCACCTGAAAATCGTTCGAAAGTATGGGATTCGACAACGGCACTGTTTTTGATGGTAGCGAAAGCAATATCAGATTCACTGGGAACCAGTTTCCAGTCGCCAAGCGCGCTCAGCGGTAACGAGGCAAGTAAGGCGCTGACGATGGTGGTTGTGATGAATTTTTGTGCAGAATCTATCATGTTCATTCAGATGTTGTCCTTCAGGGTCTTGTCTAGGGTCTTGTCGAAAGTGTTGTCTAGGGTATGTCTCAAGGTGCCAAACCATGGCGTTCTGGCTAGTTGGCCTCTGAGTATCACATAGATTGCGATGCCAATGCAGTCCGCCAGAATGTCAGAGAGCTCAAAATAGCGATATTCCGTAAACCATTGGGCTACTTCGATGAGCATGCCATAACCCGCCAAACCTAGCCACTTGATCGAGTTTCCGGAAGCCGAAAAGTCAAGCAGGAATGCCAAGGTGATAAAAGCGGCTAGATGATTGCTTTTATCCCAAGAGCCTTCTAGTTGTTGTATCTCGATTGGGGTTAGTGCTAGGTAACTCACCGCTATCAGCGTGATTACAAAAACGGTTCTGAAACCCTTAATCCAACGTTTATGACTAATTTCGAGCGGCATTGATGCTATTCCGGGTCTCCAGCGCGCTCGATCGGGCGGATTGTGCAAAATCCTCACCGTCTGAAGCGTAAATAACGCCTCTGGAGGAACTAATTATGACGTTTTGTCTCATTGCGGCTTTCATTAGCGCCTCAATATCGCCGCCCTGAGCGCCTACGCCAGGTACCAGAAAAGGCATGTCGCCGGTGATTTTTCGAACTGTCGCCAACTCTTCAGGTTGTGTTGCACCGACGACTAAACCCACGTTTCCGTGTTCATTCCACTCGCTGTGAGCAAGATGGGCAACATGCTCGTAGACATGACGACCGCTGTCGAGCACTAGGTTTTGCAGGTCAGCACCACCAGGATTAGAGGTGCGGCAAAGCACAAATATGCCTTTGTCTTTGTAACTAAGGTACGGCGCAAGTGTATCCGTGCCCATATAAGGGTTCACGGTGATTGCATCAGCGCCATAACGCTCAAACAGTTCAATTGCATATTGCTCTGCGGTATTGCCGATATCGCCTCGTTTTGCATCCAGTAATACCGGAATACCCTTGCCCTGGGCATACTGAATAGTCTCGATTAAGGCTTCTTCAGCACCTTGACTGCTGTAATAGGCAATTTGTGGCTTGTAACAACAAACAAGATCATGGGTGGCATCAATTATTGCCTTGTTGAAATCAATAATGCCGCCGGTTTGGTCCATCAGGTGAGCGGGTAGTTTTGCATTATCGGTATCAAGACCTACACAGAGCATGGAATTCTGCTCTGTCACCAGAGTTCGTATATGCTCGAAAAAACTGGCCAACGGTTGTTACTCCTTGTTTTTATTACACGGCTGTCATGTTCGTTGCCGCAACATGACACCTAGGGCCAATATTGCAAAATTTTGTCACTGTATTGTAGCCCATGGTGATCGTGGTAGCACGTTGCGATAGGACGCTAAGCTGCTGATTAAGGGCGTTTACTGTCCTTACGTAAAAGTTGGCACGCATCTAGCTTAATGATCTGGTGACTTAACACCGACAGCGTTTTACTTAGAGCGAAACCTATGAACCGCGCCGTTTCAGTATCGAAAGTGATCGATACTAAACAAGCAAAACGCCGTCACTTAGTGCAAGGAGCCATAATGAATGATGCTGGAAGCGAAATGAGAGAGGAAACCCGCCATGCAAGCTACGAACGGCTGTTCGTTCAAGTCGTGGAATGTGCAGATCGCAACCTCGTTGGTATGACGGTGAGCTGTGATTCTGTCGACGTTTCCGCTGGCGGTCTGAGAGTATTCTCTGACACCCATATTCCTGAAGGAAGCCAGGTTGACCTATGGATAGATGTTAATGCTGGCCCAGGTAAATTCTTTTTGACCAGCGACGTTCGCTGGAGCACAACAACAAGTGACGGAGGCTATCAGTTTGGTGCCAAGTTGAGGGACGGCGCCGCAACCGATATCAGTGAATGGCGGGCACTACAGGCTTAAATTTGCAAACCTAGTTTCTCTCGAGTCAGGTTTTGTTGATCCGGGGGCCATCGCGGGTATCCTCTACTTCGTAGCCCCTGGACAGCAATTCATCCCTTATTTCGTCCGCCAACTGCCAATTTTTGTCTTCTCTTGCGGTCTGCCGCTCATCCGCCAGTTTGCTAATATGCTCAGGGATCTCTAGCACTGCTGGTTCCCATTTCGCAATATCCAAACCGAACACCTGATCGAATGCGAGTAGTGTCGCTTTTTTACAGCCATCCTCAAGGTCTGATTTCACCAAATCCCAGCTTAGGGCCAAGGCACGCGGGAGATTGAGGTCATCATTCACAAAACCAAGAAATCTATCGTAGAAGTCGGCATCAACTGCGGTCGGTTCTCCCCAACCGTATGCCGCTTGGTAAAGTCGGCCCAGTGCAACGTTATTCGCTTCCAGACTTTCCCAAGAAAATGACATTTGGGTTCTGTAATGTGCACTCAGGCAAAAATACCGGTAGCTCATGGCAGAGAAGCCTTTTTCCGAGAGGGTTGCCAATCGAAGAAAATCGCCTGTTGATTTAGACATTTTTGCTTCGTTCAGCTGCAAAAAATACCCGTGCATCCAGAAATTGGCTAGCCGAGTGCCCCTGCTCGCTTCGGTTTGGGCGATTTCATTAGAGTGATGTATTGGAATGTGATCTTCTCCACCGCAGTGGATATCAAAATAGTCACCGAGATATTTGGCAGCCATGGCTGAACATTCGATATGCCAGCCAGGAAACCCTATGCCCCACGGGCTTTCCCATTCCATTTCCCGCTGCTCGTCCTTCGGCGAGAATTTCCACAAGGCAAAATCGGTAACAAATCGACGCTCTGAGTCAACTCGAGCGCCCTCCTGCAGCCCTTCGATATTTAATCTAGCCAAATAGCCATAGCTATTGAGCTTTCTCGAATCGAAATAGATCCCGTCAGATGTCCGATAAGTGAAGCCCTTATTCTCAAGATCTTGAATAAAATCTAACTGTTCGCGGATATGGTCTGTTGCCTTACACCAAATTGTGGGTGGTGAAATGTTCAGCGCTGTAAGGTCCGACTTGAATGCTTCAGTGTAACGTTCGGCGAGTTCCCATGCGGTCAAACCGGTTCGTCGGGCGCTGAGCGCCATTTTGTCCTCGCCTGTGTCAGCATCGGAAGTCAGATGTCCAACATCGGTAATATTCATGACAAGATTTACATCATAACCATTCAGCGTAAGCGTGCGTCGCAGCAGGTCTTCGAACACGTAGGTACGCAAATTACCAATGTGGGCAAAATTGTAAACCGTAGGTCCACAGCAATAGATCCCTGCCTTTCCCGGTTCAAGGGGTTCGAAGGGTCTCACCCTTCGTTCGTAGGTATCGAATAACCGCAGTGGTTGTGATTCAGACATGGCGGGGTCGCATCAGGTAACTAAGCAGCGCATAATAATGAAAATCGCTGCTTTAACAAGCGGTATCAGGCATATCGTTCAGCCATCACTCGTTCGACTGTGTCGACGATGACCTGAGTTTGTTGATCAAGCTCGACATTAACCGGATCACCCACCTTCATCAGCGAGAAGTTTGTCCGTTCCAGCGTCTCTGGTATCAGATTGATGGAAAATTGCTCCCCATTAACCTCCGCAATCGTCAAACTCGCCCCGTTAAGTGCCAGAAAACCCTTGTTAAAGACATACTTCATCCAACCAGCATCACCTGTCAGGGTGATTTTGCGGTTGTTTTCGGAATCCACAACGCTTGACACTGTTGCAACATCAATCACGTGCCCAGAAAGTATATGCCCGCCGACTTCTGCACCGGCATGCGCGGAACGTTCAATATTAACCAAGCTACCAACTGCTAATTCGCTGGTATTGCTGATTTCGAGCGTCGCGGCAATAGCGTCAAAGAAGACTTCGTCCTCGATCAAATGGGTCACGGTGAAACAGGTACCGTTAACAGCGACGCTAGCGCCTGTTTCTAGACCTTCCCTTAACGCATCGGAAAAACGGATGCCAAAGGTCATCAAGCCCGTTTTTTGTTCCAGACTTGTAATAGGTAGCAGTGCTTGAACGATGCCGGTGTACATTTGCTTGCCTCGATACTTGTTAAATAGCGCTCATCCATATGATCGTACCTGAGCGTGTCCGGTGTCAATCGTTAAAGCGTATTACCTAACACATTAGATATACTATATATCATCATGATTTATATGATTTTATACGAAGATCAATCCGGTGTTTTCCTTCATATCATCGAGCCTGTCACTCGGGTATTATTGATACCAATAGACTTTGCGCTTTTATTTATTCGCGGTTGAATCTGAACACCAAACTACCTGGAGACTTTTTACCTTTGATTCCAATCAAAATGCTCGCACTGGACCTTGATGGCACTTTGGCGATAGACAACCACCAGGTGTTACCTGCGACGAGAGATGCGCTGAAGCATCTTCATGATGCCGATGTTGAAGTCGTTATTGCAACCGGCAGAAGATATCGGTCGACACGATATGTCATTGATAATCTCGGTTTTGAGGTGTTTGCGGTCTGCAACGGTGGTGCACTGGTAAAAATGCCGGACACATCAACATTACACGAATCGTCTTTTTCCAGTCGTCAGATAAACGAACTGGCCGCAATCGCCCGTGATATGGGGATTCCGCTGATGGCCCAAAGGGACGCGCATGATAGAGGTGGCGCTGATTTTGTGATCGACGATCAATCTCCCTGGCGTCATTCGTTCCATCAGTACTTTGATGCAAACAAACAGTGGGGAGTCGCCACGGATATCACGACGCAACCTGCTGAGTTTGTGGTTGCCTCGACGTTTGGCGAAGAATCTAACTTGCAGGCATTTCGAGACCGCATTGATGCCCAGCATCCCGGGGAATACACCAATATTATCGTGCCGCCATTTAATACTGATGACTATTATATGGAGATAAGCCAGTCAGCCATCTCGAAATGGCAGGGACTACAGCATTTGATGACGCATTTTGATATCCCCGCTGAAGCGCTTTGCTGTGTCGGTGATGAGCTGAACGATTTGTCGATGCTGATGGCCGCAACCCATAGCGTTGCAATGGGTAATGGCAACAAAGCACTGCATCCCCATGTGACCTTTGTTTGCGGCAATCATGATGAAGATGGCATCCTTGAGGTTGTTGACTATATCCAACACCACAATGCGCGTTGCTAACCGCCTTTTAGCCTGAGACTACCCATGATTGACCTTAGAAGTGACACGGTGACGAGACCAACACCGGAAATGCTAACAGCCATGATGGCGGCTGAAACTGGCGACGACGTTTATGGCGAGGACCCGACGGTTAACGAATTGGAATCGTATGCAGCCGAGCTGACTGGTCACGAAGCGGCGCTGTTTGTGTCCACCGGTACACAAGGTAATTTGTTAGCGCTGCTCAGTCAGTGCGATCGTGGACATGAGTACATTGCGGGTCAGGAAGCGCACAGTTACAAATTTGAGGGCGGTGGGGCCGCAGTATTGGGCGGCATTCAGCCACAACCCCTGCCCTTCAATCCTCGTGGTGAACTGGTGCAAGATCAGGTCAATCAGGCCATCAAACCGGATGATTTTCACTTTGCCAGAACGCAACTCGTGTGTCTTGAAAATACTCAAGGTGGCAAGGTGTTGTCCTCGGACTATTTGAACCAGTTTGGCGCTTTTGTCAGATCCAAGCATCTAAGATTTCATCTAGATGGTGCCCGGGTCTTTAATGCTGCAGTTCGCCAGAATGTTCCAGTAAAGGCTATTACAGGGTTGTTTGATTCGGTCTCCATTTGTCTCTCCAAGGGGCTTGGTTGTCCTGCTGGATCCTTGTTGGTTTCAGATGCGGTAACGATCCAAAAAGCGCGCAGGTACCGAAAGATGCTCGGCGGCGGCATGCGGCAAGTCGGTATTATCGCCGCAAGCGGGATGTTTGCGTTGCAGCATCACGTCGATCGGCTTGAAATTGATCACAGGAACGCATCAAACCTAGGAGATGCGTTATCTCAACTCGAACATATTAGCCTTGCCGAACCTGTGCAAACCAATATGGTCATGCTTGACTTGAGTGGTATTGACGTTAAACGACTGCGGGCATTTCTACTCAAACGCGAAATTCAAATTTCCGGTCCAAGGCTGGTGACTCACCTTGATATTAGTGCTGAGGACATCGAGGTCATCATCGAAGCGTTTCGGCAGTTCGACGAGACAGGTTGATACCAAAGATAGTGTCAATCAAACGTCCTTGCCCGGTTTTAGAAACGAACTCAGCCAGCCCAAGATTGAGTTATCAGCAAGTTTCTCGCCAAAATATTGTTCCTCAAACTCGTGATAAGGCTGGTCTCCGGTAAATAACGCCTTGCGGCTTGTCAGATTTTCGGTAGGCAGCTCTTTGACGACGCGCGCGGGATTCCCAACAACAATTGAATTTGCCGGTACATCTTTAGTAACGACAGAATATGCGCCAACGATACTGTTTTCGCCAATCGTGACACCTTTGGTTATCAGGGCACTGTCTCCTATCCACACATTGTCTTTTAGGACGATAGGCGCTGTGTTGCCTGGCGCGTAAATTCGGTGCTGGATATCGTGCCAATCCGCATCTGATAGGTAGCAATTCATCGCCAGCAGACAACTATCTCCTATCGTGATCGAATTTGCTGAAGATATGCGAACGCCAGGGTTAATCACACCGTAGTCGCCAATACTGATTTCGCCAAGATTTTCAAACACAGCCAACCTTACCGGTTTGTCTGCTAGCGCCATCACATGAACATGGTCACCCAATTTAATGCCTGTACCGGATATCTCGAGGTAACCAGGATTGATCACACGCAAATCAATGCCTGAAGCATCAAGATGAGGCCGAACGTAGTGATCGATATAAATCTCGTTCACAAAGGTTTGGAACTTCCTTAACCAGTTAGGGCGGTGATCTTTTCGCAATCGCTTGGTCCTGATGTCGAATTTGGTCGGTTTCTGAAGTGCCTATCATGACAATTAAGGTCAATCGAAAACACTGTTTTCTTGCTCGATAATCGGTAGTCATCACCACGATTCTGTGTAAGCATTAGCCCTCGAAAAATGAGGCGGTAAGAATCTCAATGCCAAAAGGCAACATCATATTCCTAAACGGAACTTCAAGTGCCGGGAAAACAACGTTATCTCACAAGCTGCAGGAGCTATTGGACGAGCCCTATGTTCACATGGCGCTAGATCAGTTCCGAGACGGTTTACCAGACAAATTTCGAGGATTGAATTCGCCGCCAGGTACAACAGGGTCCAGAGGACTCAATGTTGTACCGGTCATTGATGGTGACAAAGCTTATACATCGATCCAATTTGGTGAAGACGGTAAAAAAATGTTGCGAGGTATGCGACGCGCTATCGCCGCGATGGTCGAAAGTGGCAACAACGTCATTATCGATGACATTATTTTATCGAGTGAATTTTTGGATGATTATTTGGATGTGTTTTCTCATCTCGACGTGACCTTCGTCGGCGTTCAGTGCCCGCTAAACGTGATTGAGAATCGAGAATCTGCTAGGCCCGGCAGGTTTCCTGGCACCGCCGCGGGTCATTTTGATATTTGTCACTCCCACGGTATTTATGACGTTGTGGTAGATACTTCAAGCGATGAACCTCTCCATTGCGCTAAACAGGTTGTCAATTTTGTCAAGCAGCAGCGTCCGGGAGCTTTTAGCCAATTAGCACAAGAGCGAGTAAACCTTGACTAACACAACACCTGCAAACCCGCCCGAAGAGTTTCTTGGTCATCCACGGGGACTCGTTGTACTTTTCTTTACAGAGATGTGGGAGCGCTTCAGCTACTACGGTATGCGCTCTCTGCTGGTGCTCTTTCTCATCAAGCATATGCTTTTTGGAGACAGGGAAGCCGCACTCATATATGGGAGTTACGGATCCCTGGTGTATGCCATGCCAGTACTCGGTGGCCTAATCGCCGATCGATATCTTGGATATCGCAAAGCCGTAACTTTTGGCGCGGTACTGTTGGTATGCGGTCACTTTGGTATGGCCTTCGAAGGACCCGCCGCTGTTGTAAAGGAAGTTGCCGGTGAATCCGTGGTTGTCCGATCGGGTTTGCATGAGCAAGTGTTCTTCCTATCGCTAGCATTCATTATCACCGGCGTTGGATTTCTTAAGGCGAATATCTCAACCATGGTTGGATGTTTATATCCAGAAGGAGACGTTCGGAGAGATGGCGGATTCACCATCTTTTACATGGGCATTAACGTCGGCGCATTCGTTTCGACCCTCGCCTGCGCCTACTTAGGTGAAACCTATGGCTGGCGGTACGGCTTTGGACTTGCAGGTCTTGGGATGTTATCCGGCTTGCTCGTATTTCAACTGAATCAAAAATTGCTGATGGGTTACGGTGAGCCGCCCGAGCCTGAGTTTTTAGGTGCTAAACGACTAGGGTTTCTGACGACAGAGAGCCTTATCTACCTGATGAGTACGCTGGCTATCATTATGGTCTGGCAGTTGATTCAGCACACTTCCGAGCTTGGCCTTTTGTTGTTGCTAGTTGGTGCCTTCGTCGTCGGCTGGATTATCTGGTTTTCCCTTTCAAAATGTGAGCCGCTTGAGCGTGACCGGATGTTGGTGATGTTAGCGCTAATCATTGTTTCTGTGTTGTTTTGGGCACTGTTTGAGCAGGCAGGCTCCTCATTAACGTTGTTTACAGATCGGAATGTAAATAAGGGAGACATACTGACGGCTGGAATGTTTCAGTCATTTAATGCCCTATTCATCATCATTTTTGCGCCTGTGTTCGCCTGGATCTGGGTTTATCTATCAAACAAAGGCTTAGAACCCTCTACACCTGCGAAATTTGGCCTAGCAATCATCCAAGTTGGACTCGGATTTGCCGTACTGGTACTGGGAATACAGTTTGCTGACGAGGGTGGGCAAGTCGCCGCATTCTGGCTTATTCTCATGTACTTACTTCACACAACGGGCGAGCTGTGTCTATCACCGGTTGGATTGTCGATGGTCACCAAACTCTCGGTAACGCGTGTTGCTGCAATGATGATGGGCGTTTGGTTTCTTTCGAGTGCATTTGCGTCATATGCCGGCGGCATGATCGCTGGTGCGATGGCGATAGAAAGCACGGGGGCTGGAGATATAGACCCGCTCTCCTCTATCGTTGTTTACTCTGAGGTATTTGAGAAGTTGGCCATCGTGGCGGTCGTCATGGGGGCAGTGCTGTTGGCCTTTGCGCCCTGGCTCAGTCATAAAATGAAGATTTCAAACGGCTAATCGCATTGTGCGTTTGTCAGATGAGACGCGCGATCCCTCGATAATTGAAGGTCGCTATCTTCGGACCCTCAATATAGCGGCGTTCTATTTCATCAAAACGAAAACCGGCGTCCACAATCATCTGATCAGGCTTGCGGTTGAGATGGCATCCACCTGCGATGACCGACCAGATTGGATCAATCCTCTTCTGCCACTTCACCACCTCGGGTTCCGGTGCTTCACCATGTTCGACGAACAGCAACCGCCCCTCGGGTTTAAGCACTCGACGGATCTCACTTAGCGCTCTCATAGGATCTGGTATCGTACATAACGACCAGGTAACAACAGCGCTATCGAACGTGTCGTCTGCAACTGGAATATCTTCTGCGCCTTTCGCAATAAATTCCACATCGATGTCTGCATCTGCAGCCAAAGCACGGGCGTAGGTTTGCAGCTCTTCCGAGGGATCCACACCCGTTACTTGCACGTCTTTTTGATACAAGGGGATGTTCAATCCAGATCCAATACCAATCTCAAGTACTTTGCCGCTTGCAAGGGGAATTTGCTTCTTGCGCAGATATGACATGCCAGGACTTTTCATCGCAGCATTTAGCAGTTTTGGTAACAGGTACTTCTCGTAGAACCCCACGTAACATCAACCTCTTTCTGCACCACATTAATAGGCTATCACTCTGACACACAATAGAAGCGATGCACACTTATTATCCCTCGGCGACAAATTCTCTGTTATAAAGTCCATCATTCAATGAATCGAGCGATTTGTATTTAGGGGAAGCGAGCATGAGCGAGACTGAAATTGTTGAACTGAGCGCAATGTTTGATGCGGCAGAAAATATTGTTGTTTTCACCGGTGCCGGCATCAGCACTGAGTCTGGTATCCCGGACTTCCGCGGCCCAAATGGTATCTGGAAAACGATGACGCCTATCGACTTTTCTGACTTTGTTGCCTCGGAAGACGTGCGGCGAGAATCCTGGCGACGAAAATTCAGTGGTGGCTCAACCATGTCTGACGCTGAACCGAACGCTGGCCACCTGGGGGTACTTGAATTAGACAGGCGCGGGAAGTTAAACGCGGTGATTACTCAGAATGTTGACGGCCTGCACCAAAAGTCCGGCATCGATGACGGTAAGGTGATCGAATTACACGGCAATGCAAATTACGCCACTTGCCTCGATTGCCACAAGCGTTTTGAGTTATCTGAAATAGCGTCAATATTTAACCAAAATGAGACTGTTCCATACTGCGATCAATGCGGCGGAATTTTGAAAACAGCAACAATTTCGTTCGGCCAGTCAATGCCGGAAGTCCCGATGGCACGCTCACAAGAAGCGGTCATGTCCTGTGACCTAATGCTGGCAATGGGGTCCTCTCTCACCGTGTATCCGGCGGCTGCATTCCCTCGAATTGCAAAACAAAATGGGGCCAGGCTGGTAATTATTAACAACGAACCTACCGATCTTGACGCTGTATGTGATCTGGTTTTGCATGAGCCAATTGGTCTGACATTATCCGCTGCGCTAAACATCTAGCAGTTAGATCAGTTGCTCAGGCTAAAACCGAGGAGATCAAATCTGTTAGTTCTCTGATGTCAATTGGTTTGCTGATCGAATGCCTGATATTCAATGAGTGCTGGGATTGCCGCTCAATCAGATCATGATCCGCTGTACACAAAACGACCGGTATCTCGATATGTATTGCTTGTAGCTTCGTCGCAAGATCAATACCGGTCATTCCCGGCATCACTTGATCAAGAATGAGCAGATCCACTTTGTCGCTGTGATTAACGAGGTACTCATAGGCGACTGAACTTTCGGTAAATACCGTTGCCTTGTGGTGACTCGAACGCATTAATTCGCCGAGAAATTGAGCGATTGAAGGTTCATCGTCAACAATAACGATATGTCGCGAATTCAAAGGTGTGGTATTTTTCGAGCCGGCGCTGCTGCTCTCTGTGCCATTGTATGCCTGAAGCACCTGATCAGGCCCTTGGGCCATTTGCATTCGGTTTTTGCGCGACCGCTCTTGTCTTATCAACGTGTCAGCACTGGCAAGTCCTTCGCTAACGGCGCGCTGATAACGTCGGATCGCAGCGAGCTTTTCCCCTGCGAACATCTCTTCTTCCGACAACATCATGGTGAGCAGTTCAGAATAGCCGATCGCACTTGAGAGTGTATTGCTCATCTCTTGAACAAATTTTCGCGCGGGTTTGCTGCTTTCCTGCAACTGTCTGCCGAGGACCTTGCTTTCACTAATATCCAGCACGAACAGGTCTACCCCGCCGGCTTTGTTGCTCGAACAGGAAGCCTGAATTGTTTTGCTGCCGATATCCAACAGCAGTTGCAGCTCAACACTTTGGTCTGGGTTTCGATTGACCATCAGATTATCGAATTGCTGCCTGACATCCGGATGTAGAAAATCCACGATCAATGCGCCGGGTTCGCACTGAACGAGCCTTCGGGCGTATTGGTTAACGAATACGACTACCAAGTCTTCATCCAGATAAATATAACCGAAAGGTGCGGATTCCAGCGTATCTATCTCAGGTGAATTCAATGTGACTCTCCTTCCTTTCCCTGTATCGGTCCTGCTTTGTTTAACTGTCGTTCACGCAAGCACTATAAGTGTCTGAACGACATCGAGCAATTCCTGTGCTTCAAGGGCTGTTTCGCAAGTTGACGATCCCCGATTGCGATAGCGGGTCAGATTGGAAGGGTTTGGGTTACCGTGCGTTGCAACCCGAGCAGACTATGAAGGGAAGCGCGAGCACACTAGGTCGATAAAATTATTCTGCTGAAGTACTCAATGAATTCTCTGTGATGTTTCGCGACCTGAAGGCGAATCAATGCCTCCTCGCCCTTCTTGCTCGTTAGATATTCAAAACAATCAGCGATCTGAGTTTTGGTTCCTAGTACGGTTTGAATTTCCTCATTAAGAAAGTCATGAAGCACAGGGAGTTCGCTTTCTTCAATCCCGCTTTTTTCTGGATCAAGGGCTGCATTGCCCCAAATAGTGCAGATATAAACCTGAAACAGATCCTTATCAATAAATTTGTCCTCTATCATGCAGTTATCGATAATTTCCTGAACCGCAGGCGAAAACCTGACTCTAGCTTCTTCTACATTCATCGCTGATTAATGCTTAACTCGGATTGACTATGGGCGTTTGGTGCCACAGCTTTTAACTGCTGACCGGGCAATTATACCTCGAATATTGATCTTCACACGGTTTGTTTTCCTGGCGTTAGCATCGGCGCTGAAAAGCGTCTTTCGCTAGTGGTATTTTTGCCAGGAAATCCTCGCTAAACTTCACCTCAGACGGACTTCCGTGGAATAAATGTTGGACCAAGACAACCCGGACATCAGCGCCCTACCCCGCAAGATTATCCATATTGATATGGACTGTTTTTATGCGGCTGTGGAAATGCGGGATGCACCAGAATTGTCGAACAAACCTATCGCTGTAGGGGGCGCTGCAAATAAACGGGGTGTCATTTCAACTTGCAATTATATCGCTCGAGCATTTGGTGTTCATTCCGCCATGGCAACCGGCTACGCGATGAAGCTTTGTCCTGACCTGATTGTCGTTCCGGGTCGCATGAGTCACTACCAGCAAATATCAAAATCTATTCACGAAATATTTCGGCGCTACACGGACGTGATCGAACCGTTGAGCCTTGATGAAGCCTTCCTTGATGTAACCGGATCCGAGCATTTTGGGGGTAGCGCAACGCGGATTGCTGCAGATATTCGTCGTGCGATCGCCAGCGAACTTAATCTCACGGCGTCAGCTGGTGTTGCGCCGAACAAGTTTCTGGCAAAAGTTTGCAGTGACGAGAATAAACCAGACGGTCAATGTGTGGTGACTCCGGACGGCGTGGATGATTTCGTCAGTACCCTTTCCTTGAAAAAAATTCCAGGTGTCGGAAAAGTTACGGTGAAGCGACTGGCCGCTGAGGGCCTGCACACGTGTGCAGATGCCCAGGCAATGGGCGAAGAACAGCTGGTGAAGCGATTTGGACGGCTGGGTCGACTACTTCACAAACGCTGTCGCGGTATTGATGAGCGGCCTTTAACAACGCAATGGGTTCGAAAATCTCTCAGCGTGGAGAGAACTTTTGCAGAGGATGTCGCTGGATTGCCAGAAGCTGAGAAAATACTCAGTCGACTATTCGAAGAGCTGGAGAGTAGACTCAAACCGCATCGATCGCGAGGCATACGGAATCAGCAGATAAAACTCAAATTTGCTGACTTCCAAACAACCACCATCGAACGCGCCAGCGACGCTCTAACATACAGTCTTTACCTGGCGCTGTTACCTGAAATTTGGGCGCGCGGGAACGGACGCAGCATTCGTTTATTGGGGCTGGGGGTTGGGTTTCAGGACGAATCTAGCCCTGAAAACCACCAGCAAATGAATTTGTTCTAGCCCGAAATACGCACCGGCAACTCACGAATGCCGTGAATGAAATTCGACCGCAAGTAGGTTGGATCGCCTGTCACTTCCATGCGCGGGAAACGTTTAAGGATTTCTTCCCATAGGACGTTGAGCTGCATTTCGCCCAGCCGATTCCCGACACAGCGATGGATACCAAATCCGAATGATAGATGTTTACGCGGATTAGGCCGGTCAATGATAAAACTGTTGGCATTCTCAATCTCGGATTCATCCCGATTGCCAGAGATATACCACATGACCATCTTGTCGCCCGCTTTGATTTGTTTGCCACTTATTTCGATATCTCGCATTGCGGTTCTGCACATATGCGCGACCGGTGATTGCCAGCGAATGATTTCAGGCACCATTTTTGGCACAAGGCCAGGGTTGTTCAGTAGCTTTGTGTATTCATCCTGATGACGATGTAGCGCCAGTACGCCGCCACTGATTGAGTTCCGAGTCGTATCATTGCCACCGACAATAAGGAGCAGCATGTTTCCCAGAAACTCGTTGGGAGTCATATCCTTGGTCGATTCACCGTGCGCCAAGGTAGAGATGAGATCATCAGCGACCAAAGGCGCAGCAGCGCGTTCTTTCCAAATCGCATCGAAATACTCGAAACAGCGCCAGAGTTCTTGAAAGCCTTCCTCGGGTGTTTCAAAAAAATCGGGGTTGCTCAGATTTTCAACCGTATCTGACCAGTGTACGAGTTTATGACGATCTTCCTGAGGCACATTGAATATCGTCGCGAGCATTTGTCCCGTCAGTTCCACGGACACTTCTTTCACCCAGTTAAAGTCTTCGTTTCTTGGCAAATTATCGAGAATTGTCCCTGCGCGTTCCTGTATCAACCCCCGCAATTCTTGCAGACGTTTCGGCGTAAAAGATGGCGCAACGACTTTGCGTTGGTCGTCGTGTTTGGGAGGGTCCTGCATGATAAACATCGGCAGGTAAAAAGGAGAGTCTTTGGCTGGTGTCTCGGTCGGTCTGCCACCCATGCGTATGCCGCCGTTGTCGATATCACTCGAAAAAACCTCATGGTTGGAATCAATCGCCATGATGTCTTTGTAGGTCGTGGCGGACCAATATGGACCAAACATGCTTTCCTGCGTCAGGTGAAGCGGATCTTCCGCTCTGAGGCGCTCAAAATAAGGCTCAAACTTATCGTGTTCAAACAGCGAGGGATGCCCTGGGTCCAACTCTGCCAGCGGAATTTCAGCAGGATCCTGATGGACATCTATGGCCCATTTCTCCTGAGTTTCGCGATTGGTCACACTCACCTGTGCGCTGGGGTCAATATTGGCATCTGACATGTGGATCCTTGCCTTAAAGTTCAAAAAAAGAGTAAGAATACTAGATCGTTCCGGTATCACGAATCAAGTAGTCTTATCCCGCAGGTAAAATCTGCAACAATGTTATCCAGTTGTACCTCAACCAGAGACTATTCTGTATGATGGCGCCCTGTGCGATTTAGGCAATACCGACTTAAAAGCGCATGCATTGCGAAGTCGCGTTAGGCAAACGGAATGCCAGTTACTGAATAAGAAATCACGATCATGAGAAAAACAAAGATTATTTGTACCATTGGTCCCGCCACGGCCAGTTACCCGATGCTAGAAAAACTTGCACATGCCGGGATGGACGTTGTGCGTCTCAACATGTCTCACGGTGACCATGAATCCGCGGCAGCAGTCATCAAGTCAATCAAGACGCTCAACAAAAAGATCCCTTATCCCGTAGCGATCTTGATGGACACACAGGGTCCTGAAATCCGCACAGGCGATCTGGTCAATGATCTTGAGCTCAAAAATGGTTCAGAGATATCAATTACGGTGAGAGACTCGGTTGATGTGGAACGCTCCTCTATCCATATCCACTATGATGATCTGATAGAAACGGTGAGTGTCGGTGACAGAATTACAGTCGACAATGGCATCATCAATCTCGAAGTACTTGAAAAGCAGTCAGATGGCATTATGCGCTGTCGGGTTATCGATGGCGGTATCCTAAAAAGCAAACGTCATGTGAACCTACCTGGCATACGCGTCAATTTACCTGCGATCACCAAGAAAGATAAAGAAGACATTCTTTTCGCGCTGGAACAGCAAGTCGATTTCATTGCGCTTTCATTTGTGCGGGAAGCCGCGGACGTCCGGGAACTCAGGGAGTTGATGGGAGAGAAAGCTGGCAAGATCAAGATAATCTCAAAGATCGAAGATCAATCCGGGGTGACTAATCTGGCAGAAATCATTGACGAGTCAGACGGCATCATGGTGGCAAGAGGAGATCTTGGTGTAGAAATCAATGTCGCTTCTCTGCCCAATGTACAAAGAAAAATTGTGAAGTTGTGTGCCGAAAAAGGTAAGCGAGTAATCGTTGCGACGCATTTACTCGAATCCATGATTGAAAATCCAATTCCTACACGCGCCGAAGTGACTGACGTTGCCAACGCAATTTATGAAGAAGTCGATGCAGTGATGTTATCCGGTGAAACAACCGTCGGTAAATATCCGGTGCGTTGCGTGGAGCAACTGGTAGAGATTGCAGAAATCACGGAAGCGATTCCCGGACTGTCTTTTAGCGACAACCTGATTTGTGACAATGATAAACAACATCTTGCTGTGACGGCTGTCAACCTAGCCGAATCACTGGGTGCCGCTGGCATTGTTGTCATCACACGCAGAGGTTACATGGCTGACTATGTCACCAACTGTCGTCCCAACAAAACCAGAATCTATGCTTTTACTAACGACTCCCAGACCCGAAGGCGTCTGATACTGAATAGGAACCTATCCGCTTTCAGAACTGCATTCAGTCGAGAGCCCGAAAAAACACTCCAAACCGCGTTTGACGTGCTTTTGAACAGAGAAAACTTTTCAGCGGGCGATAAAGTTGTGGTGATCTCCGATGTATTGGAAGGTGTGGGCATCGAGGCGATTCAGATTCGCCATCTGCTGCCGAAAGAACCGGTCGTTGCAGAGGGATAACATCATACCCGTCGTCATCTTGTATGCAGGGTTAGGCAAATATCTTGCCTGGATTAAGGATGTCTTTCGGGTCTAACGACTGTTTGAGCACCTTCATTAGGTTGATCTCATCACTGTTTCTTGACCAACTCAAATACTCCTTTTTCTGCAGTCCAATACCATGTTCGGCCGAAACCGAACCTCCACGGGCAGGAAGACCGGCGTAGACAGTCTCATCAATCGCCTTTTTCGCCTCAATCGATGAATCGCCGTTGCCAACGATAATATGCAGGTTACCGTCGCCAAGATGGCCAAAAATCATGCAGCTATGATCTGGCCATCGTTCAGTTAATGACGCTTTCAGCTCCTCAACGTAGGATTCCATATGATTGAGTGACACACTGATATCGAACGCGAAAATAGGTGCATTCTGGGCGACCTGCCCTACGTCATCGCGTATCGCCCACAAATCATCTCTCTCTCCTTGGTTCTGGGCAATGACTGCATCGGCAATCAGTTCTTGTTCTAGCGCCTCGGTTAGAGCCGCCACAAATCGTTCCTGGTCCGCGGTGATCGAGCCTCCTAACGCTTCCAGCAAAACGTAATATTTGTAGTTATCGGGCAGAGGTGCCCTGCCTTCTGCAGGTGGTTTTGTAACCAGTTGATAGTAGTCTTGCCAAAGTACTTCATAAGCGCTCAGGGTGCCACCAAGCGCTGAATCTATGTGATTTAGAAATTCTGTCACCTTTGTAAAATCGTCTATTGCAAGCAAAGCCATTTCTTGGCTCACCGGCAATGGGCGCATTCTAAGCACGAGTCTGGTAACAACGCCCAGTGTTCCCTCTGAGCCAATGAACAGCTGTTTTAAGTCGTATCCTGTGTTGTTTTTGAGAATCTTGTTCATGGAAGAAATTATCGTACCGTCTGCTAGTACAACTTCCATGCCGAGAACTTGATCACGCATCATGCCGTAACGAATCACGCGATTCCCACCGGCGTTCGTTGAAACATTACCGCCGATTGTTGCTGTTCCCCGCGCGCCGAGGTCTAGGGGAAACAACATACCCGCTTCGTCGGCCTTTTCCTGAACTGTTTGTAAAGGCACGCCGGCTTGCACTGTCATCGTCCGGCTTTGAACATCAATGTCCTCGATTGCATTCATTCGTTCAAGGCTTAGAGCAAGTTCATGCTGATTGGACTGGGTCGCATCAACCAAACCGGTCAGTCCACCGTGGGGCACGACGGGTTGATCCATCTCGTGGCAGATTGCCAGGATTTG
>CAJXBG010000063.1 GCA_913050215.1 uncultured Gammaproteobacteria bacterium
ACCAGCTAGTGCAAAAATGAAAGCGGACACTTGATAACCAACAGAGGTAGACATGTCATTAATCAAAGAATGCAGAATCGGTCTATTAGGTGCTGCCAGAATAACACCACCGGCGATAATTTTACCGGCCCAAGATAATCCCGCTGCGAAGCTGGTGGCCATTGCCGCCCGGGACAACGAAAGGGCCAGGCACTTTGCTGCGGAGCACCATGTGAACAGGGTGGTGGAAAGTTACCAGGCGCTAGTCGAAGATGCTGAGTTGGATCTGATCTATAACGCTTTGCCTGCCTCTGAACATTTACCCTGGACGATGAAAGCGCTGGCGGCCGGAAAAAATGTGTTGTGTGAAAAACCTATCGCTCTAAACGCAGATGAGGCGCAGGACATGGTAGAGCTTGCAGCCGCTCAGGGTTGTTTAATGATTGAAGCATTTCACTATCGATACCATCCGGTGATTGCTCGCGTGCTAGAACTTTTGGCCAACAATGCGATAGGTGAAATCAAGCTTATCGAGGGCGTATTTAATGTGGCGATAGAAAACACACAGGATATTCGTTACCAAAAAGCATTGGGTGGCGGTGCGTTGATGGATCTGGGTTGTTATCCCGTACATTGGTTACGAACCTGCATGGGGGCGGAGCCCGAGATCTTATCAGCCAGTGCCAGCGTCACTGATTCAGACGTCGATATCTCCCTCTCGGGTGAGATGGTCTTTCCGAGCGGCGCAGTGGGGCGGATCGCCTGCTCGATGGCGCCAGGGCTAAAAATGGAGAACGTACTGAGAATTCAGGGTACTGATGGGTCGCTTGAAGTGATCAATCCACTGGTGCCTCACTTTGGCTACAAAATGACGTTGCGACAACGTCCTCAGCACGAAGATCAGCAAGGAGACCTCAAGCAAGATATTAGAGTCACTGGCAAATCGACTTACCATCATCAACTGGATGCCGTTGTTGAATTGATGTCCGGGCAGGGGACTCAGATAACTGGCGGGCAGGACTGCGTGAATAATATGCGCGCGATTGATTCTCTTTATCGGGCGGCAGGTGTTTCTGAGTTTCGCAGAAATTAAGCAGCAGTGTTGCTCACAAAGTTCGCACAAAACGCGACTTTGAGTTTGCTAAACTTTGGCGCTTTTGGAGGATGCATAGGCGTATGTATCCTGCGTAACCGGATACTGGAGTCCCCTGATGACTATTAAAGCAACCACCTTAAGTTCCATCATTGTCACACTGAGCATGCTATTTGCGACATCAACTACCTTGGCGCAGAGCTTATGGTCTTCGGAGGTTGAGCTTGGTGCGGTATTTACTTCTGGAAATACGGATGAGCAAAACATCAAATTTCGCGGTCAGGCAGTACGTGATTCAGAGCAATGGCAGCATAAGGTCTACCTTGATACGCTGAACTCCTCCAAAAATGACGTCAAAAGCGCTCAAAAGTCCTACTTGTTCTACCAGGGAGATTATAAATTGCAAGTCGGCTCATTGTTTGGGCGAGCGTCCTACGAGAACGACAAGTTTAACGGCTATGATTATCAAGCTGAATTTACCGTTGGATACTCGCGTCCTCTGTACGATAATGGACCTCACAAACTGAGTGGGGATGCCGGTTTAGGTTATAGAATTTCCGAAGTAATGACCGGCGTCAGTGAAAATGAAGCAATCGTGCGTCTCGCGCTGGACTATGTCTGGGACATCAATGAAAACGCCCAGTTTAAACAGCTGTTGAGCACAGAAATTGGCAGTGACACGACTATTTCGCGATCCGAGTCGTCCGTCAGTGCCAATATCGCGGGTGATCTGGCGATGAAATTTTCAATTAGCGTGAAAAATAATTCAGATGTACCTCTTGGCACAGAGAAAACAGACACAGAAAGTGCAGTGACACTCGTTTATAAGTTTTAATTGCGATAAAAGGACCCTTATCAATGTTCGAAATCAAACCAATCGAAGAGCAGGACTTTGATGAGATTCTGGCATTGAATGAGTCCAATGTGCCTCATGTGAACTCGATAGACCGGAATGAATTGAAGAGCCTCGGTGAACAATCAAGCGCCTTCATCAAGGTAGTGGAAGCGGGCCAATTGGCGGGACTGGTGATTGCGCTGGCACCGGGACAGGCCTATCAGTCCATGAACTATCGCTGGTTCTCTGAAAACTTTGACCAGTTTTTGTACATAGATAGAATTATGGTCAGTCCGAATTTTCGCCGCCGTGGAGTGGCGACGCTGATATACGATGAATTGGGACAAGTATGCCAACAGGCCGGGTTGCAACGCCTCACCTGTGAAGTGAATATCATGCCACCAAATCCAGGCTCGCTTGCCCTGCATGAATCGATCGGTTTCATTCAGGCAGGCACCCAGAAAACGGATGGTGGCAAAAAAGAAGTCTCTCTCCTGGTGAAAGAAGCACGCTAAGAGGACTTTAAGTATGTTTCTTAAGCTATTGATTTTAATCAAAATAGTGCTGCTTCTTTCTGTGTCTACACCGAGTTTCCAAATCTGCACATTCATCATTTAGCAAAATCTGTAGTGTCAGAATGTGGGTTTGGGGATGTAGGCATCAGGATTACATTATGTGCTTTAATAAAATCGCTTAAGTAGCTAATAAATAACAAGAATTATGTTTTTTAAAGTGCTCACTTGACGATATCGTCCACACATCACGCAGGGCTAACCGAGATTAACGCAGAAACGCACCACACTAGACAAGCTGCCTGACTTGAGTGCATCAAGTCAATTGGCGCCGATACCCCAATCATTTAGCATCCACTGACACCTTCGGTAGGCTAATACATGTTAGGAGAATAGAAGATGGCATCCAATACAGCACCGACGATGTGGTTGCGACAAGTCGCGTTGGTGGCAAAAGCGCGGGATCCTGTTCGTCACGAGATCTTTGAATTATTTGGACTCGATTCAGACTTTGAAGACGAAGGCGTTTCCGTTTTTGGCCTGCATAATTCGGTGATGACCATCGGCGACACATTTCTGGAAATTGTGGCACCTACGCAAGCCGATACAACAGCGGGTCGACTGCTCGAGCGGATGGGTGGCGACGGCGGTTATATGATTCTCGTGCAAACTGATGATATCGACTTTTTCCGATCACACACAGAAAAGCTGGGCGTGCGTAAAATTTGGCAGGCAGACAGGGAGAACGTAAAAGCATTCCATATGCACCCGAAAGATCTGGGCGCAACCATTGTTTCCATAGACTGGATGGCACCGCAAGAGGAATGGGAATGGGCAGGGGCTGGCTGGCAATCCAGAGGCTCGAAATATGTTGATAAAATTACGGCGGTTGATGTGCAATGCCATGACCAGTTAACAACCGCCAGGCATTGGGCAACGGTATTGAATCAACCGGTGCAATTGGAGGGGGATATTCACGTCATGCGCATGGGAGCGGGTAAGGTGAATTTTGTTGAGGCGCTTGATGACAGAGGTGAAGGTGTCTGCGGCATTGAATTCAGGGTCCGTGACTGGGGAGCAATTAAAGCCAAGGCCGAAATGCTGGGACTCAACTGGCAGGGTAATGAGTTAATGGTGGCTGGCACCCGTTTCCGTTTTGTAGATGCTGACTAGCCTTGCCTGGTGATATTGTTTCCTGCAGTCGGAGCGAAAAGGGCTACGCCGTTGGCGCTTCAATGAAAAGCAGCCTAGTCGGAGAGGGTAATAAGGATGTTGTTTTTAATTGGTGAGCGAGTCAGCAGCAAATCGGAGATTGCAGGATCTAGGTTCTGTGCTGTTTGCGGTGATACTGAACAATTCAGCCATGTGACTGAAACCAACTACTTTTGCCTATTCGGTTTTCCTTTACTGCCGATAGATAAGCTGTCCGACTACTATTGTTGTAGTCGGTGCAGTAACGCCTATCAAGACCTTGTTGCTGAAGCGCCTTCCTGCGTGCCAGTTCTCCAGCGAACATTGAGCTACATTCAGTTAGGATACGGCCAAAGCCAGCAAAAAGCGCTTGTTCAGGACATCAGCCGGAAACTCTGCGGGTTCGACTATTCTCAAGAAGAGATGCGCAAAGCCGCTTTCCAGCTAGAAACCGGTGATTCCCAGTACTTGGAATACCTGCGACAGGCATCATCCCGGATGAACAGCCAAGGCAAAGTGCAGATTATTGAAGCCGCTTTCCTGATGACCTACGTGTGTTGCGAAATTCAATATGAAGATCGGTTGCGGGTTAATTTGATTGGCAATGCCTTAGGCGTTTCACTCGAATTTGTTGAGTACGCCGTGCAAAGAGTCAGACAAAACAACTACTACGGCGTTCGTCGCTTGGTACCCATCAAGAACTGAATATTGACAACTAGTGATCAAATCAGGACACTTTGTCCTTTGTCTTCTCACGTCGTTCACGACTTATGTATGCTAACACCAGCTTAGACAATCGTGCTGTTCCCATGGCGCAGATCCTGAATTCCGTGCAGGCTTTGGCTGCCAGAGGGTTCACGCAGGAACAGGCATTGGTTGGCACCGGTTTGGTGCCGTCAGACCTTGATAATCTTGACCTGAGGGTAAGCTATCGCCAGAGAATCCAACAGCTCGGCAACATGCTAGCGCTGATTGGTGACAACGGTTTTTGGCTCGACTACCCAAATGAAGTCTCTATCTCTGACTACGGTTTGCTTGGGTACGCGATGATGAGTAGCGCAACTCTCGATAAAGCTGTTCAGATCGGCGTGAAATATCATCGAATGGCAGGCTCATTATTCAATTTGGCTTTCCTTCGAGCAGATCAGTTAGATGAAGAAGGTTCGCGTGTTTTGAGTTGCTATTCAGAGCGCTCGCAAGCAGTGCTGCGACTGGATAACGTATTGGCAGAAGGCGAAGTGGGTCAGTATGTTGCGGAATCGCTATTCGTAGATTTAACGCCTCTGATCAGCCTGTTGCTGGGTAAATCTTTTCAACCCTTAGAAGTGCATTTTAGTTATGCCAAGCCTGAATATGCTTCTCGCTACGAGCGGGCATTTGGTTGCCCCGTTTACTTTAATCAACCTTTCTCTGAATTCCATTTTGATGCCGCACTGTTAACTCACCAATTGGCAGAGGCGGACTCGAGTACGGCTCAGACCTGTGAAGAAAGCTGTCGGAAAGTCCTGAACCAACTGGATATTGGCGTTGATATCATTTCTAACATTTGCCACCTGTTGTTAAGTACGCCGGGTGAGTTTCCAAAGCTTGACGCGATTGCAAATAAGCTGTCTATCGGTACGCGAACACTTCGACGGCGACTCAAGGGGCTGGGCACGAGCTATCAAAAAATACTTGATGATGTAAAGAAAGAACTGGCTATTGAGTATCTGCAGACGACCACATTAAGCGTGCAGGAGATTTCTGATTTGCTGGGATACTCGGAGGTGACCAATTTTCGGCGTGCATTTGTCAAGTGGGTACAACTATCACCTTATCAGTACAGAAAAAAAATAGAAGCGAGTGAGGGAGCAAAAGCGCAGGAAACTGACACAGGCAGTGTAGTCGACACCCTGTAACCTTGTTGTCACGCAAGCATGCCTGAAACTAGATGATCCGGTTTCAGTGTAAGATACGGAAATGTCATATCCTATCGCGGTAAACAGTGCGTAGACCTTTTCGTACAGGTTGGCTGAGAGACAGAGAATTTTATATTGCCTGAATTCGGTGTACAGTAAGGCTATCGCCGATTGACACTCGACGTCTTCGTAAATTTAACGGCTCATTTCCAGAAACTACTGCGAGACCGATATGCCATCAGAACCCATAAAGTATATTGATCGAACCCGGGCGTTTTATGCTGCTCAGGACTTCAGACCCTATAACTATGCGCATCATGATTCGACGCCTTTCCATCGCTTGCGAAAGCCGTTGGCGGAATGTCGGGTTGCGATCGTCCTGACTGCGGTGACGAACGGTGATATTCCAAAGAACTTGCGCGGCGCTGAATCGCACGCGATTGCCGATGTACCGGAAAAGTTCAGAACTGATGAGCTTTCCTGGGACAAGGTGACAACCCACACCGATGATCGCCAGTCATTTTTTCCGCTCGAGGTGCTGCAGTCGCTTGAGTCTGAGCGCATGATAGGATCCCTCGCACCTCGTTATCATTTTGTCCCAACGGAATATAGCCAACGTAACACCCGTGAGAATGATGCACCGGCACTCGTCGATGCGTGTATTGAAGACGAAGTGGATATCGCACTATTGATACCATTGTGACCCATTTGCCATCAGACCGTCAGTTTGACGGCCAGAACAATGGAAGAGGCGGGTATCGCTACCGTGGTGATTGGTTCAGCCTGGGATATTGTGACCCACTGTGGTGTGCCGAGGTATTTGCATAACGACCTACCTTTAGGAAATCCGTTAGGTAAACCCTACGACAGTGCCAGTCAGCGAGGGTCGGTCATTGCCGCGCTCGAGATGGTGGTAGATGCCGAAGAACCGGTCGCTACGCAGTCTGATCTGAAATGGCAGCAAGATGGTGACGAAAGCTGGAAAGAAAACTACATGCGCATCACCGAGGCTGATCTTGCCAACTTGAAAAAAGCCGGTGAAGACAACAGGGCACAGCGACTGGCAGCCAAAAAGGCGGGTATGACGCGAGGCCAGACTTAGCCAGAAGCTATGGCTAAACCTGCTCGTTTGCGCCGGCGCCACCTGACGCTTGCCTTGAGTCCAGTTCTTCGCGAATTTTCTCATATTCTGCTTCATTCAATGAGAAGCGTGAAAAAATCAGCGCGCCAATGCTGTAACAAACCAAGGGGAATATGGCATAGAGCGTTAACAGTGCTGTTTTTGCGCTCTCCGTTTGTGCCACGTTTGGCTCGAACCCTGATGCGCTGAGCACAAAACCCGTCAACATCAAGGTAAAACCAGTCGCTGATTTGAAGACCAGATTCCACGCCGCAAAGTAGGTTCCCTCTTTACGCTTGCCTGTTTGCACCTCATCGTAATCTATGATGTCTGACTGGATCGACGGTGCCACAACGGCACCGCTGCCAGCGCCCAAGCCGCAGATGAAGGCGAGCACAAAAATATGAACAACGGCACCTTCTGTTAGAAAGAACATGCCGCCAAAACCAAAAGCGGTCACGAACATCGAAAACATCCACATCGCTTTTTTGCCGACCCTTTTTGAGATTGGAATCCATAGAGGTACCGAGGCAATGGAAGGTACAAGATAGGCTAGGATGTAAAACACCGTGTGCTCAGGTCGACCGACGACATATTCTGCAATATACGGCGTTAAAATTCCGATGGTAGCGCCACCGCTACTTTCGATCAGGAACACAACAAGCAATAGTTTCGCATGCTTATTTTTCCAAACGTCCGAAAAAGCGGTAATCGGGTTTGTTTCACCGCGTCCTTGAAACTCTGGGCGTTCGCGAATACTAAAAGCCATCCAAGCGATTAACACGGCCGTAGTGACACCTGCGATTAACGTGATGTTATAAGCAACTTCTCTTGGTGAATCACTTCTGATCAACAGAAACATACCCACCAGTGCAAGCAGTGAGCCCGTATTCCATAGCATATGGCGCCAACCAAAAATTTTGGTACGTTCATGGTAGTTAAGTGAAAGCTCGGCGCCGAGCGAGGTGTGTGGCACGACAAAAATAGTCATGGAGGTGTAAAACATCAATACTGCAGCACCCATCCAGAGGTTTACATGCCATCCAGTAAATGAGGGTGGTGGGTTCCACATCATATAAAACGATGCGACGACGGGAATAATGGACGCAAAAATCCAGGACTTTCGCCGACCTGATTTCAGTGTTGTTCGATCGGAGAAATAACCCGCCAGCGGATCAGTGACCGCATCCCATATCCTCGAAACACCAAAGATGATGCCCATGATTGCCGGTGAAATGAGCAGCACGTCGGTTGAGAATTTCATCAAGTAAAGGGCAACGATGAAAAACATGAAACCGACGCCAATTGTTGGCAGGTTGTAATTGATAATGGATTGGAGTGATAGGGGTGCTTCTTTCAATTCTTCGTTGGTTGTACTCATTAGTTACTTTTTACCGCCTTCGATTCAGGTAGCGAATACTCGCCGACCCCTAGCCAATCTGACATGCCGCCTCCATAGGTCCATCTGTTTAAACCAAAACCGATAAGGCCCATCGCTATATTCGACACACATGTTGCTACAAATATGCCGGTTACTCCCAAAAGGGATTCCCCAATATAAGCTAATGGAACATAAATAACGAACATTCGTACCACTGACATGGATGTTGAAATCAAAGGCCTGCCCAGAGAGTTAAATGTCGCGCTTGACATCATTAATACACCCCATGCGCCATAGCTAAAAGGTACGAGGGTCAAGTAAAGTTTTGTATATTCGGTGACAAGGGGGTCATCGTCGAACAAGGCACCGATGCTATCGCTGAATAGAAAGAAAATGATTGCAACAAATAGCCCCCACAACATCGCCCACAAGAATGAGACTAACATGCCCTGGTTTGCTCTTGCCTTTTCTCCTGCGCCGCAGTTTTGACCCACAAAAGGACCAATGCTGGCGGATAACGCAAATAATGGAATCACAGACAAAGCTTCAACACGCGAAGCGATGCCAAACCCGGCAACTGCCTCTTTGCCATAGCCGGCGAGCAGACTGACAATGATCGCCGTTGAGATTGGGCCGATGAGGTTGGTCGCTGTCGCGGGTAGGCCGACTGCGAGGATAGACCGCCAAGAATGCAAAACACCAGCGAGGGTTCGCTGGCCAAAGTCGATGAGATCTTCCTGTTTTATCAGAATATAGAAAGTAGCAGCGCATAGCACAATCCGTGAGATGAAAACTGCCCAGGCTGCACCCTCCAACCCCAGGGCGGGTAAACCAAACCAGCCAAAAATAAAGATTGGGTCGAGGATGGCCTGCAGTGCAGCGCCGGAAACCATTATGGTTCCGGAAATTCTCGCGTCTCCCGTGGCGCGTAAAGCATTAGCACCCATCGACGGAAGCGAGAAAAATATCAATGCGATGTACCAAATCTGCATATAGCCGACGATATGGTGCAACGTATCTTCATCGGCCCCCATCAACCGAAATAATGGCTCAATGCTGAAATAACCAATCACCGAAGTCACCAGCATCACCACAGCAAGTAAACCCAGACCATCGGTCGTGAGCCGTTTCACCTGATCGTGATCACCGCCACCGACGGTACGTGCAAGTACGGAGGATAAACCAATAGAAATACCGAGAGACAGGGAGCCAAGCGCGCCTGTGACGGCAAACGTAAAGCTGTAGGCCGCAAGTTCATTCGTGCCAACCAGTCCAAGCAGGTAGGTCTCAAATAGTGCGGCCGCGAGATTGGAAGTGATGCCCAAAATCATCGGTAAAACGAGTCCCATCAGTCCTGCGCTAATGGTGCCTCTAGTAAGTTTCGCGGGTGCCACCATTTAGATTAGACCGGTGCCAAACGTTCTAAACGGGGATTTCTTGGCGCAGGAAATTGGGTCGCGATGATCTCAAGTAAGAACTGCTGAATTGTTGAGTGTGCTGGCGTATTCCATAGATTAACCCTTTGTTCCGGATCATCTTTCATGTTGTACAACTCGCCCTCATCGCCATCGTAAACCGCACTTTTCCCGTAGCTGGTGCAGAGCCATCCAGATTTGTGGTAAACACTTTTCAGATGCATATCAATTGGGCCGTGTTCTGAGTCCCATTCCGTCAGCACAAATTCACGTCCCTGGTCCTCAGCATGCGCATCAGACCGCGGCAGTGGTTTGCCTTCTGTCCAGTCAGGTTCAGGAATGCCCGCGATGTCGCAAAAAGTACTTGCCAGATCCACGTGACCAACTGGCAGAGTAACGGTTTCTCCAGGTGTGTTGTTGTGCTCCGCAGGCGACCAGATAAAGGGAAGTCGCATGAGTGCATCAACGTGATACGGACCCTTGAACAACAGTCCGAAGTCACCCTGAAATTCACCATGGTCAGTGGTAAATATGATGTCTGTATTTTTATCCCAACCTTTCTCCCGCAGCCAATCAATCACTTGTCCACAGGCTTCATCGATCAGTTCATTTTCGATATGGGTCATGGCATTAATTTCTCGCACCTGATCCGCTGTCATCTCTTGCGGGATGAATTCTCGAGGCGATTCAAGGTTCGTCCAGAGGCTACCTTCGTAGTACCCCAGCCAATGTTTTGGTTTTGTTGAAAGCAACGTGCGTATCTCTTCGCGGTTTTCTGAATACAGCGAAGGCAGCGGCAAGTCGCGCCAGTTGATACGGGAAATTTCCGAAGCCGGTGGGTCCCATGGGTGATGTGGATCCGGAAAGCTCATCCAGCAAAACCAAGGGGTATCTTCCTGTTGTTCTTCGAGCCAGTTTAATGTTCGATCAGCAACCCAATCGGTGTGGTATAGCGCCCGAGGTACATCTGTCGGCCACACTTGGGGTGCTTGTGTGTCGCCAGCGCCCATGGTGTTTTGGCCTTTCTCGGTTACCATTGGATAGAACTTAGATTTTTCGAGTTTGTGTTCAGACTCCATCCAGCGATCGTAGTGGCTGTGGCCCTCAAAAAAGTGATTGGCAAGTTCCATCCTGTCAAAGCCGCGGTGGGGACCGTTATTATTTTCAAGTGCCATTCGGTTCTCGAAGAAATCCTTCGGTCGACCAAGCCATGGTTCAAAATGTGCTTTGCCTAGCAGGGCTGTATTGTAGCCGTGATCTTTTAACCAGTGAGCAATCGTAGGGGTGTTTTCAGGCATTGAAACGCCATTCATCCAGACGCCGTGACTTGAAACATGTTGTCCTGTCATGATCGTCGCGCGGGCGGGCATGCATACCACATGTTGGTTGTGGGCTCGATGATAATTAATGCCTTTGCTGGCAAGCTCATCAATATGCGGCGTTTTAGCGAATTTACCACCGTTGCAGCCTAACGCGTCAAAACGCATCTGATCAGTGGTGATAAACAGGATGTTTCTTTTGGTCGGCAATGCTCACTCCGTGATGATCAGGACTTACCTTTTAACAGGATGCTAGATCGATTTTGGCTACAGCAGATGCCGAGGAGTCTACACTAAGCACCGACTTGAATGTTGAATAAGTTACATGGCCTGCGGACAATAAAAAGCCCAACGGGTCCCATGCAAACACGCATGAACAAGACGCGAAGTCGGGCGGTTTGTATGCCAATAATCAGTGCCCAAAAAAATAGGCGGTATCTCTGGCTTTAGCTATTTTTTTGCATGTAATTTTACGGGTAAATGCGCGTAACCTTTAACAAATGAAGAATTCACCATTTCCTCTTGTCCGACAACTTCAACCTGTTCGAAGCGTACAAGAATTTCTTCCCAGAGAATCCTGAGTTGCATTTCCGCAAGTCTGTTACCCATACAGCGGTGTATACCGAAACCGAAAGATAAGTGCTGGCGGGCTTTTGGTCTGTCGATAATAAAGTCATCGGCGCGGTCAATAACGCTACTGTCCCTGTTACCGGAGACGTACCACATAAGGATCTTGTCTCCAGCGTTTATTTTTTTGCCGCCAAGCTCAGTGTCCTGCGTTGCCGTTCTTCTCATATAGGCGAGGGGCGTTTGGTACCTAATAATTTCGGCAACCATATTCGGTATGAGACTGGGATCAGCGCGCAACTTGTCATATTCGGCGGGGTTTTCGTTCAAAAACTTCACCCCACCAGTGATAGAGTTTCTGGTCGTGTCGTTACCGCCAACGATCAGCAGTATCAGATTGCCGAGGTATTCCATCGGGTCCATGTTTTTTGTAGATTCGCCATGCGCCAGCATTGAAATCAGATCAGAACCCACTACTTCGCTGTTCACTCGCTCATTCCAAAGTCTGGTGAAGTATTCGAGACACTCGATAAGTTCAGCGCGTCTTTCATCTTCGCTGTCAACAATGCCTGACTCTTCGTCTGCGGTGGCTACGTCGGACCAGCGGGTTAGCTTGCGTCGGTCTTCAAAGGGAAAGTCAAACAAGGTCGCGAGCATTTGAGTGGTCAGTTCGATTGAAACTTTATCGACCCAATCAAATTCTTCATCCAGCGGAAGAGAATCGAGGATGTTTTGAACGCGTGCTCTGATCGTTGATTCTAGCTTGGCCAAATTAGTCGGAGCGACAACGCCACTGACTTCCTTTCTCTGGTTGTCGTGCTTAGGGCGATCCATCGCGATGAACATCGGCAGTGTAAAGTCTTCGTCCTGATCAGCGACGGTGATTGAGCCTTCAGAAGAGAAAAGCTCTGGCGTCGTGTCGACGTACATAATGTCTCTGTAGGTAGTCACGTTCCAAAATTTACCCTCAACCTCATGTTCCTGCAGATGCACAGGGTCCTCCTTGCGCAGACGTTCGAAGAAACCGACGTGATGGTCGTGGTGGAATATGTCCTGACGAATCATGTCGTATTCTTCCAGCGGAATCGCGTAGGGGTCGGGAGTCAACAATGGGGTTAGTGCTTCACTCATGTTTTGCCTCTGTTTTTGATATCGGTGCTATAGACAAAAAACAGAGTACCGAACTATCCGCAGAAACACATCATCAGAAATGGCCACATATTGTTGGTGGGTTTATTAACCGGCAGGGTTTATTTAGAAGGGTTCATTTATCAGTCACATGAATACGTTACAGGTGGTAATATGCGCAGCAATCTCATTCAGTCAAAAATAGCGGTATTAACTTGGAACTTACAGGCCCCCCGATGATAACCAAGGCAGACAATCCGCTGGATTCTCTTGCCGGTGTTGAGCTATCGGCTATTTCAAAAGCGTATTTCGAAATTGCTCATCTGAAGCATATGTTTCGCCAGGGATGGTTGAAGCGCGAGATCAGCCAGTCGATTTGTGAATCTGTTGCAGAGCACTCGTTTGGTGTTGCGATGCTTTGTTTACTGCTGTTGCCGCAGAGACCTGAACTCGATGCACTAAAAGTGATCAGGTTTGCACTTATTCATGATCTTGGCGAGGTCTATGTGGGGGACATAACCCCTCAGGATGGTGTGGCGAAAGCCGACAAAGACAAGATGGAAGCAGCCGCTGTGCTGCAAATCCTTGGAAAACTTGAACACGCAGAGGGATTGATTTCAAGTTGGCACGAATATGAAGTCCAGCAATGTGCAGAAGCACAGTTTGTGAAGGAGATTGATCGTCTGGAACTCGTTTTTCAGACTGCGATTTATCAACAAAACGCCGACCTGAATGGTGCTGAGTTCTATCGTGGGGTCAGCTCGGTGATTAAATCTGCACCGATGCTTGAGGAATTTGAAGCGCTGAGAGCGGTCTTTGACCCTGCGGTATAGTGGCGGCAAACGGAACGCTTTAATTTGATATTGAGATCCTGCCGGCCTCATCGGCGCATTTCTGCGCTTTTTTACGAAAGATTCCACAAAATCAGTGCTTTAAAGCCCAATCCCAATTTACCCGGAAGCGCATTTCTACTAAAGTAGCGCTCCCGATTTCAGTGTTTGGAAGAACCGATGACGAACTACTTTAATACGCTTTCTCTGCGTGAACAGCTTGCCCAGCTTGGTAAGTGTGAATTTATGGATGCGACCGAATTCGAAGATGGTGTCGACTATCTGCGTGGCAAGAAGCTGGTCGTCATTGGCTGCGGTGCTCAGGGGCTAAATCAGGGCCTAAATCTTCGCGATAGCGGTTTGGACGTGTCATATACACTGCGAGCGTCTGCAATAGAGGAACAGCGTCAGTCCTGGAAAAATGCGACCGAAAATGGCTTTACCGTTGGTACCTATGAAGCATTGATTCCCACAGCAGATGTTGTACTGAACCTCACGCCGGATAAGCAACATACCGCGGTAGTTAACGAAGTCGTTCCCCTAATGAAACAGAATTCGTGCCTTGCCTACTCACATGGTTTTAACATCGTGGAAGAGGGCATGAAGGTGCGTGAAGATATCACGGTCATTATGGTTGCACCTAAATGTCCAGGCACTGAAGTACGTGAGGAATATAAGCGGGGCTTTGGTGTACCGACACTCATTGCTGTTCATGAAGACAACGATCCAAGAGGCGAGGGTCTGGCGATAGCAAAGGCTTATGCTGCTGGGACCGGAGGTCACAAGGCGGGCGTGTTGATGTCTTCCTTTATTGCTGAGGTTAAGTCTGACCTGATGGGAGAGCAAACCATCCTCTGCGGAATGCTGCAGACAGGCTCGTTGCTTTGTTTCGACAAAATGGTCGAGAAAGGGCTGAGTGCTGGTTATGCGGCCAAGCTGATTCAATACGGTTGGGAAACTGTCACCGAAGCGCTGAAGCACGGTGGTGTGACCAATATGATGGATCGACTGTCTAACCCAGCGAAAATTAAAGCCTTCGAACTCGCTGATGAAATGAAAGACATTATGCGCCCGCTCTATCAAAAGCATATGGACGACATCATGAGCGGTGCTTTTTCAGAAGGTATGATGGCTGATTGGGCCAAAGATGACGAAAAGCTGTTGGGCTGGCGGCAGGAAACCGCCGAAACTGGTTTTGAGACAACCGACGTGACTGACCAGGATATTCCCGAGCAAGAATACTTTGATCACGGCACTTTGATGGTCGCCATGGTCAAAGCCGGTGTCGAGCTAGCCTACGAAACAATGACCGCTGCTGGTATCAAGGATGAGAGCGCGTACTACGAGTCTTTGCACGAAACACCGTTGATTGCCAATACCATCGCACGTAAGAAACTGTTTGATATGAACAGCACAATTTCTGATACCGCCGAGTATGGCTGTTACTTGTATAACAATGCTTGTCTGCCACTCTTGGCTGATTTCATGAAAGACATCGATGTTGATGTCATTGGCCGCGGGCTGGGCCTGAATGACCTGGGCGTCGATAATCAGAGATTGATTGAAGTGAATGCCGTTGTCAGGTCCCACAGTGTCGAGCAAATCGGTGCCACCCTGCGTGGTTACATGAGCGCAATGAAAAGGATCGTGTGAACCCGAACGAACCTGCACAATCGAATAACTCATCCGTCAAGCCTGATATTATTTTTGATGCCTGTACGATTCAGTTTAATGAACAATTTAAACTGAATCGTGTTTCGTGGCGAATTGCCTCGGATGATTGTTGGGTGATTGTGGGCGGTAACGGCGCCGGAAAATCGGCGCTTGCGGCAACGTTTCTGGGTGAAGGTGAGCACTTGAGTGGCTCGATTCATAACGCCCCACCGATTGAGAGCGTTCAGGCCGTCTCCTTTGAAGTGCAATCCAAACTCATCGATCAGGAGCGTCTGGAAGACGATAGTCGTATTCTCGACGTCATTGATGAGGGCTCAACTGCTGCAGAAATTCTTCAGCGAGGCGATTGTGACACGACCTTGCTGCCAGCGCTTGTCGAGCGCTTCGGTCTGCAGGCGCTCTTAGATAGAAGCTTCAGCAAGCTTTCTACCGGAGAAACCAGAAAGTTACTGTTAGTGCGTGCGCTGGCTAGTCATCCTGAACTATTAATTCTAGATGAACCCTTTGATGGTCTTGATGTTGACACCACGGCTGTGCTGGCGGCCGAGCTGGCGCAACGCGCAACGTCACAGGCAATGTTGCTGGTGCTGAACCGTTGGGACGAGATCCCTGAATTTGTCACCCACATCGCCTACATGTCAGAGGGGGAGTTGCAGCATACCGTCGCGACGAATAATACAAAGCAAGTTGCAGAACTGAAAAAATTGCTTCACTTGAAGACGACCGATCTTGCCATTCCCGGACCTTTAGTCGATGTAAATCATAGTCATTCAAAAAAACTGAATCCAGACGACCCGTTGGTGCAGTTGAAGCAAGCGCACATTCGATACGGTGAAAAAACAATATTCGAGCACGTGGATTGGCGTATTGATCCCGGGGAACACTGGCAACTATATGGCCCGAACGGCAGTGGTAAAACCTGTTTGCTCAATCTCATTACTGGCGATCATCCGCAGTGTTACAACAATGACATCTTGGTTTTTGGATACCAGCGAGGGCAGGGCGAGAGTATCTGGGATATCAAGCAGCACATTGGTTATGTCTCTACCGCGTTGCAATGGGAATACAGGGTAAGTATTAGTTTATTAAACGTGATTGTTTCGGGCTTCTACGACAGCATCGGCATTTATCAAAAACCAAGCAGCAGTGAAAAGGCAGTCGCTCGTCAGTGGCTTGCTGTATTGGGCATGGAAAGCAGAGCTAATGAACCTTTCAACAAGCTGTCGTTTGGCGATCAACGCATGTTGCTAATTGCGAGAGCAATGGTGAAGCATCCTGCTTTATTAATACTGGACGAACCCTGCCTCGGTTTAGACGATATGAATCGTTCACAGGTATTGGCGATGATCGAGATGGTGTGCGCGGGCACCGAAACCACCGTGCTTTACGTAAATCACCATGCGCAGGACAAGATTGCGGGAATTCATCGAAGTCTCGATCTGGGAAATCTTCAGCGCTGATGTCTGCTCAAGACCAACCTGTTTCATCTACCTTTGGTAGAAATGTTCTGCTGGCGACGTTAGTTGCGGTAGGAATGGGACATACCGTCTTGTTCGCCGTGCTGGCTCCGCTGGGACGGGATATCGGACTCACTGAAGTTCAAATTGCGTCTATTATTTCAGCTTCCTCGATCACCGTATTTCTTTGTGCGCCTGTTTGGGGGCGAATCAGCGATCGCTGGGGCAGAAAGAAAGTCATGTTGGTTGGGCTGTTTGGTTATGCCTTTGGTACGGTACTTTTTACCACTATTTGCGAATCTGCCTTAATAGGCTTGTTAGCACCACTACCTGCGTATATCGCTCTTATTGTCTCACGTATGATGCATGCGTCTTTAATGTCGGCAGCCATGCCTTCAGCTAGCGCCTATATGGCTGACATTACCGATGCTTCAACCAGAACTAAAGGCATGGGTGCTGTGGGCGCTGCTAACAATCTTGGTGCGATTATGGGGCCGGCGCTGGGTGCCGGGCTTGCGACAATTTCTTTACTGGCGCCTTTATGGTTCGCGGGTGGCTTCACGCTCATTGTTGGTATCATCGTGTTTTATCTGCTGCCTGATGCGCCTCGTCAAATTGTCACTCAGATGCCGAAAAAGATGCGGCGCACCGATCCCCGGATCTTTGCGTTTTTTGTCATGGGTGTGCTGATGTTCATGGGGTTTTCTATTGTACAGCAGACAATGGCTTTCAGATTGCAAGACAGCCTTAACCTAACGGGCGCCGAAACTGCCAATATGTTCGGTATCGGTATGATGATGTCTGCTGCAGCTTCGTTGGTCAGTCAGGGAATCATCGTACAGCGATTTGAGTTGAAACCTTTTACGCTTTTGAGGCTAGCGATCCCATTGTTGATATTGGCTTTCGCGATCATGGCGAATTTTGCGACGCGTGATTTCCTGCTTGGCTCTATGGTGCTGATGGGATTAGGGATGGGACTTGCCGGACCTGCTTATATGGCTGGTGCATCACTTGCTGTGGGTCCCGAAGAGCAGGGTGCGGTTGCAGGTGTAGCCGGGTCTGCCGGCCCAATGGGGTTTACCATCGGGCCATTGATTGGCTCGAGTTTGTATACCGTGCAGCCTGAGTATCCCTATCTGTTTGCGCTCGTTGTTTTTGTACTGTTATTCGTGTTTACGATGTTTTCCAGACTCGGAAAGTAGCGATTAGGAGTAGCATTTACTCAATGGGTTCAGCATCTTCTATCTAACAGATGCGCTATCGAGGCGATAAAAGAGCCCGCTATGGCAAAGCTATGACTTTTGAGACACCCCGATTCCGGGAATCAGAGGCGGGTATCAATTTGTTGCCATCCCGCCATATCACCTGAATATCACCGAACGCCCAGCCATGCGGTTCAACTCGATAGCCTTTCTCGCCGAGCCCCCGTATCGTTTGGTCAGAAAGCGGCCGCATGGGACTTTGCGTGATTAAATCTGGCGGTAACAATTGATGATGAAAACGTGTTGCGCCGGCTGCATCCATCGGGCTCATATTGAAATCTATAATATTA
This sequence comes from uncultured Gammaproteobacteria bacterium, assembly GCA_913050215.1. Taxonomy (GTDB): domain Bacteria; phylum Pseudomonadota; class Gammaproteobacteria; order Pseudomonadales; family Azotimanducaceae; genus UBA4582. Next base: position 17,952 of record CAJXBG010000063.1, read on the forward strand.
GTGATGATCTGAAACACCGATGTGAAAATAGTCGATCCGCCCGGTGTACCTATGACCATATGAGGCTCATTGTCTTTGATCAAAAGAGTCGGTGACATGGAAGACAACATGCGTTTTCCCGGTTGCACCTCATTCGCCGTGTTGCCAACGACACCAAAGATATTGGGTACGCCGGGTTTTGCACTGAAGTCGTCCATCTCGTTGTTTAGCAAGAAACCGCCACCGGAAACGACGACGCCAGAACCGAAAGCCCAGTTGATTGTGTAGGTGTTAGATACCGCATTGCCGTCACCATCGAGTATAGAATAGTGGGTCGTATTCGGTGACTCTAAACCAGGTGTCACTTCCTCCATCTTGGAAATTGCGTCTGGATTAACTTCGCTAGCACGTCTTTTAATGTAGGCATCGCTGATCAATGCGGTCATATCGATGTCGACGAAAGCCGGGTCGCCAAGATATTCAGCTCTGTCGGCAAAGACTCTCTTTTCCATCTCTGCAACCAGATGAACATATTGGGGCGAATTGTGTTCTACATTTTCGAATGCTTGCGCGAGGTAATCTTTCATCTTCAGTAATTGGATAACGCCAAATCCACCAGAGCTGGGCGGTGGCGCCGAAAGGATTTCATATTCTCGCCAGTTTGCGCTCAAAGGCTCACGCCATATCGCTTGGTATGCGGCAAGGTCTGCGGCATCGATAAGACCGCCATCTTGTTCCATCTGATTGACAATCAGTTTTGACGTCTCGCCGGTATAGAATTCGTCGTGTCCATTTTTCGCAATTCTTGCCAGCGTCGCTGCCAGTGCGGGTTGTTTGAATCGCTCACCTGCTTTCAACTTGCTAAAATGTTCTTTGAAATTGGTACTGGTGCCGAACCAATCAAAATGAGACTGAACGTCACGAGCAAGCTTGTTTGCGGGTATAAAGCCATCCCTCGCTAGCTTGATTGCAGGAGCAAGCACTTGTTTCCAAGACAAGTTGCCAAACTTTTGATGTGCTGCCCAAAATCCCGCAACGGTGCCAGGTACGCCGGCGGCGCGAGGACCAATCAAGGTAGAGTTTTTGACAACATTGCCGTTCTCATCAAGAAACATATCCCTGTGAGCCTTCATTGGGGCTGTTTCTCTGTAGTCAAGAAAGTAAGCGTTGCCATCCATGTGGATCAACATAAAGCCGCCACCACCAATATTACCCGCGTCGATGTATGTCACGGCCAGTGCAAAACCCGTCGCGACAGCTGCGTCTACAGCATTACCGCCTGCCAGTAAAATCTCCTCTGCAACACTAGCGGCATATTGGTCAGAGACTGCAATCGCAGCTTGTCGCGTTGAATTTGAATCCGAGCAGGCAGAAAGAAAACAAGCGATAACGAATGTGAAGACACAATAGCTGGTTTTGTGGCTTTTCATGGCGTGGGTCCGGAGAGTGAACGGGGACATCTTGGAGATTTGGTTGGCAGATTTCAACCAGCCAGTTAAAGAAGTTGCGATCAGTACTAAAAACCCGGTACGGCAGGCACTTTAAAGCAAAAGCGCCAAACGTGATTGTAACGCTGCCCTCACGCAGTTATTTAGGGTAGCGTGCCTTCGTGCGTAAGTGAAAAGCAGCGCCATTGGTGTCGTTTAGAATCGAGTTTTCACCAAAGATGTTTTCTTTTTGAATGCCAAATTGCTTTCGATTGATTGCAAGCGGAGCGAGCTCATCAGCCTTCGCCTGCGCTTTTGTTAGTAATTCGTCCGTAGTTGCGATGTCGTTAACGACGCCGGCTTCGAGCGCATGAGGACCACCCCATCGACGTGCCAACTGGACAGATTCGTAAAATACATTGGCGGGTAGTTTGTGACGAAACAGCGAAAGTTCTGCCGCTGGGATGATCATGCCTAGCTGAATTTCATTTGCACACATATAACCGCGATCTTCACGCATAATCCGATAGTCGTGGCATAGGGCAAACATAAAGCCAGCGCCAAACGCGTGGCCATTAACCGCGGCTATGGTTGGCACTGGCAGCGTGATCATCCTCGCCATGAACTCCATGAAGAAAAAGGCCTTTGGATCACCGGCCTCAGGGTGATCAGCGGGTGAGTTACGCCAGTCGAGGTCAAGACCATTAGAATAAAACTTCTCACTTGCAGCCGTTGTTACCAGCGCTGCGGCACCATCACAACCTTCTACCTCATCCAAAGCTGCCATAAGTTCGTCAACAAGCGCGGTGTTCCATCGGTTTTCGCCAGCATCCATTGTCAGAGTGAAAACGTTGCCTGTTTTTTCGAGTTTAACGCGCGCCATAACTTATCCCTTGGGTTGATGTTTTAGTTTTTCAGAGCGACAGCAGGAATAGTCTAATTTCGCTGCAGTGCACTGGTGCCTGCACCGATAATACAACAAATGTGGCGTTGTGTATGATGTGATGTACCGGCTTGCCAGATCAGCATTCAAATTAAGTCATTTGATCGAGCAGCCAGCGGGATTTATTGTGAGCAGGCGTTCAAGAGAGGGCAAAAACATTGCAGCGTTGCACGTGTTTTCCTCTTAGCGTGCGCGCATGTGACTATTCAGTGGTGACAAAATGAAGATCTAATTCACTCAATATTTGTCTGGAATCGAAAGATGTTCTGTTGGATGTGATAACCGAAGCGAAACCATGTTGAGGATAAATTCGCATTTCGCTATGAAAGCCGGCACCACCACCTTCTTTGTAATAATAAGTAATGCCCTCAATATCAGCTATATGCCAACCAAGTGTCATATCTATGTCCGTGCCTGCGTTTGTTATTTGCTGCTGGTAAAGTAATTGTTTGGCTGCTGGCCCGAGCAAGATCGAATTTGTAGAAAGTAAATCCTGCAATATTGTAGCAAATGCTCGCGCCGACCCGATTGCGCCACCAAATGAAGGACCGTTGAGGTAAACGTTTTTAACATGCCGCCAACCACTTTCATTTTTACCTAACATTTCCGCGTCAACAAACAGGCGTCCAAATAGACCCATAAACGACCATTGCTTTAGATAACCGTTAGCATGATTGTTTTCGTCATGAATCGTAAATCCTATTTCGCTAGCGTCAAGGTTTAAGGGTTCAAAGAGATGTTCCGACAAGTATTGAGCATAACTTTTTTCAGATACGCGCGCGATGACGCTACCGAGCAACCAATACCCAATATTACTATACTGATAGCGCTTACCAGGCTGGAAATCTTGCGCAGAGTATTCGCTCAGTATTTTTTTGAGTTCAACTTGTTCATCATAATCGTCATGCGCTTGTGCCAGGTGTACCCACTTGAGTGGAATCGGATTCGGAATGCCAGCAGTATGATTTAGCAAATGCCGAACCGTGATGCCCGGATCATATGGGTGTGTTACATACACGCTTACCTTGTCATCGAGCTTGATTTTATTTTGTTCAACAAGTTGTAACACCGCAATGGCCGTTAACGTTTTGGTCATTGAGAAAGCAGCCATAGTTTGGCTTGCTTCAAGCGCGGTGTTGCTCGCAACATTTGACAGGCCCACACTCTGGTTAAATATAGTGTCGCTCTCGCTGACGACGACATACTGAATGCCAGGCTCATCGTCAGCCGCATACTGGTTGAGAAGCAGGCTTAGAGTTCTGTCTCTCGACGATGCTGAATATGTAAATGCGCAACTTATAATTAGCATTGTTGCTAACGCGGCAAGTGACACTGTTTGCATCGCCCAATCTCCTTAAATAATTTAAGTGTTGATAGCACTTTTAGGGCTGCTTGCGCTCAGTTACGGGTTTAAGTGATGGCTAATCGGGTTTAATTGCCACTATCGAACGGCCGTAGGTTCGTGCCGAGTGAAGCGACAAGCCAGCTGGGCGCCAGTCTTCGCGAAACAGATGCTCAGTAAATTTCTATCGCGTCACCAGTATTGACCTGGCCCGTTGTTTTAACTTCGCAATATATGCCTAGATTTTGGTCTGCATCTTTGACAATGGTGCGCAGCACCTTTGGATCTTTTTCAATGTCACTGCCTTGAGGGTGAGCTGTCATGGCACACCTTGGTGCAGGCCTGATGCAGGTTAACTCGACGCCATTAATATAGAGTGTTTTGCCAATCCAGGAATTCTCTATGAGTGACGGCTCATCGCCTGTATCAATCACAAGATTAGGTCTGAAACGTTCTGTGCGCCAGTCTGATTCAGGGTTGAGACTTTTGACGTAACGTAAAGTTGAGGTTGTGAGAATATGAATAGGATAAGCATCGAAATAGGTGCCTGGAGGGGAAATATAGTCCCTCAAGTGCTCGGGGAAGTCTCTCATATCGGGTAACGGTTCACCTTCCTCTCGCGCAAAGAGGCGCCTTACCTCGGCGATATCAGCAGGCAATCTCTTGTAATGGTCCAGCTCCTCCTCAGGTAGTATTGGCCAAATGGAAACCCGCTTCCCTAGTATTTTAGAAAGTTTTGCATTGAAGGCTTGATCATCACACATCAGCTCTTCGCCATCAGGCAACGTTATCATCGCTGGAGGGTAAGGCTCTGCTTGTGGAGATTCAAGATAGCGAGCGTAACTATTGAGCAGTCCAGGTAAGTTTCTGCCGCCTCTCACTTCACCGGCTTCATCGTCTCTTATCGCCCAACCCCGATCACCAACCAGACCTTTGTATCCAACCGAGCAACGATTGAGTAACTCGCCACGCATGGATTTCACGGGAAAGCGCCAAATTTCGCTAATTTCTCCTGTCCGTGACATCTTTTAATTTCCTTGCTAGAAATTCATCAATCTAAGATAAAACAAAGGTATACCACGGTTCGTGGTTACTCAAGGTTTGCCGTATTGACAGTGACGTCTGACTTAAAGCGCCTATGATACCTTCAGCTAATTATTCGCGTCGTCGACATCTGATCTGATTGTCTGCCGCGCAAAGTTATATATCAGGTAAATCAAAATACCGATGCACGTCCAGGTTAAAAAAGTCGGCCATAGCCAACTCAGTGCAGTATCAAGTACAAAGCGCCAGCGAGTGCCATCTGAATCATGAAAGATGCCTCCGGGGTTCTCAATCCACTCCCAGAGCGTAATGAATATAGTGACGGTGCTCGAAATTATCGATCCGGTGAGCACGCCGCATAACAGCGTTTTCTTAAATGAAAAGTTCAACTTACCTGCCTGTGCAATGCGATGTGATGTCGCCAACAGGTGTTAATCGCAAAGCTGAGATGTCTGCCTGTAAGGAGCAAGTGGATGGCTCTTTTTTCATACCTGAGTAGTGCCTAGGTAACATTTTTTTTGTTCAACGACTTAGTGCGTTTTTTTCGCAGCGTTTTTACTTGTACTGCGTCTGTATATTAAAAATGCAATGTAGAGAATATTTAAGGGTGGTATCAGGGATAGTAAAGCACCGAACTGGGCACAACCCATCCTGCTTAGACTTGTATCTTTTGCCAGATAGGCGCAAAAGTAAGCTGTACCGGCCATCCAGATTAAGAAAACGGTGCCAAGCAGTAGCAGTTGTGTAAGGTTATATACCATGGGTTGTCTCGCTTTATTGCGCGTAGATGTAATGCGCTAGGTACGTTCAAAAGCCTTCTTGCGATGAAGCATGCCGACGATTAGAAGAGCGACCCCTGATCCAGCGCAACCGGCGGCTAGTCCCCAGAAACTATCAGTATCTGTAGTCAGGCCAATAAGCAAAAATATGAGGCCATTGATCGCGAGCACGAAGCCCGTGATGATCAGAGGTTTCCACGTTTTATTATAATTCAATATTCATCTCCTTCAACTGATGCGTCAACACAACGCCTGTTCGCCGACGACATCTCGATTTGCCTTTAACCGACTAAACTCGAAAAGGGCGTTCTTTCTGTCATTTGTTACAAGTCTTTAATTTTATGCCTTGCTTCTTTTGCTGTTAATGTGGCGCCAGTATGTAGGGCAACTTTAATAGCGCCCGCGCTAAAGGCTAACTCGTTTAAAATTCTTTCTTCAACTTCAGACAGTCCGCCTTCATACATTTCCATGGGGTGCATAACGACCGCTGCTTTTTTTCGTGTAAATAACTTTTTTGGCACCAGGCGTTTTATCGCTTTTGAAAGGCAGTCTTGAGCCGCGCTAAAATTGCCGACTAACAGTCGCTTTGTTGTGAAGTTTTTCTCAGGGAGGAATATTTCACGCGATTCATTATTATCAAGTATTTGGATGATAAATTTGTTCTTAAGCACCTGAATATATAAATTGGTCATGAACAGTTTCCTCACATATCATCCCAAACACGGGCTAACGACAACTAGACAAGCCTGAATTATTCAATGATAGGGATATATTCAATGAGTCACCAATGTTTAAGGCGAACAGAGGATTTATCAGGATAGTCTTCACCGCTGGGTTGCTCTGTTAGCAGTATGGCTACCTAATCGAAACATTGTTAATCGCCATAGACAG
>CAJXBG010000064.1 GCA_913050215.1 uncultured Gammaproteobacteria bacterium
CTATCGCCGGCGCCTTCTGGGCCTGAACCTTCTGGGCCTGAACCTTCTGGGCCTGAACCTTCTGGGCCTGAGGCTGAGTCACCCTCGGACGATGCTACATCAGAGTCAGTATTGCCTTCACTACTTTCGGCGCCGCTTGCTTCTGTATCTGTCGACTCGCCAGCGCCCTCTGAACCAGCATCTTCTGCACCTGAGTCTTCTGCACCAGCATCTTCTGCACCGGCATCTTCTGCACCAGCATCTTCTGCACCGGCACTTTCTGCCTCAGCCGCGGCATCTCCCTCGGCGCTCTCACCTTCTTGCGCGTCTCCTTCTTGAGCGTCTTCGGCAGCTTGCTCACCTTCAGCTTCCTGCGCTTCTCCTTCCTGAGCTTCAGCTTCCTCTTGAGCATCTTCCTCTTGAGCTTCTTCTTCCTGAGCCTCTTCCTCCTGAGCTTCTTCCTCTTGGGCGTCTTCTTCTGCCTCGGCCTCTTCTTCCTCTTGGGCGTCTTCTTCTGCCTCAGCCTCTTCTTCTCCCTCAGCCCCTGACTGTTCCTCGGCGTCCTCGGATGCTTCTTCGTCTCCTTCACCTTCCGTTTCTTCGCCTTCGCCCGACTCATCACCTTCGCCTTCCTGAGCCTCTTCTCCTTCTTCTTCGGTCGTATCCTCCACCTCTTCCTCATTCGTTGCCGGAGGTAGGGCCTGCTGTATTGCTGCTTGCTGCTGCGGTGATGCTTGCGAAACAAATTGCGGATTGCCACCAATCAGGATTGTCGCGGCGTTACCTGACACGGCGAGTACAGTGGGGTTATTGCCATTAATGTCGGTAACCGTTAACAGGCCTGATCGATGGATGACGGTCGTCTGAAGAGAAACCGGGTCATAATTTCCTTCAAGTTCACTTCCGCGAATACCAATCACAGCAGATGGCGTTGAGATGGTCGCGTGATTATCGGTTGCCCCGCGCTTCGCCGAAAACTCTCCGATCAACCCACTCTTATATTTAAAGCCACCCTGTAAAACGTGGGCGGAAAACGTACCGGTTTCCGCTTGAGGATCAAAGGCATAATCTTTCAGCACGGCCCGACTATTAGCGCCCAAGTTAAATCTGGTGCCATCTGTCATTTTCGCATACAGACCGCCGAGGCCTTCGACACTGAGAATATCGCCTTTGTAAAGGTCATCACCCTTACTCAGCGCTTCTTTTTCTCCGGTGGTTTTGTTTTCTCTAAATACGTTTCCAACTTTGACGGAGACTGTCCCAATTTTGACCATCGGTACATCATCCGGAGCGGGACCTGCTAATTGATATTCCGGCTGAGCCTGCACAAGCAACCCTTCAACCATGACAGGAGAAATACCAATACCCGGCGCAAACATAAGGTTGGGTGGCGGCTGAAAGGTAAAATAATCACCGATGACAAGCTGTTCGCCGCCGGAGCCAGTAATAACAAGATCGAAGCCAACCTGAGTATAGGTACCCTGGAGCAGCAATCCGGGATTATCAACGTAGTATTCCGGGTGCTGAGCAGCGGGGGTTTCTGCTTTCAAAGAATCAGGTTCTGGCTCGCTGTGATTGTTTTTTATGCCAGCGTCTAAATCAGATCCCATTGATCACCCTTATAGGTCATAGGCCAAATATTTGGCTCTTTGATTCTACCAAAGTGTAAAGATATTCGACAGTTATTAAACGTGTGTAAAGATGCTCGACGGTCAAGCAACGAAATGTATGTGTTTACCCCTAACGGGGTTCGCCTGACAAAACGTTATGGCAGACAGAGGATACGAGGGACCAACATATTTCTGGCGTTAGGCTGACTTGTCGGCTATTTCTTTGCGCTTGTATGTTTCGATTTATCGTGGATTCTTGCGTTTTGCTATAGCTCGGCAGCCAGCTGGGCGCGCGTCTTAGGGTGAGCAGCACGATAAAGTCGATGAGTGCTTAAATTTCAGCACCTATGTGTTGAACATAAAATGTACAGAAGAGGAAGAAGCAGAACCCGTGGTTCGCCTACTTGTTAGAAGGGATTCAATTTTTCTGTGTGCTTACAAGACGTAAAAATTATGGCTGTTTGAATTTGCCTATTTTTTAAAAGAGCCGTGCTGAATCCGGCCGCTTGCCCATTCTAATAACGGCGGGCTCTGTTTATCCACTCGCATCTACACATTGCCAAACGCACCAAAACGGGCATTGAGCTCATCAACGTTCTCTTCTCGACGCCAATTCAGCAATATTCCTTTAATGGCAGTTACCGTTGCCATAGGTTCGTCAAACATAAAATGGTGATAAGTCCCGGGAATCACAAACATTGGCAACAAACCACCTGATATCTCTTCAAGGTAGGGCGCGCTGAGGGCGCCTTCGTCCGTGCTGAATTCTCCTAAAATTACCGCCGTTGGGCATGAAATATTAACAAACTTGTCTCTCTGATCGGTGCCCATTTCCAAATGATCGAATAGCGCTGGGTCGAATTTCCAAGTCCAACCCCCATCGACCTCGCGAAGTGATTGTGTTCCAAGATATTCAATAACATAGGGGTGCTGACAAGGTTGCTCGGGCACCATCCTGAAGCGACCCAACGCTGTCGCCTTCTCTTCGTAAACTCGAGTCGGCCTAATCGGTTCACCGCCCCGCTCTTCCTTTTGTTTTCCCCATTCCACATATTTTTCAGGAGGCTCAACAGTGAAGTCAGCAAATATAATCCCGCCAAGCGACTTACCAAAATAATGCCCAGCTTCTAGCCCTACAAATCCGCCAAAACTGTGGGCAACAACAAACGGCTTTTCTCCCAGCTCTGCTGCTTTGCAAACCGCCATCACTTCTTCAGCAAATAATTTGCCAGAGTACTGTTCACGCCACTCGCTATCACCATTACCTGACAAATCTATTGCAGCTACTCGAAATTGATCACTTAGGAAGGGCGCAACGAATCGCCACCACTCAAGATGTGCATTGCTACCGTGGATCAATACAATGCCTGGCTTGCCAATCTCACCCCAGGTTGCGAAGTGAATATTGCAATCAGCGACCTCAACGACACCATCTTGCCTTTTTGCATCAAGCGCTTTTTGAAACCACGCAGGTCGTTCAACAATGGTAGTCACTTCTGGTATATCTCCCTTTCCTTAACCGTTTCGTAGACATGCAAACATGCTACCTTACTCAAAATCTTTAATGTTGCTTATATCAAGCGCGTGAATGTAGCATAGGTCTACCGCGGCACCAAACTGCGGCGTGCGCTAATCGCGATGAATTTTATTTAATCAAAATGGAGAGGAAAATGGTGAGCCTAGTCGATCGAAATGTAGTGGTAATAGGAGGGACATCAGGTATTGGACTAGCGACGGCTGTTATGGCCAAGGCTCAGGGCGCAAAAGTATGGGCTGTGGGTCGCTCAGAGGATAGAGCCGCCGCTGCCGCTGAAGGTAACCCGGGCATCAGTTTTTCCACGCTTGATATCCACAACCTCGATGCTCTAACGACCCTCTTTGAGTCGATAGGTATTATTCACCATGTCGTTGCTGCAGCAACCGGCGCAAACCGCACCATGGCCCCCTTTATAGAGCAGACGGACGAGCAGTTTCGTGAGGCTTTTAACAAGTTCTGGGGCTACTGTAACGTCATTCGCAAAGCATCGCCTTACATGACAGACGACGGTTCCATCACGCTACTAGGTGGTTTCCCAGCCAGAAAATGCAACCCGGGCATGTCAGCGGTGTCCTGTGTTGGCAATGCTGTTGAGGGACTGAGTCGAGCACTAGCGGTTGAAATGGCTCCACGCCGAGTTAACGTGGTTGCGCCGGGCACAATCTCAACAGGCATGTTTGATAATCTGGGAGACAAAAAAGAGGAAATACTCGCCAAAGGGACACAACATATCCCGTTGAAGCGCCCAGGACAGTCGGAAGAAGTGGCTAGCGCCGTCATTCTTACGTTAACGAATGCCTACATGACCGGCACAACAATTGACATTGAAGGTGGTGCCTTACTGCCCTAGCGTTTCGATAGTCGAAATTTAAGTCGCAGGGTCACCATCTTTGGTGCCCTGATAACCCTGCCCCAAATCCTAAAATTAGCCGCATGACTACCTGCTTATCGTCAGCTGGAAGTCCCTCGTTCGCTCGATACAGCAGAGCCCGCGCTTTCACCTTTCATCGTCAACGGAACTCAATAAATAAAACGTTAGGCAGGATTCTTTCGCTGTCTGGCTTTGGCTTCTCGCCTTCGCGCATGAAGCAAAGGCTCAGTATAGCCACTTGGTTGCTCCATTCCCTTGAAAATAAGATCGCTCGCGGCTTGAAAGGCAACACTGTTTTCAAAGTCAGGCGACATATTTGAGTAAGCCGCATCCGATGCGTTTTGCTCATCGACAATCACAGCCATGCGCTGCATCGTTTCGGTCACCTGCTCCGGGGAACAAATACCGTGGTGTAACCAATTCGCGATATGCTGACTGGATATTCTTAAAGTCGCACGGTCTTCCATCAACCCTACGCCATCAATATCCGGTACTTTAGAGCAACCCACGCCCTGATCGATCCATCTAACAACATATCCAAGAATCCCTTGAACATTATTGTCCAGCTCAAGCTCCACGTCTCTGGATGACAGATTGGTGCCCTCAAGCAGCGGTATCGTGAGTAAGGCACCAAGATCTGCCTCTGCTCTATCTTTTAATTTGTTTTGCTGACTGGCAACACTGACTTGATGATAATGCATCGCATGCAACGTTGCGGCCGTTGGCGAGGGCACCCAGGCCGTCGTCGCGCCAGATTCGGGGTGACCGATCTTAGTTTGCATCATTTCGGCCATTTCATCCGGCTTAGCCCACATGCCTTTGCCAATTTGCGCTCGACCCTGTAATCCAGCCGCAAGCCCCACATCAACATTCCAATCTTCGTAGGCGCCAATCCAAGCCTGTTGTTTCATCAGGCTCTTCCTTACCATTGCACCGGCTTCCATGCTGGTATGAATTTCATCACCGGTTCGGTCAAGAAATCCGGTATTGATAAAAATGATTCTTTTCCGGGCGGCGGCAATACACGCCCGCAAATTAATTGTTGTACGGCGCTCCTCGTCCATAATGCCGACCTTCAGAGTGTTCGGCGCGATACCCAAGACATCTTCTACCATTGCAAACAGATCAACAGTGAAAGCGACTTCCTCCGGGCCATGCATTTTGGGTTTAACGATATAGACACTACCCTTCCTTGAGTTTCCAAGTTTACCGGTACCCTTTAGATCATGCATCGCCGCCAGGCTCGTCATCATCGCATCGAGGATTCCCTCTGGAATCTCTTTTCCATCAAACAAAACCGCATCGGTTTTCATCAAATGCCCGACATTACGGACCAACAAAAGGCTTCTACCGTGCAGTACCATGGGATTTCCATTCGTATCACAATAGCTTCTGTCGCCATTGAGCTCACGGCGAACAACACTCCCGCCTTTGTTAAACTCTTCAGCGAGATCTCCTTTCATCAACCCGAGCCAATTAGCATAAACCTGCGTCTTATCTTCAGCGTCAACCGCGGCAACCGAATCCTCACAATCCTGAATCGTTGAAACAGCGGACTCCATCAAAATATCTTTCACGCCGGCGGGGTGATCCTTGCCAATCGAATCATTTGGATCAATTTGTATTTCGAGATGCAGGCCGTTATTCAGCATCAATATACCGTCAGGTTTCTCTGCGGCCCCGGCATATCCGGCAAACTGATCTAGGTTTTGCAAACGAGTCTCGATGCCAGACTCAAGCACCATGTTGAGCTCACCGTTCACAACGCTGTATGAACTCACCGCGCCGTGGCTGCCTTCGGTGAGTGGCAAATGTTGATCAAGGAAGTCGGCTGCATAGGCGACAACTCTATTTCCGCGAACAGGATTATATCCACCAGCACCTTTCTCAGCACCGTCTTGCTCGGATATAACATCAGTGCCGTACAAGGCATCGTAAAGACTACCCCAGCGCGCATTAGCGGCATTGAGAGCAAAGCGGGCATTATCAACGGGCACAACCAACTGGGGACCCGCCATTAATGCGATCTCGTCGTCTACATTACTGGTTTCAATCACAAAATCCTCAGGATCATCCTGCAGATAACCGATCTCCCGCAAAAATGTTTTGTAAGCTGCTGGATCATGCTTTTCCGCGGCATGATCCCTGTGCCACTGATCGAGTAGACTCTGCAGCTCATCACGGCGAGCTAACAGCGCCTCATTTCTGGGCATCATCTGTTGGAGGATATCTTCGAAACCTGCCCAAACCTGCTCAGGTTCAAGGCCTGTGCCCGGCGTCATTTGCGTTTCCACCAGTGAATGCAAACCAGTATCGATTGTTAACTTACCGATTGTTATTGTGCTCGCCATAGTCTTTCTCTTGGATCTAAAAAGTTCGCATGCTACGCGATTTTGTCACCGACTTCATGCGTTCCGATGAATCTCGAGAGCAAACTTAAATTGACAGTGCGGCGGAGAGCATGTTGACATCGGGTTTTAGCCAACACGTGACAGAGAGAAGTTATGAAAGATCAACACGTCAATATTTCGACCGAACACGGCGAGATGAACACCTTCATCACCTGCCCTGAAGAGGATGGACCTCATCCGGTTATTCTTTTTCTGATGGATGCGCCGGGTAAAAGAGAAGAATTGCATGATATGGCCAGGCGCATCGGATCGTCGGGATATTACGTCATGCTACCCAATATGTATTATCGAGACATCGCAGATTTTACCAGTGATGGATCACCCGAGAGCCGCGAGGTCATGTTTGGGTATATGAACGCCTTATCCAATGAATTGGTGCTGAGTGACTGCGAACAACTCTTGAAACACGCCGCAGGTGATGCCGATGCCTCTGATGGCAGCGTCGGCGTTGTCGGCTATTGTATGAGTGGTCCCTTTGCGTTCTACGCTGCGGGTAAGTATCCGGAACGCATTAAAGCTGCGGCCTCTTTTCATGGTATCCGCCTATTCACGGAGGAAGCTGACTCTCCACACTTGTTCGCGAAAAATATCACCGGGGAACTTTACATAGGGTGTGCCGAAACCGATGACTGGGCGCCTGCGGAAATGATTGAGTCTCTTGATGCCTATCTGGCAAAAACCGGCATTAACTACCGTATCGAGTGGTATCCTGACACTCATCATGGCTTCGTCTTCCCGCAACGGGAGCTCTACCACAAAGATGCCTCGGAGCGACACTGGGAACGAATGCTTGCGATGTTCAAGCGCCAACTTTAGCCTTAAATCTTTATGAATAAATTCGCCCTGGTCTTTATTTTTCTGACCGCCCTGATGGATTCCATCGGGTTCGGCATCATTATGCCAGTGTTACCGGACCTGCTCATCGAGATAACCGGTGAGAACCTCGGCAACTCTGCCCGCTATGGCGGCTGGCTGATGTTTGTTTATGCGGTGATGCAATTTTTGTTTTCGCCCATCATCGGCAATGTCTCCGACAGATTTGGCCGCAGACCGGTCTTACTGTTTTCTTTAGTCGTGATGGCAGTCAACTACATGCTGATGGGCTTCGCAGAATCCCTGCTGCTGTTATTTATTGGTCGCTTTATCTCGGGTATCGGCGCTTCAACTATGAGTACTTGTAACGCTTATGTCGCCGACGTCACCCCCGAGGATAAGCGGGCCCAAAATTTTGGACTCATTGGTGCTGCCTTTGGCATGGGTTTTGTATTTGGCCCGGTCATCGGCGGGTTCCTTGGGGAGTACGGCTCAAGAGTGCCTTTTCTTGCTGCGGGCGTTATCTCATTGCTTAATCTTGTTTTTGGCTTCCTCGTTCTCCAAGAGTCTCTTGCACCGGAGAACCGGCGACCTTTTGAGCTGAAACGTTCCAACCCAGTCGGGACGCTGCTGCAGCTTAAAAAAATCCCGCTGGTGATCGGCATAATCATTGTCATGTTTCTCTATAACATTGGTCACCACGTACTACCCGCAACCTGGAGCTTCTTTACCATCGAAAAGTTTGACTGGACGCCCAAAGACATCGGGTTGTCACTGATGTTTATCGGCATTTGTATGGCGCTGGTTCAGGGATTTCTGATCCGATGGGTCATACCACGCACCGGACTTCGCTGGGCGGGTATCATCGGTATGAGTTTTACCGCGATCGCTTTTCTAGGGTATGGCGCCGCGGTTGCGCCTTGGATGATGTATCTTGCAATGATACCCGGAGCGCTTGGTGCTTTGGCTGGTCCTGCAATGCAGGGCATAGCTTCAAGTCAGGTTGACGCCAGCCAACAAGGAGAACTTCAGGGAGGACTTTCCAGTACCATGAGCCTCACTTCGATCATAAGTCCCCTCATGATGACTCAAATATTTGCTTATTTTACCGAAGACCAGTCTGCTTACTATTTCCCGGGAGCCGCTTTTATTCTCGCGTTGTTTCTAACACTGGCTGCACTTGCCGTGTTTGTTAGCATAACAAAAGAGAAAAGTGCAGTTGCCACTGCGTAGACAAAAAGCACCGGCTAGTTTGTCGACAGAAATCTCCTCTTGCGAGCACTGCGCTATCAGAAAACGCGTCTTTTACTTGCGATGAACAACGACGAGTAATTCTTCATAACCCTTAACAAAATTGCTGGCGACTCTCACGGGTTCGGCAACAACTTCAACACGAGAAAACCTCGCCAAAATCTCTTCCCAGATTATGCGCAACTGCATCTCCGCCAGTCGGTTTCCCATACAACGATGAATTCCAAATCCAAATGCCAGATGGTGCCGCGGTTGCTTCCTATCGATAATAAAAGCGTCCGGATTGTCGATAACCCTTTCATCGCGGTTTCCTGAGCAATACCACATAGCCACCTTGTCGCCTGCTTTAATTGTCTGACCGTTAACAACTGTATCGTTCAAGCAACGACGCCGCATATAGGAAAGGGGTGTTTGCCAACGGATAATCTCAGGGACCATGTTACGGATAAGCGAAGGGTTGGCTCGAAGCTTGTCATACTCCTCGGGAAATTGGTTCAAAGCCAGCACTCCTCCAGAGATTGAATTCCTTGTTGTATCGTTCCCGCCTACAATCAGCAATATAAGATTACCCAGGTACTCCATCGGATCCATGTCTTTAGTCGCTGGACTATGAGCCATCATAGTAACGAGATCATTGTGCTTGGCAGGGTCTCGACTCTCACGCTCGCGCTTCAATTGGGTGAACACTTCAAGGCACTCCATTAAACCTTCGCGCCGTGACTCTTCGGGCATTGACCCGCCCGTAGCGACAGTCGAGGTCGCCAGGTCTGACCAATAAGTCAACTTGCGTCGCTCTTCAAAAGGAAAGTCGAAAATGGCTGCTAGCATCTGAGTGGTAAGCTCGATAGAAACTTTATCGACCCAGTTAAAGGTTTCTCCAACTGGCAGGTCATCGAGAATTTTGGCGGCACGTTCCCGGATCACTGTTTCAAGCGCCGCTAAATTGGTCGGTGCGACAACACCGGTCACCGCCATTCGCTGACCATCATGCTCCGGAGGGTCTAACGATATAAAATTAGGCGTATAAAAGTCACTCGGACGATCTCCAAGCGACACGCCTCCGACCGAGGAAAAATTATGGTGATCTTTATCCACCGACATAATGTCGTTGAATCGAGTGATACTCCAAAAGGGACCAAACACACTGTCTTTACAGTAGTGAACCGGGGCTTCTTTACGCAAGCGCTCGAAGAAAGCAAAATGGGCGTTGGTCTTAAACAGATTTGGTTGCGAAACATCAATCTCATCAATTGGAACAGACCAAGGATCTAGTTTTGACACCTCATCTTCGGAAAGAAATATTTCGCTCATGCCAGACCGCCTTCAAAGTCCTAAAAAGGCAGTCTGCCAACCTCACCAGCCAATCTCAAGTTAATCCGTGCTTCATTCTTCAGTTAAATCCTCAGCATTTCTATCATGCCCATCGGGTCTACCCGTTATCTGGTCAGGGCGCATGGTCAAGGTCTATGGTCTCTGGTCATGCTTTCAGTGTGAACAGGTATGCTCGCATTCACCGTTCATCTTTGTCATAGTTCCGGAATAACGTAGAAACATTGCATTCATCGTTAGCCAAACAAGCCATCTGCCTTACACAAAACACGCCACCTGAGAGCCCTTTCATGCTTGACCAATCTCTCGATACACAAACTTTTGTTAGCCATTTAGAGTGCAGCGAAACAGGAAAGGTTTATCCGGCTGATAAAATCCACAACCTTTCTGAAACAGGTAAACCGCTGTTAGTTCGGTATGATCTGGATGCGGTGAAAAGGTTTTTCCCAAAGACAGCACTAAACGGCAGACTTCCCGAGTTCTGGCGATACAGAGAACTACTCCCAATACGCAACCTAAAAAACATTACGCGTCTCGGAGAAGTCATGACCCCGCTTCTACCAGCGACTCATCTTCAGTCTGTGCTAGGCATGAGATCCATATTGATTAAAGATGAAGGTCGGCTACCCACGGGTTCGTTCAAGGCTAGAGGTATTGCATTAGCCGTATCAATGGCGAAGGAACTAGGCATCAAAAAAATGGCCATGCCAACCAACGGTAACGCAGGTGCGGCACTGGCAGCCTACTGCAGTCAGGCAGGTATCGAGAGTTACGTATTCTGTCCAGATGACACACCTCAGGTAAATATTCGCGAGATCGCATTTCAGGGCGCAAACACCTATACGGTAAATGGGCTGATCAATGACTGTGGAAAAATTGTTGGCGAGGGAAAGACTGCAAGAGGATGGTTCGACGTATCAACACTCAAGGAACCGTACCGAATCGAAGGTAAAAAAACGATGGGGATTGAACTCGCGGAGCAGCTCGACTGGCAACTGCCCGATGCTATTTTATATCCAACCGGCGGTGGTACAGGACTGATTGGCATGTGGAAAGCCTTTAATGAGCTCGAAAAAATTGGCTGGATAGACTCAAGAAGGCCAAGAATGATTGCCGTTCAGGCAAGCGGCTGCGCGCCTATCGTCAAGGCCTATAACGAAGGACATCGTTACGCTGAGCTATGGCAGGATGCCTATACTCAGGCGGCCGGCATACGCGTGCCCGCAGCAGTCGGTGACTTCTTGATTCTGGACGCGATTCGAGAGAGTAACGGTTTTGCAACCGCCGTGAGTGATGAAGCCATCTTGACGATGCAAGCGCGCGTCGCCCAATCAGACGGCATTCTACTTTGTCCCGAAGGCGCAGCGACGGCAGCGGCGCTAGCGCAGGAAATCGATTCAGGGCGAATCTCAAAAAATGAGAAAGTCGTTCTATTTAACTGTGCAACCGGTTTGAAATATCCGATGCCTGCCAGCGATCAGTTTGTCGACAGGCATTTCCCGATTGATTACAACCAGTTCTAAATTTGCTGGGTTGAAGACATTCGATCGCAAGTAATGCAAAAAACACCCAAAGCAAAAAGGCCTAGTGCTTGGAACCACCGCTACATCTATTTCTGAAACGCATAGATGACTTTTCAACTTATGAGGTAGATAATACGCCTGTTCCTTAGGGGAGGCATCGTGCGCCATCGGCACACCGTGATCTGAGATTCCGCGAAGTGGAGAACCCTAGAACCTGATCCGGCTAGAACCGGCGTAGGAAAAGGACCCATATTGTCTTATCCCGTCTGAACTCCGGGTCTCTTACAAACTTTCAAGAGACTCAAAATGTTAAAATTCCCGTTAAAAACCACTCGTGTAATTGATCTGGCGACTAAGGCGCTAGCCATATCGATTTTCATGCATACCAGCCTACTGCTAGCGGCACAAGATGATCTTCGAGCTGACACACTGGAGGAAGTGGTCGTCACCGCCGATTTTAGAGATCAAACAAATCAGGGCACCGCGGCAAGCATCACAGTGCTGGGTGAGGAGAAAATTGCCAACCGGGCAGCCCAACACTTCGAAGCGCTAATCCCGGCTATTCCTAATTTCAGCTTCGCCGGCGGCACTAATAGAGCCCGTTTTTTTCAGATCAGAGGCATCGGCGAGCGCAGTCAATTTATACAGCCATTGAGCACGTCTGTGGGCGTGATGATTGATAACGTCGATTTCAGTGGCGCTGCTTCAATCGCGTCATTATTTGACGTTCAGCAAGTAGAGGTGCTTAGAGGGCCTCAAGGCACCAGATACGGCGCCAATGCCCTGGCAGGATTACTTAACATCAAAACAAACGAGCCAGCCAATGTTTTTGAAACAGCTCTCTCGGGCGAATTCGGCCAGTACGGACATCAATCCGTTGGATTAACAACAACAGGTCCCATTTCGGACACTGTGGCATTCAGGTTGGCACTACAGCAACACAAAAGTGATGGTTTTTATACCAATGCGCATCTCGGTACTGACAATACAAACGAAAGAAATGAATCAATTATCAGGGGAAAGTTGAGAATCCAGCCCAACTCAAGTTGGCAGATCGACACCTCGCTCTCCAGAGTTAATATCGACAACGGTTACGACGCTTTTACCCTGGACAACACCAGAACAACGTTGTCCGATCAACCCGGGCGCGACCTTCAGGATTCAACCGCTTTCTCTCTTGATAGCCGATGGCTTTTAGAACATGTTGAGATTCAGTTAATCGCAGCTCTGGGACGAAGCGATACCGAATACAGCTACGATGAAGATTGGACCTTTACCGGCTTCCACCCTTTTGGCTATACGTCTTTCGACCAATATACGAGAAACAGAGATACAAATAGTTTGGAACTCCGAGTGATATCACAAGCACCTGCAATGCTGCTAGGGATAGAGACGAACTGGATTCTTGGCCTGTATACATTGACTACAGACGTCGACCTGCAGCGTAATTATACGTTTCAGGCGAACGATTTCTTTAGCAGCAATGATGCCTCTAACAGCGCCTTGTTCTTTCAATTTGATAGCCAACTAAGTGATTTCCTAGAACTATCGACTGGATTAAGAGTGGAACGCAGGTCTGCCGACTACAATGATTCTGAAAATCTGAGCTTTAGTCCAACAGAGAATATGTGGGGCGGCAGATTAGCCCTCAAATACATGTTTGAGCGAAACACCATGGGCTATATCAGTCTATCTCGTGGGTATAAAGCAGGCGGATTCAATACAGATGGGTCTCTTGATGCTGATCTGCGAGAATTTGACTCGGAGTACCTTTGGGAGATCGAGGCAGGTGTCAAAACCAGCTTAATGGACGACACACTTCAGATCCGAGCAGCGGTTTTTATGGATGACAGAAGAGACCAACAGGTAAAAAGTTCTCTCGTCAGGATGAGAGCGAACGGCAGCACCGAGTTTATCGATTATTATGGCAATGCTGCAGAGGGCACTAATCAGGGTCTAGAGCTCGAAACCAATTGGCAAGCAACAGATTCAGTCAACCTGTTCGCTAACCTTGGCATTCTCGATGCAACCTTCGATCGCTATATTAACGAGAACGGCGAAAACCTGAATAACAGGGACCAGGCACACGCACCGTCATATACCTACAACCTGGGCTTCAACACAGGGTGGGGAAATTGGCACACAAGCCTTTCATTCGAGGGCCGCGACGATTTCTTCTTCTCGGACCGGCATAGTGAAAAAAGCGACAAAATGAATCTCATTAATGCAAGCATTGCTTACAAAGAAGAACAATGGCAAATAAGATTATGGGGCCGAAACCTGACTAACAAAAACTACACGATTCGCGGTTTCGGCAGCTTTGGTAATGACCCCCGAGATGGATACACAACCCGCCCCTTCGTTCAATTTGGTGAACCTAGGATGATTGGGATCACTGGCGACTATCAGCTCTAGGAGGCAACGAGAATGACAACATTACTACAAGCTTCAGTCGACATCAGTCTCTACCCGTTGAAGGAAGAATACATTCCGGCAATCGCAGAGTTTATTGATCGTATTGGTCGGTACCCACGGATTCACGTCACACGAAATGATCTGAGCACCCAGTTGTTTGGCGAGTATGACGAAATTATGGAAATCCTGAAGAAGGAGATTCGTTTCAGTTGGGAAAAATGGGGCAAAGGTATTTTCGTCATCAAATTTCTACTGGACGACCTAAGAGGCTTGGCAGACAGTTGACGACTTGGGCTTGCTCTCTTTGGGAAACCGCACCGGAAACAATTCGGGAAATCGTCAATCAGTTTCTAGACAGTTCTATCCCTGAAATTTTCGCAGTGTTTTTTGCGATTGTTTATCTGGTTCTCGCTGTGCGCGAAGATATTCGTTGTTGGTATGCTGCGCTAGCTTCCACGAGCATTTTCCTGATCATATTCTGGGACGTGACTCTCTACATGGAATCAGGACTACAGATTTATTATTTGCTGATGGCAGTTTATGGCTGGTATCAATGGCGAGGAGGCGACAAGGCCGGAACTCAAGCGCTTTCGATTTCACGCTGGTCCATTCGAACGCATCTTGTTTCTATTAGCGCCGTCGTGGTCATCAGTGGCATCTCAGGCTATTTGCTTTCCATCAATACAAACGCTTCCCTCCCTTTCCTTGATTCGTTCACGACCTGGGCCAGCGTCTTAACAACTTACATGGTGACAAAAAAGATCTACGAGAACTGGGCCTATTGGCTCGTGATTGATGCGGTATCTATCTATCTGTATCTGGACCGTGCGCTGTATTTTACCGCCCTTCTTTTTGTCATTTACATAATCATCATTGGTTTCGGATGGCGCTCATGGTCAAAAAAGCTAGCCACACAATCCACGCACGCCTGAAAATCGCAGTTGATAGTTGGGTTCAATGGCCCCACAAATTAACGGAACGGCCCAGACTGGAAAGACAGCTAGGTGGCGCTAGCAATTCAACCTTTCTCGTTATCTCTGGCGGAAAGGCCTTCGTCATTCGCTTGAATACGCAACAGGTATTACCCGGCTTACACCGTGCGGCTGAACGATGGGCACTTGAACAATCGGGCTTAGGCAACATTGTTCCATCGTTAGTTTACTGGGCACCGGAATTTATAGTTTTAACTTACCAACAAGGCGAACAATTCGATCTCGCCAGACATAGCGAGCTCTTGCCGAAAATTGCCTGTCAACTGGCGCAGGTCCACAGCCTACCAGTACCTGAGTTCCCTGAGCTTGATCCATTTGCTCACCTGTCTGACTACCTTGAGAACAGACAAATTGTCCGAACCGAACTACTCGACCTATGTGAAGCATCTGTCAGGGAAAACAGACCAACCAGCAAGGTCTACCGTCTTTGCCACAATGACCTCAATCCCGGCAATATCCTTGTGACAACAACGGGGATAGTTTTTCTAGATTGGGAATACGCTAACGTCACCCCCCCTGCCTTTGACATCGCGGTATTCGCCGTCACACAGGGGTTAACAAATCAGCAGCTGGAAACGTTTCTCGATTTCTATGGAGGTACAGAGAATATCGAATCTGTAAAGTGTTACCGGCGTTTGTACGGTTTGCTCGAAATTCTGTGGTGGCGGCTGAAAACCGGGAATCAGGAGGCTATGGAAAGTGCACTCGCCCAGTTCTTGGACGAACGCTAATACGCGATATAAGCACTTACCCTTATACCCTGCACCTTGTCTTTCTCGAGTACTGCAGGCCGCACTTTCGAGCGAGTGCTTCTACTTAACCTAGCAGGCCATTAAACCCGCGATGCAGGCAAACTGAGTCATCCTGCAAATGCTTGAATCACAGGGCGATGCCATTCCTAACGTTGGTTTACTATCAACTCCTGGTTGACACAATTCTCCAGCCTACCGGTCTGCAGGTATTTCAGGGCAACTGTAATTCCCTTGGTACGCATATCAAACAGGCTTTGTGGCGTGTAAAAAGCTGAATGTGGCGTGATCAGCACTCGATCAACAATCCAATCTTCTTCCGCATGCCAGGCAGCTATCAGTGGGTGTGACATATTCGACGGTTCTTCCGGCAACACATCTAGGCCGGTTCCACCGACTTGCCCTGACTTAAGTGCCTCAAACAACGCATCAGCATCAACCACTTCGCCTCGAGCAGCATTGATTAAAACCAGCCCCTTCTTCGCGTGACTCAGGACTTCAGCATCAATCAAATTATGCGTCTCGTCAGAAAGAGGAACATGGACAGTGATAATGTCCGAATTAGCAAATAGTGCTTCAAGGCTGTCAACTCGTTTGATGCCAAGCGCAAGATCTGAGCCGTTACTCTTGAAAGGATCATAGAAACTGACATCCATACCGAACGCCTTGCAACGCAATGTCATGGCGGTACCAATACGTCCTAGCCCAACCACCCCTATTTTCGCCTCGGACAGGCGCAAAGCCAGAGGGTGATCCATTGGTTTCCAGTTGGCTCTTGGCTCCTGTCGCAGGCGGTTGTCATAGCGATTAATACCCTTCATCAATCCTAGCAAGAGGCCCATCGCATGGTCAGCAACATCCTGTGTGCCGTAATCCGGCACATTACACACAGGTATACCTCTCGCTCCCCACGCGGCCAGATCTATATTGTCAAAACCTACTTTAGGCGTTACCAAAATTCGCGTTGAACCAATCTTTTCGAAATCATCCCCCGATATAGGGTCAGCCGTACTGATGATCGCATCACAGGATGACCACTGCTCATCTGAAACAAGTTCAGGCGACTTAACAAACACACAGTCAGCATCGTCACCTGCGGTTTCAATCTCGGCTTCATACCCATCAGGCCAGCGCATAGCGGGCCAAAGTAAGTTATTTTTCATCATATTTCCTCAATTTTGCTCTATTTTTCAACTATATTTCCCACTTTGATATAATTTATATTTTTACCCACTCAATTTTCCATAATAATACAATAAGTGGGTTTCTGCCCCGTTATTGCGAAAAATGGACCCTGGCTATCTGATCAACCCTAATCTGATAACATCAGCGCCTTACACGAAAGCCAAAGCGCTGCCATAGAGGGCTAATGATCTTGCAGTTTTATTACTCGGTCACATCATACAAGCTGAATATAATTCATTCTTCAGGCAAGCTAAACAGCCCCAGCAAACTTATGCGTCCAGTCCTCTCCGCGGTTCTTCTCTCGGTCCTCCTTTATATTAATCCTGTCCTGGCTAATGAAGAGCTCAGTTGCATTCAAGAATATAAAGCTAGCACATCACTAGACTCCGCCGCCCGTTCGCAGATAAGCGCTTCAGAGATCAAAAATCAGATTGCGGACAAGCTACCTCCCGGTTCACGTATCGGTAGGGTTTATATCTCACGACTTCCAATATTTGACGAGTCGAACCCCACAGAAAACAAAGCCTTGTATCGATGGGCCAATCGATTTCACGTGTTAACAAAAACCGACACTATTCAAGAAGAACTACTATTCAGATCTGGAGAGGCTTACGACTCAAGAACAATAGAGGAATCTGCCCGACTACTTAGAAATGCGGGATATCTTTACGATGCCGTGATTATTCCTGTCAGTCACTGTAATGGCGTGACCGATGTAGAGGTCATTACACAAGATGTCTGGTCTTTCACACCAGAGGTGAATGTTGATCGCTCGGGAGGAAACAATAATTTCGGCATATCTCTTCGGGAATCCAATTTATTCGGCTCAGGGAAGCTTGCCTCAATCTCGCATAAAAAAGACATTGACCGGGTTTCGACAAAAATTGCCTACGAAGACAGAAACATTCAGGGCACCCGAGTCGCCGCAAGGATAGCGATAACAGATGCTGACGATGGAAGCAGTGGTTCCGCAAGAATCAGACTTCCTTTTTACTCCCTTGATTCCAAGCGCGCATGGGATATCCGGATCAATCGAGTTGAACGAACCGAAACTCAATATCTAAAAGGTGAAAAGGTCACCGAAACAGACCACAAAATTGATGAATACCAAATGAGTTATGGTGTTTCCCGTGGTTTGGTTGGCAAAGTCACAAAGCGGTGGCTGGCAGGATACACCTATCGAGATGATCGCTTCTCTCCAGGGGACGCGCTACCTACGCCTGCCATCCCAACGACTGGCAAACGTCTTTCGTATCCATTTATACACTACCAATCTCTCGAGGACGACTATACCACCGCCTTTAATATCGACCAGATTTACAGAACCGAAGACCTGCATCTGGGTCATAATTTTAATTTCAGGATAGGTTATGCTGCGACGGAATTCGGTTCTGATCGCGACCGCGCCATAATCGCAACCAGTTTCTCTGATACCCTCCTCTACGAAGAAAAAATACTGTTACAACATTTCTTTTCACTCAACGGTCTCTGGAATTTTGAGACGGAAAGAGACGAAGATCTTATCGCCCAGTATGAGATGCGCTATTTTCACAGCCAAACCTCGCTGAGATCTTTTTTTGCAAGCATTTCCGCAACCTACACGCATAATCTCAATAGCAACCAACAGGTTGTGCTCGGCGGCGCGACCGGTGCGCGAGGCTTTGTCAACCGGTTTCAAACAGGCGACCGAAGACTTCTGCTTACCCTTGAAGAAAGGCAATACACTAACTGGCACATCCTCAATCTAGTCCGACCAGGCTTTGCGCTTTTTTTGGACGCGGGACGCGTGTGGCAGCCAGGCGTCAACCAAAACCTTGAAAATAAATATCTTGTCGACGCAGGATTTGGCATTCGACTCGCGTCGAGCAAGGCCGATGTTGGCAGCGTCGTACACATTGATTTTGCTTTTCCATTGACCAATCGTAATGAGGCAGATGTTGATTCGGTTCAAATCACCGTCAAGGTTAAAAAACGATTGTAGTCGATATGGAACAGTCGATATATTACCCGAGTCACGCAAAACACTTAGACACCATGCCTCAAACAATCAGGTAAAAATATGACCGAAAATGCTCTGGACTATTCACGTATTGACCCAACCGAAGCTGCCGCTACAGGCATGGCGCTTGCGGTCCACGCAGCTGTAAAACCAGCCGCACCTGCAGTGGTCGATCGCTTTGGAGAACATAGCTGGCGCGACCTGAATGACAAAGCAAACAGGCTCGCCAACTATATCAGAGAGGCGAACCTAAAACCGGATGATGGCATTGCGCTGCTAGCAAGCAACAGAGTCGAGTTTATAGAAGTGATGATGGCGGCATTTCGAACCGGCACTCGGGTCACACCTATAAACTGGCACCTTACCGGCGAGGAAATTGGCTACATTGTCAATAATAGTGACGCCAAGATATTCATTGCTGAACACCAATTCGCTCACAAGCTAGATTCGCTCGCCTCTTTTGCGCCGAAAATTGAGCGGTTCCTCGCGATTGGCGGAGAGATAAACGGTCACCAAGTCTACGATACCGAACTTGCCCTGTGTGACCCTGAGAACATCTCGGACCCAGTTCACGGCGGGACGATGTTGTACACATCAGGAACAACTGGTCACCCGAAGGGTGTTTACAGGAAAGAAAGACCAGTTCTTTTACCTGATTATTCCGAGGTTGGGTTTAATCACGATCAACCGGTAGATCTTTGTACCGGGCCGGCTTATCACGCAGCACCGTTATTGATCGATGTCCTAACGCCAATCGTTTCCGGCGCTACCGTCGTCATGATGGATAGGTGGGACGCCGAGCAGACCCTCGAACTTATCGACAAGCACAAGGTCACCCATTGTCACATGGTTGCCACCATGTTCCATCGTATGCTTTCGCTACCTGACGCAACTCGAGCCAAATACGACATCAGTAGTGTTAAACAGATCATTCATGGTGCTGCCCCTTGCCCTGTGCATGTAAAGCATAAAATGATCGAGTGGTTTGGTCCGGTGTTGATCGAATACTACGCGGCTACCGAAGGTGGTGGCGGTTTTCTCGTCGGGTCAGAGGAATGGCTCACTAAACCAGGTACCGTTGGAAAACCCGGCCCCGAATTCGACAACAAAATACTAGATGACGAGGGAAATCCGGTTGGTGCCGGCGAAACAGGTACAATCTATATGCGTGCGCCAGATCAAGGCAGGTTCGTCTACTACAAAGACGATTCAAAAACCGATTCGTCCTATCGAGGTGATTACTTTACTCTCGGCGACATGGGCTACTTTGATCAAGATGGTTACCTATTTCTTACGGGGAGAACAGCAGAACTCATCATATCGGGCGGCGTCAATATCTACCCGCAAGACGTAGACAATGAGGTGATGCAACACCCAGCGGTACACGATGTATGCAGTATCGGCGTGCCGAACGAAGAGTGGGGTGAAGAAGTCAAATCAGTCGTTCAGCTAAATGATGGAATTGAACCATCGGATCAGCTTGCTAACGATCTAAGGGAGTTTGCCAGGGCGCGCCTCCCAAACTTCAAGTGTCCCAAGACAATTGATTTTGCCGACGACCTGCCACGACTTCCCACGGGAAAAATTCAAAGGCGGCTTGTCCGCGCGCCTTACTGGGAAGGCCGGGATAAATCAATTTGAAACCTCACAAGCCAACCACCGATGATATTTTTAACCAATAAATATCGAGGTTCAGTGCAGCCTAGCGCGCGCAGCATGAACGCTGATGCGTTGGGGCAAAATCAATAACTTGCCCCCATCCCTGCCCTTACGTCGTTTGTAACGCCATACGGCGCTATCGGGTATCTCAGGCCATTTTTCGACAGTGCATCCATACCGGTGATAACCTTCGGAAGAAATGCTGGGGGGATCGCCATCAATAACTCATCTTCCATCACACCACCATAACGCCGCTCGGCGAAACAGGGAATCGATAGACTGGGCTCACCTGTTTTCAATGCCCGGCCCCATGAATCTGCGCAGGAAGACTCGCCAACACAGCCCCAGTCCATTTTCTTATACCCTAGCCATTGCAAACCATTAATAAAGAGAATCATTTGTGCCGGTGTTGCATAGATCAGGCAGATGTCCGGCGGGTTTAACCTGCCGGAAGTCAGAGGACTGACAACCATCGCTTCATGCGTGCCGTAATCAGGCACATCCATTGCATTCTGGTGAGCCGCGGAATCTTCGAGAGATCCGAACCATACACCATGCATCTTGTCCCCCGAGAGCCACTTTTCATCCCGCGGATGCAACCCAAGAACGGTACCACACTGATCGCCAACAAGATCATCCATGGTAATCCCCACAGTCCACCCATTTCGACATGCTTGCCCAACAATCTGATCGGTGGTGTGAATATCCTTCGGACGTCGAATTCTAGGTATCGCCTCCATCTCTTCACGTGTCTTAAACATCTTCATTCCGATAGGCGTCGCTCTCAACCTTAGTAGACGATTCAGGTCTGCAACCAGAGCTGGATAATCCAGAGTACTCGCGTCTGTTGTGATCATCGCTTCCGACATAGTTTTCTCCCTAATATTCAATTGATGTGCGTTATCCAAATACACGGATAGGCCTAAACGTTTCTGACCATATCAAAGTTGACTCTGACTTCAAAGGACCGTCATGGATGCTTTTCCGGAGGCTCGAGCGGGCACACGCCGCTGCACCCATAAACCAGAAGGTAGGGCAAGGTGATAACATAAAAAACGATTGCGCAAGTCGAGAATTGCACGCTCACTCTGGAGGGCGACCCGAAGATGCGGGAGATGGTTTGGCGCGTGAGGTTTGGTTAAGCGTCTAAACTAGCTGACACTACTATACTTCAAGATGACACTACGATGCTTCAAGATAGGGTTGCATCTTCTCAAATGCCTTCGCTTCGATTTGCCTGATCCGCTCCATTGACACGCCATAAACTTCCGCAAGATCTTTCAAGCCAGCTTTTTCATTTGCTAACCATCGACTTTGAACAATATCACGAGATCTCTCGTCGAGCGCCGACAGTGCTTTTGTTAAGCCCAACGCTCTCTGGTCGGATATTTCCTCAGATTCAGTCACCCATGCAGGATCTTCGGTATTTCCATTGCTAAGGTACACCACAGGACTCGAAACAACGTCGTCATCATTGTCGTCTGGACGGTCAAAGGTTTCATCGACCCTACTGAGCCGATTCTCCATTTCCACAACCTCTTCAGGTTTGACCCCTAGATCTTCGGCGACCCGAACAACCTCTTCACCCTTCAACCAGCCCAAGCGTTTCTTGGCTTTGCGTAGATTAAAAAATAATTTGCGTTGCGCCTTGGTTGTCGCAATTTTAACAATTTTCCAGTTCTTCAGAATAAACTCGTGTATTTCTGCCTTGATCCAGTGAACCGCAAATGACACCAAGCGGACTTTATGATCAAGGTTAAATTTCTTCACGGACTTCATCAATCCGACGTTACCCTGCTGAATGAGATCTTCCAGTGGTAGTCCATAACCCATGTAGCTGCGGGCGACATAAGCAACATACCGAAGATGAGACAACACAATTTTTCTTGCGGCCTCAACATCATTGTATTCCTGAAAACGAAGGAACAAACCGACTTCTTCTTCCGCTGTCAGTAAAGATATTTGCTGAATAGAATCGAGGTAGCCGTTGAGGCTACCGGAGCTCAAAGCAGGTAATTGATTACTTATAACCGCCGTTGTCATCTACGTTCTCCAGATATGCGCTACAACCAGTGAGCACAATGTCCTTAACACCCTTTCCACGCTTTTTCGGCGTGTATTCGTGCCGCTATAGGTCTTATCTTGGGTCGAATCTGACTGATTCAAGCTTTGAATTGAACTATTTTTGATATGGGTCAACAATTATTGATGGTTCGGCAGGTTTGCTTCAGTTGCCCGCCAGCCCCCTATGTTCCGCCAGTTTTTCAAGAATCTCTCTGTGTTTCCTCCTGGTTAGTCTGTATCTAAAATAGAGGAGAAGTCCAAAAAAGCTAAACAATGAGGTCGCTGGGCCCTGCGCCAAACCTAGGTTAAACAGGACATCTGGGCTCACTTCACCCGGCAATGCCTGCTCAGGAAACTGTATTAAATCGAGGATAACCCCGCCGACAATTGTGCCAAGCGCAACTGCCGCCTTTAGCGCGAAGGCTCTGGCAGCGTAAATAATACCTTCCTGTCTGCGCCCAGTGGTGAGCTCAATTTCATCGGAAATATCAGCAAACATGGAATTGATGGTAATAAATATGGGGGGCGCGATGATGCCTGTAATAAATACGTTGATTAGCAAGAGCTGCAAAATCAGAGGGTCGCCATTCTCTGGCAGAACGTCGAGTAGCCTCAACACGATCAGTATGTTCACATTAATAATGGTCAAGGCAGCAGGCAAAATCAAACACCACTTCTTGTCCATCAAACGCACCATGTACGCACCTAAAACCGCACCGAAAGGCAACCCCCCTGCAATTGCGAGCGGGATCCATTTCAGTTGGTCTGTTTCCAATCCCCAGAAATGTACACCCATAAACGCATTCAACGTCGTTTCAACCGAAGTCACGACGGTGCCTAGCATCAAACCAAAAAATATTGATCGATAAGACGGGCTGGAAAATGCAACTTTTAGTTCCCGGAATAGCCTACCTGGAGACAGGGGTTCTGCGGCTTCTGTTACCTGCGACATACCGGGTATCTCTTTTCGAGTACCCCAGACACACAGCATGATTGAAAGAAAGGCAGTGATACCCGCAATAGCTGCCATCATCGGATAACCCGCTGCATTGTAAAGGCCGTTTGGCAGGTCAGGCTGCGGGGTAAATATCACGGCCAACATCATAAAAATAAAACCGTAACCACCAAGAGCACCAAAAAAGAGACCCACACCAAACAACGAGTTTCTATCTTCATAGTCAGGGGCAATCTCTGCACCTAGGGCAAGATGTGGTACCTGATACAGCGTCAGGAAAGTTCTAACGGCAATGGCAAAAAACAGCACCCAGCCGAAGTAAAAGTTCTCACTCATATCTGCTGGGGGGAAAAATAATAAAAACAGCGTAACAGCCAACGGAGCGGCAGAAGCGAACATGAAAGGATGTCGGCGCCCCCAGCGTGAAGAGAACTTGTCAGACACTGAGCCCGCCAGAGGATCACTGACTGCATCAAAAAAAACAGCAATGGCAAGTGCCAGCGCGGTGAGCGTCGCGGATACACCTAGAATCTGATTGTAGTAGAACAGTAAATAGGAGTTGAATGCGGCGTTTTTCACACCTTCACCTACCTGCCCAACGCCCCAGAACAATTTGGTGCCAAACGGCAGTTTTTTACTCAAGACCTTACCTCTACCA